>NZ_CP040812.1:4042705-4353683 GCF_006159205.1 Antarcticibacterium flavum | reverse complement strand
AATTCACCTATAAGAAAGAGAATAGTAGTTAAGGCAGCACCGTAAATTGTGATCCTCCATTTCAAATGAATATCTGGCAGCAATTTAAAAATAGCTCCAAACAGTACTGTGATAAAAACAAATGATAATACATAATTAAGGATCTTCAAACCAACAGTCGTAATTACGGGAGCCGTATCTCCAATATAATCACCAAGTATGGCGACCAGAGCTGATATTACCAGCGCCATTAACATTAAAAAGCCTATTGCCAGCACCATTCCAAAAGATATAACCCTGTCCAGGACCATTCGCATAAATGTCTCTTTTTGGCTGCGACGTTCCAGATGTTGTTCATGGATTTTTTTAATCTGAAAAAAACCCCGGTTGCTCCAAATAATAACATAGCCACACCAAAAACAATTGCCCAGGTGGAGTTTTCTGTGATTGCAGCACTGGTGATCATTCCTTCCACTGCTCTGGCTGCATCTGCCCCAATAAATTCAGTAATCTGGTCGGTTAGCTTACCCTGTACAGCCTCTCTTCCAAAAAAAAATAACCTGCTATGGAAACAACGATGATCAAAAGTGATGGAAGAGAAAAAAGAGTGTAATATGCTATAATAGCACTCTCTGCCCAGGGATCATTACTGTTCCAGCTGAAGTAGGTCTTTTTAATAAGACTGAAAAAAGGTTTTAATCTTCCTCATAATTTGTAATGAGATTGAAATAACCTTAGATGATGCTTCTCATGCCCGGCAATGATAAAACCGGCAGCAGCTACGCTTAACTCCCCCCACTGGAGACACCTTTCTCCTTAAGCATGGTATTACTGAAACTTTTAAATAAACAGATTCCAGATGCTCTAATGGCTTTATATTCTTCAAGAAGATCTTCCCCTTTTCTTTCCGTGGCAAAAAGGCAGGTACATAGGAGTCCTGGTCAAACCCGGGCAATGGGGTTTTATCTCCCCTGGAAATACACAAAGCCCTATATTGGAAAATTCTCTCGGTATCAAAAAGATGCTGTAAAACCTGGGCCACAGTCCATTTCCCTGGCGCATAATGTTTTTAAGATCATCTTGATTGAGACCCTCCAAAAATGAAGACATTTCTTTTCCCTGCCCGTTTAACAGGCTTAGTAGATCATCCTGCGGCAATTGGTCTATATACTTTTGGTAATAAGCAGGATATTCCGAAATTGGTAAATTGGCAAGGGTCATATAATAAGACTTTCGTTATTATTCATATAACTACAAGATATAAAAAAACCCCCTTCAACACTAGATATCAAAGGAGGTTTAATATAAGTTTAATAAAGTTACATACTCTTGAAAATAGAATGCATCAATCTTTTCTTATCATCATACTTTCTTCAAGAGAGATCATTGTCTCTGTTCTGTAAACCCCTTCTATATCGTCCAGCTGGAAAATAATTTCCTTGGCATGTTGCGTATTTCGTGCACGTATTTTACAAAACACATTGAATTTGCCTGTAGTTACGTGAGCAACAGTAACAAATGGGATATCATTAATACGTTCCAATACAAATTTTGTTTGGGATGTATTCTTCAAAAATATACCAACATAGGCAATAAAGGCATACCCCAGTTTTTCATAATTAAGGGTAAGGGAAGAACCAAGTATAATTTGCGCTTCTTCCATTTTTTTCACCCTTACGTGAACTGTTCCTGCAGAAATATTTAATTTTTTTGCTATATCTGTAAAAGGGGTGCGGGTATTCTCAATTAGCATATCGAGAATTTGATGATCTGTATCGTCTAATTTGTACTTTGCCATAACTCTTAACGTCTTTAAATGAAAAACAAAATTAATACAAATTCAATAAATAATTAGTAACGATTTTCAGTTATTTGCATATTTTATAATTAAAACTTCATTTTTAAGAAGAAGATTATGAACTATAACGTTTTCGCTGACCTCTCCTCCATCTGAAAGCTTAACTTCTTTTTCCTCACAGTCAATTTCCTTATGCCCATAAAATTTTAAATTGGCTTCTATCTTTTCAATGCAGGGTATGAATTCTATTTTATTATCCACCAACTCTTCATTGTATTGAATGGCGATATCGACTATTTGATCCTTCAGGAGTGCTCTTCGTAAAATAACATCAAAGAACAGCTTCTCATTTTGAGGTATATTGAAATAATCCTCCTCACTTTTAGTGTTTATCTTTTTGCAGCAATGACCTCCAGGGCAGTAATTAAAGCCTGTACAAGAAACTCCCGGACCTTTTCCCGCTCGTAGTCATTATAATAATGTCCTGCTTCAAACAGGATGGTGGGAACATCGAGCGATTGAAACGTATCGCCTGTGCAGTTAATATTAAAAGCATCGCTGTACCTGCCAACCATTCCGGGGATTTTTCCTGAAGTCGCTCATTCATCGCTACAATCACTTTCATAGATGCTTTCCTTGAAGGCGTGACGCTCCTCTCCTCATTCATTGCGGAGTTAAAAACGAAATAGTAGCAGGTAAGGGTTTTGGCCGGCACTAAAAATAGTACGTTGGTCGTGCAGATTAAAGCAATAATGAGGCTTAAATTCATTATATACCTTTCTCAAGACTTTGCTTTCTTCCTCTTCCCGGTTGTGGGCATCCCTGTTAAGGTCAACTCCACGAGAATTTACTCTTGTATAAGCTCTGGCGCCATCTGGATTGAGCATGGAACAAAACAAATTTGAAGCTCTTTAAGAAGGCTTTCAATATATTCCTCATTAGCAAATATCCTGAAGGACTTAAGAATATCAAAAACCGCTTTTGTAGTGGTAGATTCATTCCCGTGCATTTGTGACCATGCAAAAATTTTTATTTTACCATTGCCCACAGTAATTCTATGGATAGGTTCCCCCATATGAGATTTCCCAACTTCATAAAATTTAAAAGCTGAACCAACTTCGTGAATAGCCTTTTCTATATGATCAAAATTAAGGTAACGGCCCTGGAGCCTTTCTTCCTTATAAAGTGAATAGTTTACAATGAAATCCTCATATGAGGTAATTGATTTTTTCCATGTTTACAAAAGTAAATAAAGCAAATTTTACAATTGTAAACAGTCTTAAATTCTAATTATGTTTAACTTTGTAAACAACTGAAAGCTCCTGAAACAACAAATAGATCATAGGTGTTGGGAAAAAATCCATGCCGCCAATAATTGATACTTAATTTGCTTAATTTTAGTTGTTTATATATGCTTATGTAGACCTTTAGTTTATTTTAAAAACTATATGTTTACAATTGTATGCAGATGGACTGGTTCTTATTTATTACATTTGTAAACAGAATTAAATTGAAACATAATTTACAATGGTAAACAGTGATGAGTTTAGCAACAGGTTGCAAAAAGTGATGGAATATTATGATCTTTCTGCCGCTGCATTTGCAGATGCGATAGATGTGGGCCGCTCTTCTATTTCACATATTATCTCGGGAAGGAATAAACCCAGCCTTGATTTTGTTCTCAAAATAGTTCAAACTTACCCCGAGGTAGAACTCTATTGGTTGCTGAATGGGAAAGGAAGTTTTCCAACCGATGTATCAAAGCAAGAACCTCCTAAAGCCTCCCCTCTGTTGCTACTCCCGCACCTTCTTCCACCCAGGAAGGTGTTGCTCCCCAGGCAATTTATCAGCCACTCCTGCCTCTGATACAACCCGGACAGGAAAAGAAATAAAAAAAATAGTAATTTTTTACACTGACGGTTCTTTTGAAGCCTTTGAAAATTGAATATTACCCTTGAAAAGCTTTATTTTGCATTTAAATCCAGGGAGAGTTAGCTCTTGTTGCCCCTGGACCCAAAAAGCCTTAAGAATGAAGTATTTCCCGGTTGTTTTATGTGTTTTAGTGTTATTCACCGGATGTTATTCCCCTGAACGGGATTGTGCCAGTTACAGGACCGGAACCTTTGAATTTGAAACTTACCTCAATGGGGAGATCGTCACTTCAAGATTTGTAAGAAATGACTCTATTGAAATTGATCATTTCCAGGGGAAAACCGATACCTCTTCTGGCTGAATGATTGCGAGTATATAATTAAGAATTTAAACCCGAAGAACCGGGCAGAGAGACAGCCAATTCATATAAAGATCCTTACGACAGGGAAAGACTCCTACACCTTTGAGTACGGCCTGGTTGGAGACAGCCAGAAAGAAAAGGGAGAGGTTAAACGTATTGAGTAATATCAGTTATTTTGCCCGCCTTTTCGTAATAATTTATTTTGCTCCTCCATTAACTCATTAAGATTGGTAAGCAATTCAATATTCTTTGGAGTTTCGACTGTTTTGTCTTTGGGATCTTCAGATTTTCTTCGAAACCTGTTCATTAATTTCACCACCAGGAATATGGTCATCCCTATAATCAAAAAATCTATGAGTGCCTCCACGAGGGCTCCATATCCTATTGCTATCTCCTCTACTGCAGGGGAAACACCCGGCTGTTCTGCAACACCTTCCCGCAGGACTATTCTCCTTGAAGCGTAGTTAACCCCTTCTGTCATCATTGATAGTGGCGGCATTACGACCTGTTTCACGAGCACATCTACCACCTTATTAAAGGCGGTACCTATGATGATCCCCACCGCCATATCTATCATATTGCCTTTTACAGCAAACTCCTTAAATTCCTTTAAAAACCCCATTACTCATCAAATAATTTTGTCTGGCCCCTGGGAACTTTTTCTTATCTCACCTTCTGCAAGGTTTGGTGTGTTACTTTCCACTGTTTCCTCATCCTTCACCTCCAGCTCCTCGGTAGGAACAACTTCAGGTTCATAAGGTACGGGGATCCAATAGGTTTATTTGTTTAATTTTTCTGTAGTCAACTGGTTTCCAAGCGCTTTAATCCCTTTAACTGAAATGAATTCTTCAAGATTTACCACTTCATTTGCCCGTTGATCTTTACCTCTCGCTTTAGTAAAAACCAGCTCTGCCTGCGGGATATAATCTGTTGAAACCAATTCCAGGAATGATTTCTCGTGGTCACCTATAAAAAGCTCATCCTTATCTGGATTTTCAATTTAGAAAACGCTTCACATAATACTTTTCCTTTTCTGCCTCCCAATATATTGCCGAGATTGGTTTTTTAGGCACCCACTTCTCCAGGACAATTATTTCGTCATCAAACCTTGTGGTAAGTTCGGGCTTTATTGTTTTTGCCACTCCGTTTTGAGTGATAATGAGCAGCCTGTCCTCTCCTTTGAATTCTCCCAGAAGCTCTCCTCTTTCATCTACATTAAGACGCTTTACACTATCATCAAACCAAATTTCTGCGAGGCTTAAGGGTTGAAACACCTTCTTCCTTGAGTTCAATTTTCTTGACCGCATACTTGGTTACAATATTTCCTTTCACATTTCGGCCCTTGATAAGCATATCTGCAAAATCCACTTCAAACCTTAGCTTCTTAATGCTTCCCACCTGTCTAAGGTATACTGTAACAACTTCTGCTTCACCATTAGGATTGGCAGAGAAATACAGGATCTTTGAATCTTTCTTGCCCTGGGTTACATCATATTCCCTGTCACGGGTAATAGAAGTAACGGCAAATCTCTTAATATAGGAGGAGCCATTCTTCCCGTCGCGGTATACGAGGTTGTAGATCGTTCTTTTATCTTTCTTCTTAAAGACCGCCACATGTATAATATCCTTACCTACAAAGGTTTTTGCATCTACTTTGGTCACCATCATCTTCCCGTCTCCCGTGAAGACTATAATATCATCGATCTGAACAATCTGTAACAAATTCGTCTTTCTTA
Source organism: Antarcticibacterium flavum (assembly GCF_006159205.1). Classification (NCBI taxonomy): domain Bacteria; kingdom Pseudomonadati; phylum Bacteroidota; class Flavobacteriia; order Flavobacteriales; family Flavobacteriaceae; genus Antarcticibacterium; species Antarcticibacterium flavum. The sequence goes on along the minus strand of NZ_CP040812.1, from coordinate 4,347,937 downwards.
AGGGAGGTACCAATAAAGCCTTCATTTCGATTTACATATAGCTTGGTATTGCGCATAGCCACCTTGGAAGCTTCTATATCATCAAACAGGCGAAGATCTGTCTTACGCTCTTTTCCTGCACCATATTCTTTCTTAAGTCTTTCAAAATATGAAACAGCGTAATCTACAAGATGGTCCAGGTGATGTTTTACTTTGGCGATCTCCTCCTCAAGGGCTTCTATTTTTTGCTGTGCCTTATCGATATCAAATTTAGAGATCCTTTGATCCTTATTTCTGTAAGCCTTACTATATCTTCTTCTGTAATGGCTCTTTTTAGATGCCCAATATGAGGTTTTAAACCTTCATCTATCGCTTTAATTACCCCCTCCCATGTCTCCTGTTCTTCAATATCACGGTATATCCTGTTTTCTATAAATATTCTTTCAAGGGAGGCAAAATGCCACTGCTCCTCAAACTCATCCAGCCTGATCTCAAGGTCCTGTTTTAATAAACTTAGAGTATGATCTGTAGAGCGCTTTAAGATTTCAGTAACCCCCAGGAATACAGGTTTATTATCAATGATCACACAGCCAAGTGGTGAAATGGAATTTTCACAAGTGGTAAAGGCATAAAGCGCGTCAATAGTTTTATCTGGTGAAATATTTGGGGAAGGTAGATAAGGATCTCCACATTCTCTGCAGTGTTATCCTCTATCTTCTTGATCTTGATCTTTCCCTTGTCGTTTGCTTTAAGTATAGATTCAATTAAGGTGGTAGTGGTACCGTATGGGATCTCCGTAATTGCAAGAGTATTTTTATCATACTGGGAGATCTTGGCGCGTATCCTCACTCGTCCTCCCCTCATCCCATCATTATAATCTGTCACATCTGCTTCCCCGGCGGTTGGAAAATCCGGGAAGAGTTTAAAGCTTTTTCCTTTGAGGTGCTTTATAGAGGCATCTATAAGTTCCATGAAATTATGAGGAAGGATCCTGTGCTTAATCCCACCGCAATACCTTCAGCTCCCTGTGCCAGTAAAAGCGGAAATCTCACCGGGAGGTTTACCGGCTCTTTCTTACGACCATCATAGGAAAGTTGCCATTCAGTTAATTTAGGATTAAATAAAACTTCCAGGGCAAATTTGGATAACCGAGCTTCGATATACCTGGGAGCCGCTGCCCGGTCACCAGTTAAAATATTCCCCCAGTTTCCCTGGGCATCTATGAGCAGGTCTTTTTGTCCAATTTGAACCATGGCATCCCCTATACTGGCATCCCCGTGAGGGTGATACTGCATGGTATGTCCAACGATATTGGCTACTTTATTGTACCTGCCGTCATCAAGATCTTTCATGGAGTGCATTATACGGCGGTGTACGGCTTAAAACCATCTTCCACAGCAGGTACTGCACGTTCCAGGATCACATATGATGCATAATCTAGGAACCAATCCTTGTACATGCCTGTAACACGAATAAGTTGTTCTTTTGGTTGTTCCTCCCCGTTTAAGGGTAAATTATCCTGGTTATCTAGATCCATTTAAGAAATTGCTTTATTTTTTTCCAATACTTACGCAGGGACTCGATCATTCCTCTTTTCTTTTTCTTCCCTAAAAATGTAATATTGAACCTATAGCTACGTGGGCCTTTCTTGCGACGGCTCCTTATATAAATTTTTAAACTGGCATAGATCCCGTAATCGCTTACTTCAAAATTAATAAGCTTGGATTTTGGAAATTCTGCCCTTTTAACCCTGTATTCCATAAATTTTGAAAAAAAACCCCATTATTTTTGAAATTCAGGGTTTCCCCATCACTGTCAAAATCAAAGGACTGCGCGATACGATGAAAATAAATGCCAAATAGCAGAAGGAGAATATTGGGAAGAAAGTGACTAAAAGTCATCGCATTCTCGGTTTCTGAGGTGGTCATTATTTCAATATTCACAAAAAGATTGGTTACAAAAGCAGCTACAATTAAAATGTAGATGGAAAATAATCTTTGTTTCGGAAGTATTTTTAAACCTCATAGGCTACTCTGCGATCAAATCCAGTTCAACTTTAAGATTATCAATTATGAATTCCTGCCTGTCTGGCGTATTCTTACCCATATAAAAACTCAAGAGTTCTTCAATGGACATATCCTTGTCCAGCATAACAGGGTCAAGACGGATATCTTCTCCAATAAAATGTTTGAACTCATCTGGAGAAATTTCTCCCAATCCCTTAAACCTCGTTATTTCTGCTTTGCCAGAAAGTTTATTGACGGCCTGCTGTCTCTCAAGCTCACTGTAACAATAGATTGTTTCCTTCTTATTTCTTACCCTGAATAATGGGGTTTGGAGTATATAGAGGTGGTTTTCTTTTATAAGTTCAGGAAAGAATTGCAAAAAGAAAGTTATTAGTAAAAGCCGAATGTGCATCCCGTCCACATCGGCATCTGTCGCGATCACTATATTATTATACCTAAGGTCTCTATGGATTCCTCAATGTTCAGGGCAGCCTGTAGCAATTGAATTCTCATTTTCATATACGATCTTTTTGGTAAGACCATAACTATTAAGGGGCTTTCCTTTTAAACTGAACACAGCCTGCGTATCACATCCCGGATTTTTGTAATGGATCATCGCAGAATCTCCTCTGTTATAAACAGCGTTGTCTCCAGGTACCGTTCCTTTTTACTGTCCCCAGGTGTATACGGCAATCCTAAGTTTTTTATTGTGAAGGCTGGCTTTTTTCGCCCGGTCTTTGCCAGTTTCCTAATTCTGATAGCTCCTTCTTTCCCTTTCTGCCTGCAGGATCTTACGTTGCAGCTTCTCTGCAGTTTCAGCATTCTTATGGAGGTAATTATCCAGATGGGTTTTACGAAATCATTGATATAAGTACGCACGGTGGAAGTTTGCCTCCCATATCTGTAGAACCGAGTTTGGTTTTGGTCTGGCTTTCAAACACCGGCTCCATCACCTTAATACTTATTGCTGAAACTACCGACTTTCGCACATCTGATGCCTCATAGTTCTTCCCGTAATACTCACGGATAGTCCTTACCAGCGCCTCTCTGAAAGCCGCTAGATGCGTACCTCCCTGAGAGGTATTTTGCCCGTTCACAAAGGAGTGGTATTCCTCAGAATACTGGGATTTACTATGGGTTAAGGCTATCTCAATATCATCACCGCGTAAATGAATGATCTCATATAGTTGATCATCCTCATTTATGCTGTCTCCAAGAAGGTCCTTTAAACCATTTTCTGAATAAAACTTTTCACCGTTAAAGATAATCGTCAATCCCGGATTGAGATAAACGTAATTCTTGAGCATTTTTTCTATATACTCATCACGGTACCTGAAATTTTTAAATATGCTTTCATCCGGGATATAGGTTACCTTGGTACCACGGCGCCTGGAGGTCTCCTCCAGTTCCTCCTCGTTTACGAGGTTCCTTTTTCAAATTCAGCCGTTTTGGAGCGGCCATCCCGGGTAGATTCTACTTTAAAACTGGATGAAAGTGCATTAACGGCTTTTGTACCTACACCGTTTAAACCAACAGACTTTTTAAAAGCGCGGGAATCGTACTTTCCCCCGGTATTCATTTTGGAAACTACATCAACAACTTTTCCCAGCGGAATCCCACGGCCATAATCCCGCACTATAACCCTTTGGTTTTGTACAGAGATCTCAATGGTCTTCCCGGCGCCCATGACAAATTCATCAATACTGTTATCTATTACCTCCTTTAGAAGTATATAGATACCATCATCTGCCGTGGAGCCATCTCCAAGTTTTCCAATATACATCCCGGGACGCATACGTATATGCTCCTTCCAGTCCAGTGACCGGATATTATCCTCTGTATATTTAGTATCTTGACTCATAACTAGTAGGTGCGGTTGAGTCGCTAATATAAGGTTTACATCAAAAAGTTAAAACCCCGCCTGCACAAAGTAATTAACAAAGCATTAAGAGGAAATGTTGATAGACTTGAGATATTAGATGTGAGACTTGAGATATGAGACTTGAGATCATTGTTGTCCGATAAAAGAGTCTGGACCGCTTCCGCTGCTAGAATCTAGAACCTAGACTAAAAAGTGTGTGGAAAATACTGGTTTAACCTCTTATAAAAAGCTTGAATTTTCCTGAACTATTTCAGATCCAAAACCACCCCTGGTTGAGGTTGATGTATCTTCTGACTATATATATTAAGGCTTAAGAAAATTTTAAATATTTTAATCGGACACCAATGACTTGAGATTTGAGATTTGAGATAGACAATCGAGCTCATCCTTCTAAAAATCAATCCTACCAATTCCCCAGGTAATTCTAAAATCTAACGTCTAACATCTAACGTCTAACGTCTTATTAAACGTTGAACCTAAAATGCATCACATCCCCGTCCTTCAAAATATAGTCCTTGCCTTCTACCCTCATCTTACCGGCTTCCTTGACCTTTGCCTCACTCCCGAAGGAAACGTAATCATCATAAGCGATCACCTCTGCACGAATAAATCCTTTTTCAAAATCTGTATGTATCACCCCTGCGGCCTGTGGCGCACTTGCCCTACGGGAATTGTCCAGGCTCTTACCTCCTTAACACCGGCGGTAAAATAGGTTTGTAAATCAAGTAACCTGTAGGCAGAGCGAATCAACTTTGCAGAACCTGCCTCATCAAGGCCAATATCTGCAAGGAACATTTGCCGCTCTTCGTAATCGTCCAGTTCTGTAATATCGGCTTCAGTACCAACTGCAAGTACAAGCACCTCAGCATTCTCGTCCTTTACAGCTTCCCGCACTTGTTCTACAAATTCATTTCCTGTAGTGGCAGAGCCTTCGTCAACATTACAAACATACATCACAGGTTTATCTGTAATTAGTTGTATATTATTAACAAAATCCTCTCTTTCAGCATCTGTAAGCTCAATTGCTCTTACAGATCTTCCCGCTTCAAGGCCCTGCTTCAGTTTTAATAAAGCAGCTTCCTCTTTTTGCGCATCTTTATTCCCTGTTTTGGCAGCCCGCTTTACCTTTTCCAGCTTTTTTTCAACCGTCTCCAGGTCCTTAAGCTGTAACTCCATATCAATAGTTTCCTTATCTCTTACAGGATTTACAGAACCATCTACGTGCACAATATTATCATTTTCAAAACATCTAAGCACATGAAGAATAGCATCTGTCTCTCTAATATTTCCCAGGAACTGGTTACCAAGGCCTTCTCCCTTACTTGCCCCTTTTACCAGACCTGCTATATCCACGATCTCAACAGTTGCAGGCATAACCCTCTCCGGCTTTACCAGGGATTCCAATTTTTCCAGTCTCGAATCGGGTACGTTCACCACTCCTATATTTGGCTCAATAGTACAGAAGGGGAAATTGGCGCTTTGCGCCTTGGCATTGGATAAACAATTAAAAAGAGTTGATTTTCCTACGTTGGGTAATCCTACAATTCCGGCTTTCATATTATATTTTTAAGGATACGGGTTCTACTCTGGGCAATAGCTCAAAATTTTAGGCTATGAGAACAGACCCGAATTTATAACCTGTGTTTTTGCGGCTGCAAAGATAGGCTTTAAAGTTGAAATTGAGAAGATAGCATCAATTATGAAAAAGGTAGAGGGAATCACATTCATATTTTCTACTTTTTGCCTCACCTATTAGGATTTAGTAAAACCCTAACGAAGCTTTATCAAGTCTTAACAGCTTATCATTGTAGATTTGTAAAAACCTAAAAATAAAACAGTTATGAAAAAGTTAGTTTATTTATTGACATTTTTGTTTGTGGGAACCATCTATGCACAGGTTACAGATCAACCCACACAATCAAACAGGGATAATATGGATATGAGGACAGACAGGGCCACATATTATGATATCCAGGAACCATCAGATTATACTTTTAATAATCAAAACTTCAGGTTTACACCAAATGACAGGGGTGACCTTACCGTATCGCAGATAGAAAACGGAACAGAGACCGAAATTGGAAATCTTCGCAGAACTACTGCAAACGGGTATTATATTATGACTTCTACTTCAGACCCTAATGATGTTTCCTTTGGACGCTTTGATGAGCAGGGAAATTTCAGGACCTACAGGTATGACAGTACTACAGATAGTGTACTTGAAGAGGATTACAATATAAGTACTCCAAGAAATATTCGTGGCCAGAATCAAAGCGATATGAGAAGAAACAACCCTAACAGGAACCTTAACAACCAGGGTGTAAATAACAGAAACACCAACAACCGTGGTGTGAATAACAGGAACACTACTACGAATGATCCTATAGATAATAAATAGATCATTAATATGGTATTAATTAAAAACGCTCTCAGGTTTGGGAGCGTTTTTCTATTATAACCGGGTTTTTTTCAGGATTCTGATCTTCATCAGTTTTCGGCACATTTCACAGGATTTTATAAGCTTGTGGGAGGAGAAGTTTTTTTATAACCGTAAATTTGCACCTCAATTATTTACTATGAATAAAGGAATCTATATAGCCACGCTGGAATCCAACAGCGGGAAATCTATTATCTCCCTGGGGCTTATGCGCACCCTTCTTGGAAAAACCACAAAAGTGGGTTATTTCAGGCCTATTATAAATGATGTACCAACTGGAAAAAAGGATAATCACATCGATACAGTGCTAAGTCATTTTGAAGTTGATCTGCCTTACGAGGATGCCTATGCCTTTACCCGTAGCGAGATCATTCAAAAGCGTAATGACGGCCAGTCTGGTGAGATCATTGATACTATCATTCGCAAATACAAGAACCTTGAAGAAAGATTTGATATTGTCCTGGTAGAAGGAAGTGATTTCTCAGGTGAAGGCAGTGTCTTTGAATTTGATGTCAATGTTTTAATTGCCAAGAACCTTGGGCTCCCTGTGATCATTGTTGCAAGCGGGCAGCATAAAACCAAGGAGACCTTGATGGGCAGCCTGCAAATGGCCTTTAATGCATTCATTAACAAAGATGTAAAAGTGCTGGCCATGGTAAGCAACCGCATACAGCCAGAAAATCTTGAAATCGCCCTAAACGGGATGAGGGAATTCCTGCCAGATGAGGTGGCCGTATTTGCCATTCCATTAATAGACACTCTCTCCAATCCAACTTTAAAGGAAATTATCACGGCACTTAACGGTAAGGTTCTATTTGGACACGATTTTCTTGATAATCAAACAGGTAATTTTAATGTGGGTGCAATGCAATTGCGCAATTACCTTCACCATTTAAAGAATGAAAGCCTGGTCATTACCCCGGGAGATCGTGCAGATATAATCCTTGGAGCCCTGCAGGCAAATATTTCTACCAATTATCCAAGGATCTCGGGGATCATCCTTACCGGGGCATCACTCCCGAAGATTCCATAATCAAACTTATCGAGGGACTCTCGCAGGTTGTTCCAATTATATCTGTTGAGGATGGTACTTTCAATGTAGCAAATAAAGTTGGAGCAATTAAATCCAATATTTATGCAGATAGTGTTCAAAAAATAGAAACTTCCATAAGCACCTTTGAAAAATATGTTTCCCTTGATAAGCTGGCCGAGCAGCTCATAAATTTCAAACCAAAAGGTATCACTCCCCGAATGTTCCAGTACAGCCTGGTGAAGCGGGCCCAACAAGCAAGGAAACATATTGTCCTGCCCGAGGGGACAGATGAAAGAATACTTACAGCAGCGGCAAAACTCATAGCCATGGACTTGGTAGATATCACCTTACTGGGAGATGAGGAGATCATAAAAAGTAAAATTATGAATTTAGGTTTAGTGCTTGACCTGGAGAAGATCAAAATCATAGACCCCGTTAAATCTGTACATTTTGAAGATTACGCCCTCACCTATTATGAATTAAGGAAGCATAAGAATGTGAACCTGGATATGGCCCGCGACAGGATGAGCGATGTCTCTTATTTTGGCACGATGATGATCTATAAAGGTCATGCCGATGGAATGGTATCGGGTGCCGCCCATACTACACAACATACTATTATACCTGCTTTACAGTTCATAAAGACCAAACCCGGGGTGTCTGTGGTTTCTTCTGTATTTTTTATGTGCCTTGAGGACAGGGTTTCAGTTTTTGGGGATTGTGCCATTAATCCCAATCCCACGGCTGAGGAGCTTGCAGAGATCACAATCTCTTCAGCAGAAAGCAGTAAGGCTTTTGGAATAGAACCCAAAATAGCAATGCTCTCCTACTCTTCGGGAACATCCGGGAAAGGTGAGGATGTAGACAGGGTAAGACAGGCCACAGAGATCGTTAAAAGCCTGAGGCCAGATCTAAAAGTAGAGGGCCCTATCCAATATGATGCAGCCGTAGACCTAAGTGTAGGACAAAGTAAATTACCAAATTCTGAAGTTGCAGGACAGGCCAGCGTTTTGATCTTCCCAGATCTTAACACCGGTAATAATACTTATAAAGCGGTACAACGGGAGACGGGGGCCCTCGCAATTGGACCTATGCTCCAGGGGCTTAACAAACCGGTTAATGACCTTAGCCGAGGCTGTACTGTAGACGATGTTTTTAATACTGTAATCCTTACCGCCATCCAGGCACAGGGAATTTAAATCTTAGAAATGAACAAAATACTTATTATAAATTCCGGTAGTTCCTCCTTAAAATTTCAGCTTATTGCAATGCCTGCTGAAGAAGTACTGGCCTCAGGGCTGGTAGAGAGAATAGGACAGGAAAATTCAATGTTGCATTATAAATCTGGTGATTTTAAGACTTCTGAAGAATTTTCAATCCCCGATCATTCTGTAGCCTTAAAAAAGGTAACAAATTATTTACTGGATCCTGAAAAGGGTGTTATTAAGGATGCTTCAGAAATTCCCGCAATTGGGCACAGAGTGGTTCATGGTGGAGATGCTTTTTCGGAAACCATTGAGATCGATGAGGAGGTGAAATCTGAAATTAAAAAGCTTTTTTCCCTCGCCCCGCTCCATAATCCGCCAAACCTTAAAGGGATCCAGGTCGCTGAGGATATTTTTCCTGAAGCTAAACAGGTAGCTGTTTTTGATACTGCCTTTCACCGCTCCATTCCAGATTGTGCCAATACTTATGCCATTCCCCTGTCCTTTAAACAGGATCATAATATCCAGGTATACGGTTTTCACGGTACCAGTCATAAATATGTGACAGAGCAGGCAATCGAAATGCTGGATAAGAAAAATTCAAAGATCATAAGCGTGCACCTGGGCAATGGCTGTAGTATTACTGCTGTGCAGGACGGCAAAAGCGTAGATCATTCCCTTGGTTTTGGACCGGTGAATGGCCTAATCATGGGTACCCGGAGCGGTGATATTGACCAGTCCATTATTTTTTATATGATTGAAAAACTGGGATATTCAGCTAGAGAGGTAAGCGACTTGCTTCATCACAAAAGTGGGATGTTGGGACTTACCGGCTACAGCGATCTTCGGGACATTGAGGCAGAAGCAGAAAAAGGTAACCGCAAGTGCCAGCTTGCACTGGAGATGAATGCCTACAGGATCAAAAAATATATAGGTGCTTATACTGCCGCTATGAATGGCCTGGATGCGATTGTTTTCACAGCGGGGATTGGTGAGAATAGTGACATACTTCGCTCCCTGGTTTGTAAAGACATGGAGTACCTGGGTATCGAGATCGATCCCGAAAAGAATGTAATTCGATCAAAAGAGAATAGAGCGATCAATCGAGAAAATGCAAGGGTAAAAGTGCTAATTATTCCCACCAATGAAGAACTTGAAATAGCCAAACAAACATATAAACTGGTTTTTTAACACTTAAAAATTCCGAATCGCAGAATCGCTTTGCAACCCGCTCTGTCTCTGGATTCTGCGATTTGGACTTATCATATTACTGAAACTTTTTGTCAACATTTTTTTGTTAGTAAATTTATAATTATTTGATTTACATACATATAGCAACTTTTAGTTGTAAACTTTCTTCTCATTAACACATCTATAACAGTTTATTTTTTTCTACTTTAGTGCTTTCCAATAAAATGATTTAACTAACCTAAATCGTCATTCAAAAATGAAAGTAGAAGCACCAAAAACCCCCACCCAAACCTATTCCCAGGAAGAAGCCTTCCAAAAGTCATTGACCTATTTCAAAGGAGATGAACTTGCAGCCCGAGTATGGATCAACAAATACGCGCTAAAGGATTCAGACGGGAATTTATATGAACTTTCCCCTCAGGATATGCACGTGAGGATCGCTAAAGAAATTGCGCGAATAGAAAGTAAGTATCCAAATCCTATGAGTGAAGAGGAAGTGTTGGGGTTGCTGGAAGACTTCAAATATATCGTACCTCAGGGAAGCCCTATGGCAGGAATTGGGAATAAATATCAAATCGCTTCTTTATCCAATTGCTTTGTAATTGGAAACGGGGGCATGAGCGACTCCTACGGCAGCATCATGAAAGTAGACCAGGAACAGGTACAGCTTATGAAACGTCGCGGTGGAGTTGGTCATGATCTTTCTCATATACGTCCTAAAGGTTCTCCTGTAAAGAACTCTGCTCTTACTTCTACCGGTCTTGTACCTTTTATGGAGCGGTATTCAAATTCAACAAGAGAAGTTGCCCAGGATGGCCGTCGCGGTGCTCTAATGCTTTCAGTTTCAATCAATCACCCCGATGCAGAGGATTTCATCGATGCAAAAATGACCCAGGGTAAGGTGACTGGAGCAAATGTATCTGTACGTATTGATGACGATTTCATGAAGGCGGTTAAGGACAATAAGTCTTACACCCAAAAATTCCCTATCCATAGTGATAATCCTAAATATACTAAAGAGCTTGAAGCTAATAGACTTTGGAACAAAATAGTTCACAACGCATGGAAATCGGCAGAGCCTGGCATTCTTTTCTGGGATACCATCATTAAAGAATCTGTACCAGATTCTTATGCAGATCTTGGATATGAAACCGTTTCTACCAATCCTTGTGGAGAGATCCCGCTTTGTCCATACGATTCCTGTAGATTACTGGCTATAAACCTACTTTCTTATGTAGAGAATCCATTTAAAAAAGAAGCATCTTTCAACTTTGACCTGTTCAAGAAACACGTTGCTGCTGCTCAAAGAATTATGGATGACATCATAGACCTGGAGCTGGAGAAAATTGACGATATCCTTGCCAAAATAGATGCAGATCCTGAAAGTGAAGAGATCAAGGGAGTTGAGAAAAACCTTTGGTTACAAATAAGAAAAAAGGCTTACGAAGGAAGAAGAACCGGAATTGGTATTACTGCAGAGGGTGATATGCTTGCAGCTCTTGGAATTTCGTACGGCAGCAAAGAAGGTATAGACTTTTCAGTAGAAGTTCATAAAACTTTAGCTATTGAAGCCTACAGAGCATCTGTATATGCAGCCAAGGAAAGAGGAGCTTTTAGTGTTTATGATTCTGAAAGAGAAAAAGACAACCCGTTTATCCAGCGTTTAAGGGAAGCCGATGAAAAGCTTTATTTTGAAATGATGGAGTATGGCCGCAGGAATATTGCACTTCTTACCATTGCCCCTACCGGGACAACAAGTTTAATGACTCAAACCACTTCGGGAATAGAGCCTGTTTTCCTTCCTGTATACAAGAGAAGAAGAAAAGTAAATCCAAATGACAAAGAAGCCCGTGTAGATTTTGTAGATGAAACCGGAGATTCCTGGGAAGAATACGTGGTATTCCATCACAGGTTTAAAGAGTGGATGCAAATAAACGGGTATGATACAGATAAAAACTATACTCAAAAGGAACTGGATAAATTAGTTAAGAAGTCACCTTATTACAAAGCTACCTCCAATGATATAGATTGGGTAAGCAAGGTAACCATGCAGGGTGCTGTACAAAAGTGGGTGGATCACTCCATAAGTGTGACAGTAAACCTTCCAAATGATGTGACAGAGGAGCTTGTAGGACAGCTTTACCTAAAAGCCTGGGAAGTTGGTTGTAAAGGGGTAACTGTTTACAGAGACGGTTCAAGAAGTGGAGTATTGATTTCCAACGAAGAGAAAAAAGAAGAAGGATCCACATCTTCAATTTTCCCGACAAAACGTCCCGCCATCCTTGAAGCAGATGTAGTGAGATTCCAGAATAATAAAGAAAAATGGATTGCCTTTATTGGTATCATTGATGGAAAACCATATGAGATCTTTACCGGTCTTGCAGATGATGAGGATGGTATCCTTATCCCAAGATGGGTAAATGAAGGCCTTATTATTAAAAATAAGGATGATGAAGGAAACTCAAGATATGATTTCCAGTATGAGAACCAAAGAGGTTATAAAACAACTATTGAAGGACTCTCTCATAAGTTTGATCCTGAATTCTGGAACTATGCAAAATTGATCTCAAGCACTCTTAGACACGGGATGCCAATTGAAAAAGCCGTAGACTTGATCAACAGTCTGCAATTAGACAATGAATCCATAAACACCTGGAAAAATGGTGTGGCAAGAGCCCTTAAGCGTTATGTTGCAGATGGTACAAAGGCAAAAGGCCAGACCTGTGCAAATTGTGATTCCACCAATCTAATTTATCAGGAAGGATGCCTTACCTGTACAGATTGTGGATCTTCAAAATGTGGATAGATTAGTATTGAGATATTAGAATTGAGTATTGAAATTTAATCTATAAATAAAAAGGGAGCCAGTTTAAAAACTGGTTCCCTTTTTATTTATAGGTATTCTTATTTACTTATTTCAACTCAATATCAGTACACCCCAACTCTCACCTCAATTCTCAATACTCATTACTCACTTCTCATTACTCAACAATATACATCTCGTTACTTGCCTTTATGTAAACCTGTGGATTAAAAGTTGATTCAAAACTGTTTCTTACCATATCCAGTTTAAGGTCAAGCTCGGCAATACGGGTTTTTAAATTCTCATCCCCCTTATATTTATTGATAAGGCTTTTATACTTGTCAAGGTTCTCGAGGATCCTGAAGGTTAGCGTACCAAATCTAATTTTAAGGTTTTGAACAGCCACCATTTGGTTGTAATATTCCTGTTTCCAGTTTTCAGGATTTTTATTCTTTTCCTCAGCGATCTTATTCTCGGCAATTTTGGAAATATTGAGGATATATTCTGTTCGTTTCTTGGCATCGGTCTCATCTGTGAAATTCCTCTTGAAATCTGCACGGTTAATGCCTAAAATTTCCACAATATTCTTTTCCATTGCTTTATCCTGCAATTCCTTAAGTTCATCAAGGCTCTTAGTTATAGCCTTCCATTCTGTTTCAATAAGATCCTTATCATGAGTGAACTGGGAAACAGTAGTGGTAAGCTTAAACATCTTTAAACTCTTCTCGCGTAGCTCACGATCACGACGGCCAAGGGAATTAATGAAACTCCCAATCCCATCAAAAAGACTGCCTGCAAACATTCCTGTAAAAGGTGTACCCTCTGCCAGGTTACCGGTAACATTCAGGATATGGCTTAGTGCATTTAACCTTGCTTCATCCTTTTTGTTATCCTCAATATATTTTTCAAATTCCTTGAACCAGGCCGCATACCCCTCATAGGTCATGGGATTGCTCACCTTATCCAGGGTGGTATAGAATTCCCTGGAACTGTTGAAAAGGTTAAGGGGTTTAATTTCCCTCTCCATAGAAGCGAGGTTGAGGACAGCAGAGCTGTAATTATATTTATATACAGAAACCACATTTTTATCAAGTTCAGATTGTTTTTCCTCCAGGATCTGTACCCGTTGTACCAATTTGTCCACCTTCTCTGTGGCACTACTGGTATTTTTTAGACTTTCATCCAGGGTTGAAAGCTTGCTGTCTATTTGCTTTATTCTAAAATCGAGGTTCTCCCTTTGCAGGGAGCGCTCCCTGTTCAATTCAAGCAGGACAAGGTCTGTCACACTTTTATTATCATTTATTATCCTTGGAATCTCCCCCGGGGTCTGTGAAAAACCGGCAATGGGAAGTAGTAAAACAATTAAAAAAATTCTGGTAAGAGGATTTTTCATCATATAGTTATTAGTCGTTAGTTATTAACGGAATAGGCTTTATCATATTTTATGCCGATTTATTCTGAAAACCTATTCCTACAGCAGAAAAAAGGTTCTGTATGCCGTAATTTTCAATTTCTGCCAACCCTGAGCAGCAACGGAAAAGAAACTTCAGCTTTTTCCCCAAAACTTTCTCGCAAGGGGCCGGCAATCTTCTCTACAGGATCATAATGGTTTGCACGTTGAAAATGGCTTACGGCACTCCATGTTCTTAGATACCCCAAAAGCTGCTCAAGGGTCCAGGCATACCTTATAAAAAATTGCGGAGCATTAATTTCTTCAAAAGGAAAGGGGATTGTCTTATATTCCTGTTCAAGGTATTTTCTTTCTACATCCCAGTATGGGCCTACGGTATTTTTGTAGAAGTCGTCTACAATCTCATTGATTTGGGAATTTGCCCTAATTAAACCGTATCCGGTAATACAAATTACTCCCCCGGGTTTCAGCACCCGTTTTACCTCCCTGTAGAAATCCTGAAACTCAAACCAGTGTACAGCCTGCGCTACTGTTACAAGATTAAAAAATGAACCTGGAAAATTTGTTCTTTCAGCCGGAACAGCAGTATAATTAATATTTTCCTTCTGCTTAGCCTCTGCTATTTGTTGCCTGCTAATATCTGTGGCTTCTACCCTCTCGAAATAAGGTGCCAGTGCGGCTGCGAGTTGTCCATTCCCTGTTCCACAATCCCAAAGCTTCCCCGTGTTATTAACCAGTTGAATCAAATACTCAATTAGTTCTTGAGGATATTTGGGCCTGTATTGGGAATAATCCTTGGGACTATGAGAGAAATTATCTTTCATTATAATTTACCTTCTATGCCATCTACGGGTGAACCACCATACACCCGCCTGCAGGATGCCCGTCAAAGCCGCTGCCCCTGCAAAATTTATTATTGCTGTAAGAACTCCAAAGCTATAGTTATCCCTAAAGGTGGTTGGTAGTTCAAACCGGTTTACAAATTCCTGTAAAAAATATCCATAGATTATATAGGCAACAAAAAGAAAGATATAAGTAAAGTAAAAAAATTGATTGGCTTGTGTAGTCCACTTGTGGAAAATGGCCACGCTTACAAATACAAGCCAGGATAGCCAAATACTTAGGTGGTAGAGCGATATGCTTCGCTCTACCCTACCTGCATCTGTTAATGTCCCCAGAACATCACCGGCCTGAAATGCTGAGATCACAGGATAGAACAGGATCACGATCAATACAATAAGAAGCAGGTGATGTTTTTTCATAGGAATACAATTATTTGTAATTGGAGATAAAAGTATTTTTCAATTTACCCACAGGCCAATCTATAAAAAAAAATTACGTTTCGGCTGTTAACAAATAACTAAAATTCTGTATATTAGGGAATAACAATTATTTTGAAAAAGAAATGAAAACAAAAATTAAAACTCTAATTCACTTACCTTTACTTTGGATGCTTCCCATTGTATTGCTGGTAAGCTACCCTATGGTGCAAGCACAGCAAATACAGGATCAATTCAACGAGTATAAAGGTGAAGTGCGCGACAGCCAAACAGGTGATGCAGTATCCTCTGCCTTCCTGTCCCTGGATGGATCTAACATCTCTACGGTAACCAATACCGAGGGAGAATTTTCCCTGAAAATTCCGGTAAGAATAACAGAGGGTACGGTTACGGTATCCAATCTGGGTTACAAAAGCAAGACCATTTCCCTGGAATATTTTAAAAAGGAAAATACTATCATTGAACTTGATGAAAACTTTGAAGAACTTTCAGAAATAAGTGTCTTTACTGCCAATGACGCCAAACAGCTTGTACAGACAATGCTTTCAAAAACCGGAGATAATTATATAGATGATCCCACCCTGATGACAGCCTTTTATAGAGAAGCTATAAAAACAAGATGGAGAAATGTCTCTCTTGCTGAAGCTGTTGTAAGGATCCATAAAAAACCTTACACCTCTATGGGAAAAGATGATATCTCCCTTGTAAAGGCAAGGAAGAGTGCCGATTATAAAAGGTTGGATACCCTCGCCCTTAAGTTAAGAGGTGGGCCTTTCAATAACCTTTACAGTGATGTAATGAAATATCCAGAATACCTGTTCAGGCCCAATGAACTCAATGATTATACCTTTAGCTTTGATGAACCAACCAGGCTAAATAATCGATATTTATATGTGGTTAATTTTGAGCAAATTAATAAAGAACTGCCATGGTTCTTTGGAAAGCTTTTTATAGATGCACAAACCTCTTCCCTGGTTAAAGCTGTTTATGAACTTAACGTTGATAACAGGAATGTTGCCAGCCAGATGTTCGTAAGGAAAAAACCTTCCGGGGCGCGGGTACATCCTGTAAATGTCCAATATGAAATAGATTATCGCGAGAGTGATGGTAAATGGTATTATGGATACGGTAGTGCACAATTGGAATTTGTTGTGAACTGGAAGCGTAAATTATTCAACACAAAATATACCGTTAACAGTGAAATGGCTGTTACAGACTGGGAAAGACGTCCTGAGGAAAAAGTTAAAAAAGATGACACTTTCCTAAGTCAAAGCGTTGTGATGGCAGATGATGTTTCAGGATTTACAGATGTAAGATTCTGGGGTGAGAATAACATCATTGAGCCCGATAAATCCATACAAAATGCCATTGAAAAGATCCAACGGCAAATTGAGAGAAGTAACTAAAAAAGGTTAAATATCTACAAAATAAAAGGTTTTCCTGAAGAACTTAAGTTCGCTAGGAAAACCTTTTTATTTTTTCCTTCTTTTCTTTTTCGGGATCTCCTTACGACCGTAAAGCTCATTTAGTGCTTTTAGCTTTTTACGTAGAACCGGTTTCAATTTCCCCTCCTCCATTCTCCACGTCCAGTTTCCCTCTGTGCTACCCGGGATATTCATTAAACCTTCACTGCCCAGTCCCAGGATATCCTGCATTGGAATAACAGCGAGTTTAGAAACAGAAGATAGTGCCAGGCGATGAAGAACCTCGTTTACATTCTTTCCGGTAACTTTTGTGCCACTAAACTTTTCAAGGTGCTCCCTGGCCTCTATATCTGCTTCTTTATACCAGCCTTTGCTGGTGTTGTTATCATGCGTGCCGGTGTAAACAATACTATGGGGGCTATGATTAAAAGGCAGGTAAGGATTTTTCTTTTTTTCTTCTCCAAAGGCAAAGTGCAGCACTTTCATACCGGGAAAATTATATTTTTCCAGCAGCCTGTATACCGGCTCATCCAGAGAGCCAAGATCCTCAGCTATCAAGGGCATTTTTGGAAATTCCTCCTTAACGATCTTAAAAAAGTGGGTTCCGGGCGTTTTTGCCCATTTCCCGTTAACTGCTGTTTTTTCACCTGCAGGCACCTCCCAGTAAGCTGCAAAAGCCCTGAAATGATCCAGCCTTACAAGATCAAAAAGCAGTAAGTTTTGTCTTATTCGTTCGATCCACCAGTCATAACCTTTGGTTTTTAGAATCTCCCAGTCATACACAGGGGTACCCCATAATTGCCCTGTTTTGCTGAAATAGTCTGGAGGAACACCTGATAGAAATTTTGGCTCCTTCTCACTGTCCAGTTTAAAATAAGATTGATGAGCCCAAATATCGGCACTGTCATGGGTGACATAGAAAGGAATATCTCCAATAAGTTTTATGCCATTCTTATGAGCATAGGTAATTAATTTTTTCCACTGGCTGAAAAAGATGAATTGAATGAATTTAATCTTTTCTATTTCTTCTTTCAGTTCTTCTTTAGCCTTTTTAATAGCTGCCGGTTTACGGTCCCTTAAACTTACCGGCCAGGTGGACCAGGCACTCGTATGATCTTTTGATATAGCTCTAAACAGCGCATAATCCTCCAGCCAGTAGGAATGGGTCCTGGCAAATGAAGAATACGCTCCAGGTTTTCTTTTAGTTTTAAATGCAGAAAAGGCCGCATCCAAAAGTTCTTCTTTAAACTTCCTGGCCTTTTCAAAGTCTGTTTTTCCCGAAGCCGATAAGCCTGAAGCTGTAAAATCCTTTAAATTTAGATATCCCTCATCCTCCAGATCTTCAGGGCTTATAAGGAGAGGATTCCCCGCAAAGGCAGAATCACTGCTATAAGGCGAATGATTATATTTTTTATAAGTAGGATTTAAAGGCAATAGCTGCCAGTATGTATTACCCGATGCTGCCAGGAAATCAATGAATTTATAGGCCTCAGGTCCCAGGTCGCCAATGCCAAATGCAGAAGGCAGGGAGGTAATATGCAGGAGAATTCCGCTACTTCTTTCTAATTCCATTTATTTGTCTTTCGCACTTTTAAATAATACAACCGGGAATTGCTCCAAATGTGATGTAAGTTCAAGAGATCCTTGATTGTCTGAAAATTCATTTGTAAATATATTTTTCCAGGTACCTGGATACCCTTTGGAAAGAACAACCTTTAAGTCTTTTATTCTTTCAATGTCCACTGCTAAATTGGAAGGGTCAAAAAGTTCATTTACCAGCGCCGGTACAACTACTAAAGAATAATCATTTTTAAACCTCCTGGAGAAAGCGACAAAATTCCCTGAATTCTCTCCCGTTACTTCGAGTGGGATATATTCTCCAAGTGTGAATAGTTCCTCATTTTCCCTGCGATGCTGCAGTGTTTTGAGCATAGTATACATTTTCACCTCTCCGGTTTTAAAATTAGTGGTGAGCTCTTTTAAACTATCCTTACTAACCTGCAAATTTTCAAATTTTACCAGGAACTCCTGCCTTAAGTCATAATCCACAGGCCGCCTGTTATCTGGATCTACAAAGCTTAGGTCCCAAAGTTCTGTCCCCTGGTAGATATCGGGGATGCCCGGGGATGTAATTTTGATCAACAATTGCCCCAGGGATTTTACTGCTCCCAAACCGGCGATTTTTTTCTGAAATGGATCAAAAGACTTTCTAAAGGTATCATTATGAAGGACCTCCTCAATAAATTTAAAAACATCATTCTCATAATCTTCATTAGGTTCGGCCCAATTGGAGTGAACCTTTGCCTCTCTTAAAACTTTTTGCAGGTATTCACAGGTGCGGGTGAGAAAATCATCTTCCTGCCTGTAAGGCAAACCTGCAAGTAAAGTTTGATATATAAAGTATTCCTCGTTCGCCCCGGGACCTTTTTTATTTTTCCTGATCCCGGCATTGAGTTCTTTCCATTCATTTACTTTTTCAAACCATTCCCGCGGTATCTCACTTATAACATTCAACCTCATCCTGGTATCTTCTCCCCTTTTGGTATCGTGAGTGGCAGTAGCATTTATAGTATAGGGAAATTGTGATCTACGGGCTATCATAGCCTGGTGGAATTGATCTATTGTTATACCAAAGTTCTCTGGAGAATCTCCAACTTCATTGTGGGAGACAAGCCTGTTATAAATATAGAAGGAAGTATCCTCCACCCCTTTTGCAGCCAATGGACCGGTAAATTGCTGGCATCTTTGCAGGAAATAAAGCATACTCTCCTTATTTCTATTAACCTTACCAAGAAATAGATCTCTTATATAATCAAGTCCCTCTTTATGCTGCGGCGAATGCTCTACGGCATTACCGTAAGCTGTTTGAATGATCTCTGCCTCAGGCTTTGTTAAAGGATATTTTCCAGGGTAGATCCTGTAAACCGGAAATCCTGCAAGAAAAATACTCAGAATCTCCTTCCACTCCTGTTTGTTATACGAGTTATTGGAAGGAAGAAGTTCCTTATATTCCAGTAAATCCCAAAGATTATTAAGTTCACCTCCCATTCGCTCCTTAAGAATGAATAATTTCTTTTCGTAAACCAGCGCCTCATAATCGGCAAACTTTGGCGAGATCTCCTCATAGGCTTTGGAAAAGAACCTGTCATTCCTGGTGTTGGTAAACAAATGATTGACAGTGGCAAGAAAATCGTATCCACTGGTGCCTTCAACAGGCCAATCCCGTGGCAGTTCTTCTCCCGCTTCAAGAATTTTTTCCACGATAAGGTAAAAGTCTTTCCCCACCAGGTTTCTTAGTGCCTGCAAATATTGCCTTGGATCGTACAGCCCGTCTACATGATCAATTCTTAACCCTTGTATAAGGCCTGCATCGCACAATTCTTTAATATAAAGATGATATGCATTGAATACCTCCTCTTTTTCCATGCTAAGACAAATTAGGTCATTGATGGTAAAGAACCTGCGGTAATTTATCTCCTTCTCTGTTTCCTTCCAGTGGGCGGGCAGGTAATATTGCAGGTTTACGAGCTGCTCCATTTTCTGCTTTGAGGAATTTATTTTTTTCACTCCTGCTTCAGCATCTTCCTTAAGTTTAGGGTTACGTTCCAGTTCTCTATACAGAGCGATCTTTATATCCTCCCAATCCTTGTGCTCTTTAAAGACCTTATCAAAATTTTGGGAGCTTTCAGGATTGGCTTCAGCTAACATGAAACTATAAGACCTTTTGCTTATAGGATAGACATTATCATAATAAGCCAGGGAAAATCCTTCAGCATCAAACTGAAGCTTAAGTTCCCCTGCTTCCAGGACCTCCTGCAGTGATTTTCCAAGGAAAGGTGCCATGACCTTATCCTTGCCCTGGTAATCCCAGTTGATATCGAAAAAATTATAATATTTAGACTCCGGGCCTAGTTCAAAAATATCTTTTAACCAAACATTTCCCCCATCATAAGCCATATGATTTGGAACTATATCCTGCAGCCACGTCATATTTCTCTTCTGCAGTGTTTGTCCTATTTCCCTAAACTGCTCCAGTGTCCCGATTTCCAGGTTAATAGTAAAGGGATCTATTACGTCATAGCCATGAGTACTTCCTTCCCTGGCCTGGAAAAATGGAGCTGAATAAATGGTTGAAATTCCCAGTTTATGAAGGTACTCCAAACGCGGTTTAAGGTCTTCAATGGTAAAACCGGGAGAGAGTTGAAGCCTGTAAGTAGTATCTGGCTTTTTCATTATGGTACGAGGTTTAATTTCTTTTCCAGCTCAATGAATGCCTGTATCCACTCCCCTGCTTTTTCATTCCCGGCCTTCTCCTCGTTTGAATAATGATCAAACTGCTCATCCTTTATCTCAAATGCAATGTTTTGTGCCTCCCATTCGTTAGGTTCAAGAGGACTTTCCTTAATAAGTTGTAAGAAATCATTAATGAGCTTAAGCAATTCAATATTATCTGGGTCTTCCCTTAGTTGCTTCATTAAGGAATTAAGCTTATTATCTGTAAGATAACCCAGGGTAACATCATCCAAAGTCACATTGATATGTGAAGCAGATTCCAGCAAATGCTTTAAGCGATGAAGTTTAAAATGTTCATTCTCCAGTTCATGAATGATCTTGTTGTTCACAGCCATATCTACAGGCATTTTTAACCTGTTGGGAACTGCCATGTTGATCTCCTTAAAAGTTTGAAGTAAGGGATAGGAGTTATCATAAATTTGCTGCATACTGGTCTCAACACTCTTGAGGGTATTTTCCATGATAAGCTTCATAATACTTCGCTGCTCATCCCTGAATAAATGCCAGAAGGAATAATTATGGTTACCAAAGTACTGGTCCATCATATTAAAGATCTCATATACATTCCCTTTATGAAAGAAACTGGCAACACTGGAATGCATTTCTTCCAAAGCTTCTGCTCCAAGATATTTTCGCACTCCTCCAAATAAGTGGTGATCCCCCATATGCAATACGGCATATGAGATATCTACCGTTTCCCAGGTGATATCTGAACGAAATTCTGTACGCCCTATCACCAGCTTTTGTTTCCCTGCTTCATAATAATGTCTTGTTTTGACACTCGCGCTAAAGTTATAAAGGCTCACCTCTTCAGGGAATTCCTCAAAGAGGGATGAGACCGCGTAGTGAGCTCCAATTCGAATCATATCCAGGGCCATGGGTTCAACGAACTTTCTGTACGCCGTAAGTGCAGTTCCATATTCGGGAATGTTACTCGGGATCTCCTCAAGTAGTCTCACAAAATCCTCCTCGTAGCTCTTACCGCTAATTTCCTCAGCAAGCTGGATAGCCCGTTTAGCATAAAAAATATCCTGCATGGACTCAATCCCGGTGACCTCATCAAAGAACCAACCACAACTGGTATACATAAGCATACTATGATATTGCATCTCCAGGAGCTTCAACAGCTTTACCCTTTCTTCCTCATCCAGTTCCTTTTTGAAATTTGCTTCCAGAAACTCTTCTACGTTGTGCCGGTCCCGGTCAAGGATCACTTTAATATAATTATTCCTTACTTCCCAGGGGCTGGAAGTGTAGGCTGCCATCTCTTTCTCATAAAGGCCAATGAGATGGTCCCGTACCCAGTCAAAGGTCTTTCGAAGTGGTTCCCGCCATTGCTGGTCCCATCCTTCATTCCCCCCGGTGTTGCACCCGCAGTCTGACCGCCATCTCTCTACACCATGGTAGCAGCTCCATGAAGTGTTTTCCACGATCTGGGCTTCATATTCCGGGGGAAATTTCTCCAGGAATTCCCCATAAATGGTCAATGTGGAATCCTCCTGTTCCTCAAGGTGATGTAGACAATAAGATAAAGCCATTTCTCCCAGGTGATGGTGATGGCCATAGCTTTCCCCATCTGTTGCAATATGCACTAACTGCACTTTTTCCTCATCTGTAAATTGTCCCTGTAGTCTTGAGGCAAAGCGTTCCCCGTCATTAAGAAGTCCTTCAAATGCAACTCCTTGCGAAGCCGGGCCATCATAAAAGAAGAGACTTATGCTTTTTCCTGAAGGAAGTTTGTAGATATAGGCTTTTTTGGTGTCTACTTTAGCATTGGTAGCATCATGCCATTCCTTTTCTCCCAGTTTCCTCACCTGCTTTGCCTGATAAGGTGACAGGATAGTGAATTTGATCCCATGCTTTGCCATCAATTCCAGGGTGCTGGTGTTTACTGCTGTTTCTCCCAGCCACATGCCTTCGGGATCCCGATTAAAACGAGACTTAAAATCTTCTATTCCCCAAATGATTTGGGTTTCCTGGTCCCTTTCGTTTGCAAGCGGCATGATCAAATGATTAAATGCCTGTGCAATTGCAGACCCGTGGCCTGAAAATCTTTCCTGGCTCTCCTTGTCGGCCTCCAAAATGGCATTATAGGTTCCCGGGGCCTCATTTTCCATCCAGGCCAAAAGCGTGGGACCTATATTAAAGCTCATCCAGCCATAATTATTCATTATGGCTTTGATCTTTCCCTCATCATCCCAAATCCTGGAGGAGGTATTCCTTACATAGCACTCTGCATTGATCCTATGGTTCCAGTCATGATATGGGTAGGCCGAATCCTGGATCTCTACCTTGTTTAACCAGGGGTTTTCACGTGGTGGCTGGTAAAAATGGCCATGGATGCAAACATATTTCTCTTTCATATTTTCATTCTTTATAAGTGGGCAGAAAAATATCCTCGATCTTTCTTCTGCATTAATTAATATGTGGGAACAATTTTTTAATCCTTTTTACAAATGATAAAGGAATGTCCCGGCAACTTCTCTCCCGGCGAAAAATTCTCTCTGCCTCCCCATTGCTTATTGGCAGATGCCAGCAGGATCTTTAAATCACCTTCAGGCATTTTTATACTTTGAGGCTCATTACTAAAATTGTAAGCTGCAAGAAGCCCCTTCGAGTTTTCAGTTTCAGCCAGCAAAAGATTTTTTTCAACAATAGCTGTGGTTTTTATTTCACTATTTCTGAAAGGTTCAAATTCTCCTTCCTTTCTTAGCTTCAGTAGATATTTATAAAATTCAAATAGTTTCTTTTTCCTTTCGTCATCTTTAAAATTCCAGTTTAATTTGGAGTTATTAAAGGTCTCTTTTGACTGCGGGTCTGGGAAATCGCCTTCATGGGTAAGAAAATATTCGAACTCTCTTTTCCTTCCTTGCTGAACGGCTTTTACCAGCTCTGGATCACCGTGACTTACAAAATATTGGAAAGGATTCTCCTCTCCAAATTCCTCTCCCATAAACAACATTGGCACAAAGGCAGAAGTAAGCATTATGCCTGCGGCAAGCTTTTGTCCTTCGAAGGAAAGAAGATGAGTTAACCGGTCGCCAAGCATCCGGTTTCCCACCTGGTCATGATTTTGAATTGAAACAACAAAATGGTGCGGGGCTAAGCCCTTTGGACTGTTTCCCACTGTTCTTTTCCTGTGAGAAGAATAAACGCCATCATAAATAAACCCTTGTTTAAATGCTTTGGCAAGCTGAGAAAGTTTACCATAATCGCTGTAATATCCTTCTTTTTCCCCGGTAAGCAGTGTATGTACAGCGTGATGAAAATCATCTACCCACTGCCCTTCCAGTCCAAATCCCCCTTTTTCATAGGAATTAACCACCTTTGTATCATTGAGGTCGCTCTCTGCAATAAGGACAAAACGACGACTTGTTTTTTCTTCCATTTCATCTACCTTTTGACTCATTTCTTTTAATAAATGCCTCGCTCCACGATCAATTATTTCGTGAATAGCATCAAGCCTTAATCCATCAAAATGAAAATCCTCCAGCCACATTATGGCATTCTGCAAGAAAAAATTTCGAACCTCGTCACTGTGCTCATCATCAAAATTAAGTGCTGCTCCCCAGGGTGTCTGGTATTTTTCAGTAAAGTAAGGGCCGTACTGGGACAGGTAATTTCCCTCGGGGCCCATATGGTTGTAAACAGCATCAAGAATAACTGCAATCCCCTTCTTATGGCAGGCATCAATCATTTTTTTTAATCCATTTACTCCGCCATAGCTATATTGAGCAGCATAAGGATACACTCCATCATATCCCCAATTCCTTTCTCCGGGAAATTGGGAAATGGGCATTATTTCTATAGTATTGGCTCCCAATTCCAACAGGTGGTCCAGTTTATCAATAATCGCCTCATAAGTTCCCTGCGGGGTAAAAGTCCCAACGTGAAGCTCATAAATTACCATTTGTGATAAGGGAATTCCTTTCCAGTCATTATCCTGCCAGGAAAATTCATTTTGATCTATAACCTGCGACCAGGAATGAACACCCTCCGGCTGGGAGCGAGAAGCAGGATCTGGAAATTGATCCTTATTATTAAGTATATATTTATATAAGTCCCCGGGTTTTGTTCCTTCAACTATACCCTCCCAATAACCATTCTTATCCCTGGTAAGGGATATTGGCTTTTTTTCCTTAAGCTTTACTGCAACCTTTTCCTTAAAAGGTGCCCAAACGCAAAATCGGGTTTTATTATTCTGAAGATATTCTGCTCCTGTCTTTCTATTCATTATTTTAATTATATGCTTGGAATTATCAAATCTAAGAAGGATAATCCCTAAGAATTAAGGTTTAGTAATATTTTAACGGAGAAGTTTACCCCACTTATCTAACTTTAAGTACTTTAAAAATAGCCGGCACCTTAGGTATCCAATAATCAGGCTTTTGATAAAGATTTCAAATATGAGCAAAATCTCAATACAAGATAAATATTAAAAAATTAAAAGAGTTGCTCCCTTTATTAAAATGGGACTATTATAAACAATAATCTACAAATGAAATTAATGAATATAGAAGGACATTTAAGAGTAAGTATAGATAATGTGAAACCGCAAATAGATTGCGGTAAGTATCCCATAAAGAGAACTGTAAATGAAAGGGTAGATGTAACTGCCGATATATCCTAAAATCCGTAAGTCTTATAATAAAAAAGCTGCAAAACCTTATTTAATGGGGCTTTGCAGCTACGTAATATTCACTTAAATTAGTGTTGCACAATACTACAGCCGTGAAGATAATAAAATCCAATCCGATCTCCGCTTTCGGAGGAGCAAATTTTGTTTTTGACTATTTGAACAAGATGAACATCGATCAAATTTGTAATGACAGGCTTCCTCCAATGGTCAATCAAAGTAAATATTCCTGGAAAGACATTTTCTATTCTTTGAAATCAGTCTACCTCTGTGGAGGAGATTATATCGAAGATTTACAAGCACATTTGAAACCCCATTTCACTAATAATCCTTTTGTAAAACTAGCAAGTCCTGACACTGTTTTAAGAAGACTATCTCAACTTTCCGAGCAAACTCAATCTTGTAAAACCAAGCGAGGTGTTGTAACTCATCAATATTGTACAAACTCAAAATTAGAAAGTCTGAATATAGATATTCTTAAAAAGCTTGGAGTTTTTAAGTCTGACAAGCTTACTATTGATTACGACAACACGATTATTTTCAATGAAAAGGAAGATAGTAAGATGACGTATAAAAGGAATTATGGATATCAGCCCGGAGTATGTACCATAAATGAAGAGAACATCCTATATATTGAAAACCGGAACGGAAACTCGGATGCAAAATCTTTTCAGCTAGACACCCTTAAAAGAGTATTTGATTTATTGGATTCCCAAAAGATCAAAAAAGTCCATAATTTCAGAGCCGATGCGGCATCATACCAATATGATGTCATTTCCTTCTTACAAAGTAAGGTTGATAATTTTTACATAGGATGCAGGAACAGCTATGTTGAAAAATATTTTTCCCAAGTTGGCCAGTGGGAAGAAATGAAGTGTGAAGATGGGACCATGGAAGTAGGATCTATTGAGATAACCCCCTTTAAACGACAGTCCCCATCAAATAAGGCACAAACATATAGACTCGTTGTAAAAAGAAAACCAAAAAAAGATAGGCAGATAGACTTGATTACTCAAGATATTTATGATTATAGAGCCATAATAACAAATGATTTTGATCTGGATACCAAAGGTGTTGCAGCGTTTTACAACCAAAGAGGAAATATGGAGCGCCAGTTTGATATACTTAAAAATGATTTTGGTTGGAACAATATGCCTTTCTCATCCTTGAACAAAAATCTTGTCTTCTTATACTTTACGGCAATATGCCGGAATCTCTACAATAAGATAATCCAGCATTTTTCTAAAACGAACAGGTATCTAAAACCCACTTACAGGATGAAAAAATTCATTTTCAGATTTATCATATTACCTGCTAAATGGATCAAACAAAGCCGCCAACTCAAATTAAGGATTTATTCATACAACCATTATCAAACATAGTAACAACAACAGAAAGAGTAGAAAGGAAATCTAATATCTGCAAAAATAATCCTACACCAGGGATGAGCTATTATTGTCTTAATTCAAAAAAATTAGCTTTTCAAACCTCAAATAGTAAACATCTCAATAATAAAAAATAAAATGTGCCTGGATAATTCCTCGGAAACAAAATAATGGAAAACATTTTTATTATGAACCTATAAAAAAGATCAATTTTAAAGAGAGATGCGGATTTTAGGATATACGGGGATGGTCACGATAAAGTGGATGCCGTACTTCTTTTTCGTGAAAAGAAAAAAGGAAAGGGTAAAGAGAGGAAGTGGCAGGAAAAACCAATGGAATTCCTGGGAAATGATAAATGGACAATGCATTTCCAGGCACCCGAAACCGGGTTTTTTGAATACACAATTGAGGCCTGGATAGATCATTTTAAAACCTGGCAGGACGGTCTCCAAAAAAAATATGAGGCCAATCAACCTATACAAACCGAACTTCTTATTGGGGCTCAAATGATGGAGGAGGCAATTGCACGCGCTACTTCGCCAGATAAAAAGAAACTTCAAAAATGGATAGAGGTCTTAAGGGACGATAATAACGACGAAGCCTCGGTAAATCTGGCCTTAAGTGAAGAGGTATCCTCTATCATGTATCATTCAAGAGATAGAAATCATTCGAGCCGGTACGATAAAACACTCGAAGTACTGGTAGAAAGGGAAAGGGCCTTATTTAGCTCCTGGTATGAATTTTTCCCAAGGTCCACTTCTCCCAATGAAGGGGAGCATGGGACATTTCAAACCAGCGAAAGGATCCTTGAAGGAATAAGTAAAATGGGATTTGATGTAATCTACTTGCCTCCTATTCATCCTATAGGACGCAGCCACCGCAAAGGTGTGAACAATGCCACCACTGCCAATGCCGGTGATCCCGGCTCCCCATGGGCCATAGGTGCAAAGGAAGGCGGCCACAAGGCTATTCATCCTGAACTTGGTACTATCGATGATTTTGTGAATTTCGTTGGTAAAGCTAATGACCTGGGGATAGAGGTGGCTTTGGATTTTGCAATTCAATGTTCTCCAGACCATCCCTATGTAAAAGAGCATCCCCAATGGTTCAAATGGCGCCCGGATGGCACTGTACAATATGCTGAAAATCCGCCAAAAAAATACCAGGACGTCTTGCCAGTGAATTTTGAAACAGCCGACTGGGAAAATCTCTGGAAGGAACTTAAAAGCATTGTGGAATATTGGATAGATAAAGGGGTTAAGATCTTTAGGGTTGATAATCCACATACCAAATCCTTTATTTTCTGGGAATGGCTCATTAACGATATAAATCAAAAGTATGATGGCATTATTTTTCTTGCTGAAGCTTTTACCAGGCCAAGGGTCATGGAAAAACTGGGGAAGATAGGTTTCACCCAGTCCTATACCTATTTCACCTGGAGAAACAGTAAGGCGGAATTTATAGAATACATTACAGAACTTACCAAAACAGAAATGAGGGAATATTTCCGGCCCAACTTCTGGCCAAATACTCCCGATATACTTCCAATTTCATTGGAGCATAAAGAAGAACCTTCATTTCTAATAAGGCTCATCCTTGCAGGGACGCTTTCCTCCAACTACGGGATGTATGGCCCCCTTTTCGAATATAATCTAAATGAACCTTATCCAGGGAAGGAGGAATATATAAGATCTGAGAAATATGAGGTCAAGCATTGGGACTGGAATAAACAAACCAAAACAAAAGAGACTATCACCCTCCTTAACAGAATAAGAAAAGAAAACAAGGCACTCCAAAGCACCTGGAATATTGAATTTTGCGATACAGATAATGACCAGATTTTATGTTATTCCAAAATAAGCCAGGACGGCGAGAATAAGTTATTGATCGTGGTGAGCCTGGATCCCCACCACAGCCAGACTGGCTGGGTTAAAGTGCCGCTACACCTTTTTGGGTTCGAACAAAATGAATCCTTTGCTGTACATGACCTGCTTACAGATTCCAAATATTTCTGGGAAAACGAGTGGAATTATGTCGCTCTGCATCCCAACAGCATGCCGGCACATATTTTCAAAGTTCAGAAAAGATAAAGAAAAAGACTAATTATGACAGACCAATCACATAAAGACGAGCAATTATACTGGTACAAAGATGCCATTATTTATGAACTGCATATCAAAGCCTTCTATGACAGCAACGGTGATGGAATAGGCGATTTTGCAGGCCTTATGGAAAAACTTGATTATCTGGAGGACCTGGGAGTAACCGCTATTTGGCTGCTGCCCTTCTACCCTTCCCCTTTGAGAGATGATGGCTACGATATTGCCGATTATTATACCATTAATCCCTCTTATGGTGACATAAAAATATTTAAAAAACTTATTAAAGAAGCACATAAGAGAGGCCTTAAGATCATAACCGAGCTGGTCATCAATCATACATCAGACCAGCACCCGTGGTTCCAGCGGGCTAGAAAAGCACCAATAGGTTCCAACCATAGAGATTATTATGTATGGAGCGATGATCCAAATAAATATAAGGATGCAAGGATAATCTTTACAGATACTGAACCCTCTAACTGGACCTGGGACCCTGAAGCTAAAGCCTATTTTTGGCACAGGTTCTTCTCACACCAGCCCGATCTTAATTTTGACAATCCCAACGTGCAGGAGGAGATCTTTAAGATCATGGACTTTTGGTGCAAAATGGGGGTAGACGGCTTTAGGCTGGATGCGGTTCCATATCTCTTTGAAAGAGAAAACACCAATTGTGAAAACCTGCCGCCTACGCACGAATTCCTTAAGAAATTAAGAGCCCACGTAGATAAACACTGGGACAATAAACTATTACTGGCAGAGGCCAACATGTGGCCCGAGGATAGTG
Source organism: Antarcticibacterium flavum (assembly GCF_006159205.1). Lineage (NCBI taxonomy): Bacteria > Pseudomonadati > Bacteroidota > Flavobacteriia > Flavobacteriales > Flavobacteriaceae > Antarcticibacterium > Antarcticibacterium flavum. The sequence goes on along the minus strand of NZ_CP040812.1, from coordinate 4,318,089 downwards.
CGGCCTATTTTGGTGACGGCGATGAATGTCATATGAACTACCACTTCCCTATCATGCCACGTATGTTCATGGCGGTGAAAATGGAAGACCGCTACCCTATAATTGATATCATTGATCAAACCCCAGAAATACCTGAATCCTGTCAATGGGGAATATTCCTTAGGAATCATGATGAACTTACCCTTGAAATGGTTACCGATGAGGAAAGGGATTATATGTATAAAGTATATACCAAAGATCCCCAGGCTAAGATCAACGTGGGTATTCGTCACAGGCTGGCACCGCTTCTGGAGAATAATCGTAGTAAGATTGAACTAATGAACGTCCTGTTATTCTCTTTACCGGGAACACCAATCATCTATTACGGGGATGAAATAGGAATGGGTGACAACTTTTACCTGGGGGACCGCGATGGAGTGAGGACTCCAATGCAATGGAGTGCAGACAGGAATGCAGGCTTTTCAGCAGCAAACCCCCATAAGCTCTATTTACCGGTGGTTATTGACCCCGAGTATAAATATGAAAGTGTAAATGTAGAAGCGCAACAAATGAATTCCTCATCGCTCCTATGGTGGATGAAAAGAGTCATAAGCATGCGCAAAAAGTTCAAAGCTTTTGGAAGAGGAGATATCAACTTCCTCTCCCCTGCCAATGCAAAGATCATAGCTTATACCAGGACATTTGAGGATGAGGATATTTTGGTACTGGCAAACCTTTCCAGGTTTTCACAGGCAGCAGAACTGGATCTTGAAGCTTATGAAGGTTATACCCCTGTGGAGGTATTTAGCCACAATAAATTCCCTAAGATCACAGAAGAACCATATCTCTTTACAATGGCCCCACACGGATATTACTGGTTCCTTCTTGAAAAAGAAAAGGACCATTTACCAGATAATGCAGTTACACCTGAACTTGCAGTACAGGAATGGGGTGATCTTTTCAAGAATAAGGCCAAGACCAAACTGGAGAATAAGGTGCTGCCGGGATATCTTAATTCCTGCAGGTGGTTTGGCGGTAAATCCAGGGTGATTCAAAATATTTTGATAGTAAGTAATATCAAAATACCCGTGAAGGACCTGCCGGCGACACTTATTACCATAGAAGTAAACTATAATGATGGTTTACCTGAAATTTATCAACTTCCCCTGGCCTTCACTACAGATAAAAAAGAGGATATCCTTAGAGAGATCCCGAAAAAAGGACTTATTGCAAATCTTAAGTTGGGTGAAGATGAGGGAATCCTGTTCGATGCGGTTTATAATGAAGATTTCAGGAACGTACTGTTCAGCAATATTAGGAAGGGGCGTAAACTACAGAATGGTTCAGGTAATATTGTATTCTACCATAGCGAAGGTAATACCTCTATGGGGAAAGGAGAGGTACACTCCAAAGTATTGAATGCGGAGCAAAGCAATACTTCTCTTATTTTTAATAATAAGTATTTCCTCAAGCTTTACAGGAAACTGGACAATACAATTAATCCAGATCTGGAGATCACCAAATATCTCACAGAAAAAACAGATTATCAAAACTCCCCAAAATTTGTGGGAGCCATAGAATATAATCCAGATGCTAAGAATATTACAGTACTCGGGATGATGCAGGACCTTATACCAAACCAGGGAGATGCCTGGGATTATACCAAGGATTCCCTGGAGAGGTTCTTTGAAAATGTCCTAACTTCTGAAAGGGAAAAAAAGATCAAGCTACCGGAGGCAGAACTTACCAAACCTCTTACTTATGAAGAACTTCCAGACGACCTTAAGGAATATTTGGGTGTGATCTTCCCGGAGCGGGTGACATTACTGGGTCAAAGAACAGCAGAGATGCACAACGCCCTTGCTGCCAACCCTGAAGAAAAGGATTTTGAACCTGAACCATTTTCATTGCATTACCAGCGTTCCCTTTTCTCATCCCTGCAATCCTTAACAAGGAATTCTTTCCAGAATCTTCAAAAGAACCTGAAGAATTTGCCGGAAGAGATTAAAAAGGAAGCAAAGGAAGTGCTTGACATGAAAGCAGATGTTCTCAAGTGCTTTAAAAGAGTCTACAAACACAAAATACCTATTATGAAAATAAGGACCCATGGTGATTATCACCTTGGCCAGGTCTTATGGACAGGAAAGGATTTTGTGATCATAGATTTTGAAGGAGAACCTGCAAGAGCATTTAGTGAAAGAAGGCTTAAGAGGTCTCCCCTAAGGGATGTGGCAGGTATGGTGAGGTCTTTCCATTATGCAGCTTACAGCAGTATTATGGAAGAGGAATTCCACCAACAAAGAAAAGAAGGAAACCTTGAAGAGTGGGCAGAGTCCTGGTATTATTATGTCACCAGGCTATACCTGCAGGGCTATTTTGAAAAAGTAGGTGAAAGCAATTTCATCCCGCAGGACCCAGAGGATTTCAAGGTTCTTATGGAAACATTCTTACTGGAAAAAGCAGTATACGAACTTAATTATGAACTTAATAATCGTCCCGATTGGGTATTAATACCATTGCGGGGCATAAAAACTATCATTGGGAGGTATAGAAATGGCTAAAAGAGAAAAGAAAACAACCAACGAGAATAAGGAAAAAGTAACCGGAAAAGGAACAAAAAAGAAGATAGAAGAGAAGGATCTAAAGATCCCAACAGCTACAGGGGATAAAAAAGGACCTGCAGCAAAAAGCAGGGTAAAGGGTTCTTCAAAATCTGCGAAACCTAAGGATACGTCAAAGGACGCCCAAAGAGAGGAAGCAGCATTTTCACAACAAAACGAGTCTTCTTTTTCAGGCAAAAAGACCGGGGAGGAATTTAATGGTCCTACAGATGATACTGCAGGAGCAGCCAAAAAACCTACCGGAAAAAATACGAGGGGTGGTGATAAAAATACCTCCACGGGTGCCGGGGATCCTAATAAGGTTAGTGCTTCAGATAAAAAGGCCACAGGGAGCAGCCGAAAAACTGGAAATTTAAAGGAAAAGGAACCTTCAAAAGGCACTGCAGCTAGAAAAGGTGGCACAGCAAAAGAAAAGAAGCCGACTAAAGGCACCGCTGGAGCAACAGGCTCAAAATCTAAAGCCGGTAGTGTAAAAACAGAAGGTAAGCTTCAGGAAAAGGATCCAAAATTACCTAAACCAAAAAAAGCTTTGCCAAAGAAAACCACAGCAGAGACATCAGGTAATAAAACCGTGGGAAATTCAGAGAAAGCCAGGACATCCACGGCTAAAAGTACAGGTGCGGCAAAAGTTTCAAAAGATGCATCTTCTTCAGCAAAAACATCTTCAGCAAAAAAGAAACAAGAACGAACTACCAAGACCTCTCCCGGGCCTGAAGTGAAGGGAGACGAGGGAAGGACTTCAAAAAAGACCACCGGTAAACAACAGGCGAAGGAAACAGACACCTCCCCTCTTGATGACCTTAAAAATCTGGCTTCAAAAACTGCAAAGGACCTGGCTGATAAAATTTTGCCAGATGAGGAGACCCGCCGGGAAATTTCCAAAACTGCAAAGGATATCCTTCCAGACCAGGAAGAGGTGATGAAGAAAGCCCAGGAACTAAAAAAACAACTTTCACCTGAAATTGAACTGGCTAAGAAAGCTGTAGACAAAGTTGTTCCCGGTGACGAGATCAAAGAGAAGGCAGAAAAGGTGAGGAAAACTGCAAAATCTGTAAAGAACCGCAATGAGCAGAAAGCTGCTGAAAACAAATTCAATGAGATCTCCCTGCTTACAGAATTTGACATTCACCTTTTTAAAGAAGGAAAACATTTTCATCTATACAAAAAACTGGGCTCTCATTTAATGGAGTTCAATGGTAAGAAGGGTGTTTACTTTGCACTTTGGGCTCCTAATGCCAGCCAGGTTTCAGTCATTGGAGACTTTAATGACTGGTACAGGCAGGCTCACCCAATGAAAGCCCGGCCAGACAGTTCGGGGATTTGGGAAGTATTTATTCCTGAAGCTAAAAAAGGCAGCCTTTATAAATATTTTATAAAATCCAATAATGGTTATGAGGTGGAAAAAGGAGATCCCTATGCTTTTTATTGGGAAACCCCTCCAAATACAGCTTCTGTGGTTTGGGACCTTGAGAACACCTGGAATGATAAAAAATGGCTTACCAAACGAAAAAAAGAAGCAGGAAAGGCAAAACCGGTATCGGTTTATGAGCTGCATATAGGTTCCTGGAAAAGGGTGCCTGAAGATGGAATGCGGTCATTAAGCTACAGGGAACTGGCAGAGCAATTACCGGGTTATCTCAAAGAAACAGGCTTTACTCATGTTGAATTCATGCCGGTTATGGAACATCCTTTCTTTGGTTCGTGGGGCTACCAGGTAACTGGATATTTTGCTCCTTCCAGCAGGTTTGGAACCCCGCAGGATTTTATGCACCTGGTAGATGCCCTTCACCAGGCAGAGATAGGGGTCATCCTTGATTGGGTTCCCTCCCACTTCCCAAATGACTTGCATGGCTTACATTATTTTGATGGTACCTTCCTGTATGAACACGAAGATCCCAATAAAGGCTTTCACCCAGACTGGCAAAGCTATATCTTTAATTATGGCCGTAATGAGGTAAGGTCTTTCCTTATCTCCAATGCGCTCTACTGGCTGGATGTCTTCCATGCAGATGGGTTGCGTGTAGACGCCGTGGCATCAATGCTATACCTGGATTATTCCAGAAAAGAGGGAGAATGGGAGCCTAATGAATTTGGGGGGAATGAAGACCTGGAAGCCATTAGCTTCTTAAAGGAATTCAATGAAGTTGTATATGCCCAGTTCCCAGACACTATGACTATTGCTGAGGAGTCTACTGCCTGGCCAATGGTTTCCAAACCAACCTATATTGGAGGGCTTGGCTTTGGTATGAAATGGATGATGGGCTGGATGCACGATACCCTTGAATATTTTCAAAAGGATCCTGTTCACAGGAAACATCATCAAAATACCATCACCTTTAGTACCACCTATGCCTTTACAGAGAATTTTATGCTACCACTATCTCACGATGAGGTAGTATATGGCAAACAGGCAATCCTTAATAAGATGCCTGGAGATGCCTGGAATAAATTCGCTAACCTAAGAGCATTGTATTCCTATATGTTTGCACACCCGGGAACAAAACTATTATTTATGGGAGCCGAATTTGGACAACCATCTGAATGGAACCATGACTCCAGCCTGGAATGGCACCTTATGGAAGAGGCACCTCATCATAACATTAAAAACACTATTGCCCAACTAAATAAATTATACAGAAGCGAACCCGCTCTTTATGAAAAGAGTTTTGAGGCTGAAGGTTTTGAATGGGTAGATTTCCAGGATGCGGAATCAAGTGTTATCAGTTTCCTTAGAAAAGGGATCGAGCCTAAGGATAATATCCTCGTGGTTTGTAACCTTACCCCGGTACCACGTGAGAATTATCGCATAGGTGTTCCACAACAGGGAACCTGGAAAGAGATCTTTAACAGTGACAGTAATACCTTAGGTGGGAGTGGCGTTAAGAATGCCGAGGAAGTTAGATCGGAAGCTGTTCCTACTCATCAAAAGGAACATTCTGTTTCCCTCACCCTGCCGCCAATGGGAGTGATATATCTAAAAAGGGGATAATTATTCAAAAATCCTTATAAAAAAAAATCCTGCTTCAAGAGCAGGATTTTTTCTTTCAGAACTTTTCTTATCCCAAATCAAATTCCTCAATAAAAATTCTTCCTCCTACCCTTACCTTTATAGTGTAGGTTCCTGAAGGCACCTGTGAAAAATCAAGCCTTTTTTGTATCACAGCTTCCCGTCTCGTTAGTGTACTCACCTTTATCCCTTGAGCATCATAAACATCAAAATAAATTGTCTTCTTTCCTGGATTGGTAAGAAAAACGGTAACCTGCTTTTCCTTCACTTCAAAACAGGGTTTGAACAGGATCCCTGCAGGAGCATTTGTCAATTCTAGCCCGGCGTGGGTTTTAACAACCTGCTTGCTCATCACGCTTCTTTCCCCTTCAAGACTTATTGAATAAACTCCATTAGGGATCACTTCCAGGTCCAGGGTCTTCTTATAATGCCCGTTGAGCTCGAGGCTATCTCGAAAAAGAATGTTTCCATCCTTATCCTGAAACAGCAGTACAGAGGAGGATGATAAATTATTCAGTTCAATTGTGATGGCTTTTTTTTGACTTACCTTCACATCCAATTCATCTGCAGCTTTCACACTTCCACTTACCAACATTAAAGCAAGTAAGGAGATTTTAATCACATTTTTCATAATCTTCAGCTTTTAGGTTAATACTATAATAATTACAATACAAACTTAAACCTGAAAGCCGGCAATTTTAAACTCTAAATAACCCTATAAATGCTCAATTTTAACCTTATATACAATAGAATTATATGTATATGATAAAATAGTATATTTTTAGGATAAGAAGTGAAACAAGGAACACCCATGACTTCATTACATTTTCCTAAGCTAAACAAAATGAACATGAAGAATTCTATAAAACCAACATTTGAAAAGGTGGAACCCGCTTTTGGAAGTTCCTTTTCTTATCGCACATATACCAGAACACATCAAAATAAAAATCACACTTTCTGGCATTATCATCCCGAGATCGAACTCGTGTATGTGAATGGCGGCTCGGGGAAAAGACAAATTGGAAGCCATGTGTCTTATTTTCGTAAGGGAGATCTTATTCTTATAGGATCAAATTTACCTCACTGTGGTTTTACTGATGGTTTAAGCCGGAATGAATGTGAAACTGTTATTCAAATGAAACCAGATTTCCTTGGCTCTTCCTTCTTTGAAATTCCAGAGATGCGCAATGTGCAATCTTTACTGGAAAGTGCAAAAATGGGAATAGTTTATCACGGCAGTGAAAAGCGGATTATTGGTGGTGCTATAGAGGAATTAAAAGATAAGGACCACTATGACCGCCTTCTTGGGTTACTTAATATCCTAAAAATGCTGGAAGAAGCTGAGAATTATACTATACTCAATGCCCGCGGCTATATCCTCGAAGCCGAACTGCAGGATAATAACCGCATCAATATCATTTTTAATTTTGTCAAGGAGGAATTTCACCGGCAAATATCCCTGGAGGAAGTAGCAAACATGGTAAGTATGACCGAGCAATCATTTTGCAGGTATTTCAAAAAAATAACCGGAAAGACCTTTATACAATTTGTCAACGAGTACCGGCTGGCACACGCAGCTAAATTACTTCATGAAAAACAAATTAGTATTCTTGATGTTTGCTTTGACAGCGGCTTTAATAACTTTAGTCATTTTAACAGGCAGTTTAAAAAGTATACCGGTAAGACTCCTTCTACTTACAGGAATGAGTTAAAATACCTTATCAGCTAAAAAATAAAATCCCGCCGGTATGGCGGGATTCCTTATTTGATGTAGGTTATGTTATTCCAATGAAATTAATCATTGTGCATAAACCGTTGCTTTGCGAGTAACTCTTCCTCTGTTTCTACATTATCCTCATCTGGCACACAGCAGTCCACAGGGCACACAGCTGCACATTGAGGCTCTTCATGAAATCCTTTACATTCGGTACACTTGTCTGGTACTATATAATAGATCTCATCGCTAATAGGCTCCTGTGCCTCATTGGCATTTGCCTTACGTCCATTGGGAAGTACAACATTTCCCTCAAGGTCTGTCCCATCTGCATACCGCCAGTCATCTGCTCCTTCATAGATCGCAGTGTTGGGGCACTCGGGTTCACAGGCCCCGCAGTTTATACATTCATCTGTTATAATAATTGCCATAGCTCTTTTATTAGTAAATTTAACCTGAAATTCAAAGGCTTCCCAATTCTGTAAGGGATTTATTTTGAATTATAGTCGAAAGTTTGATCAATAACTTTTAATTTCGCCCACAAATTTAAAGCCAAATCAATTCATAACCAAATTAGCCCGATGACAATACAGCAGCGAAAATCACATTTCACCGAACTTGGAAAGTTTTTGGGCCGGTTTACAAATCAAGGTTTGAAGCTTGACAATCAAAACCCTGCTTATACTGCTTTAGAGCAGGATTTTGAGGAGCAAATAAATATGGCTGTTCATTACAACGGCTGGTTCACCCGGGAAAATGTACTTTTTTCGCTTGAGCAATGGAGCAGTGCTCTTACTAAGGAAAATCTTGACACCTGGATTTCCTCCTATAATTTTGAAAATGAAAGCGATAAGACTGTTGCAATAATAATGGCAGGGAATATTCCCATGGTAGGTTTTCACGATTTTCTTTCGGTTTTGATATCCGGTCATAAATTGATCGTAAAGCAATCTTCCAATGATAAAAAATTCCTGCCGTTAATAGCGAGATTTCTGAGTTTAGTGGAACCTGCATATAAAGACAAGATAAATTTTACAGAGGATCGTTTACCCCATTTTGATGCTGTGATCGCAACGGGCAGCAATAATACTGCGAGATATTTTGAATATTATTTCAAAGGAAAACCTTCAATAATAAGGAAGAACCGCAATTCTGTCGCTGTTCTTACCGGCAACGAGAGCAGGGAAGAACTGGAGGCGCTTGGAGAGGATATTTTCAGATACTTTGGTTTGGGGTGCAGGAATGTTTCAAAATTATATGTTCCGCAGGGATATGACTTTGATTCTTTCTATAAAGCTTTATCAACCTGGGAGCGGTTACTGGACCACGCCAAATATGCCAATAATTATGATTATAACAAGGCTGTTTATCTCATGAGCAAATTTAAGTTTCTTGATAATGGCTTTTTGATCCTGAAAGAAGATCCGGGTTTTGGGTCGCCAATTGGCAGTGTATTCTATGAGACCTATTCCGGCAGGGAGCAATTGGAGAAAAACCTGGGCCTCAATAAGGAAAATTTACAATGCGTGGTTACCGGAGGTTATGAACCCAAAAATGTGAATTTTGGGCAAACTCAACTACCTGCTTTATGGGATTATGCAGACAATGTAGATACCCTGGCATTTTTAAGAAGCCTATAAGTACTTACTTACGTTTGTTTGTGGCAACCGCCTACACATCCATAAATCTATTTTTATTTGACTTCCCACTTTTGTAACTTGTGGGGGACTATTTAATCATTTACTAACATAAAATTCTGGCTAGTTTTAGCATCTTTGTTCAAATACAAGCTTTATGAAAAAACACAATTATAGCGCAGGGCCGTGTATCCTGCCGCAGGAAGTCTTTAAAGAGGCCTCACAAGCCATCTTAGATTACAATAACTCTGGTTTATCAATTCTGGAAATATCTCATCGAAGTAAAGATTTCGTTGATGTTATGGAAGAAGCAAGAAGTCTCTCCCTGGAGTTACTGGGATTGGAGAACAAAGGCTACAAAGCCTTATTCCTGCAGGGAGGTGCCAGTATGCAATTTCTTATGGTGGCTTACAACCTTTTGGAAAAGAAAGCAGCTTATCTCAATTCCGGGACGTGGGCTTCAAAAGCTATAAAAGAGGCCAAATTATTTGGCGAGGTACAGGTAGTAGGCTCATCTGAAGATAAGAACTTTAGCTATATCCCAAAGAAATATGATGTGCCAGGTGATGTTGATTATTTTCACTGTACCAGTAACAATACCATCTTTGGAACTCAAATGAAGAAATTTCCCAAAACAGCAGTTCCTGTTGTTTGTGATATGAGCAGTGATATATTTTCACGCCAACTGGACTTTAGCAAATTTGACCTTATTTATGCAGGAGCACAAAAGAATATGGGGCCTGCAGGAACCACACTTGTTATTATCAAGGAGGATATTTTGGGGGAAGTAAGCAGGAAGATCCCTTCTATGATGGATTACAAAGTGCATATAGGTAAAGATAGTATGTTCAATACTCCTGCAGTTTATGCGGTATATGTATCATTACTTACAATGAGATGGTTAAAAGAGCAGGGAGGTATTAAGGCTATAGAAGAACAAAATGAGAAAAAAGCGCAGCTGCTTTATTCTGAAATAGATATAAACCCTTTATTTAAAGGTTTTACAGCAAAGGAAGACAGGTCTATAATGAATGCCACATTTAATTTGACAAAAGACTCTTTAAAAGACGAATTTGATAAAATGTGGAAAGATGCGGGAATAAATGGTTTGAATGGCCATCGCAGCGTTGGAGGTTACAGGGCTTCTATGTATAATGCACTGCCTTTGGAAAGTGTACAGATCCTGGTAGATGTTATGAGTGACCTGGAACGTAAAGCTTAAAACGAATCCTGAAAGATATGAAAATGAAAATATTGGCTAATGATGGCATTTCCCAAAGCGGAGAGGAAACTCTTAAGAATGCCGGTTTTGAAGTAATAAACACAAAAGTAGCCCAGGAACAGCTGGCATCATTCATTAAAGAGGAAAAAATTGATGTGCTCCTGGTACGTAGTGCCACCACGGTAAGAAAAGATCTAATTGACTCCTGCCCTACTCTAAAGATCATAGGGCGTGCAGGAGTAGGAATGGACAATATAGACCTAAAATATGCCAGGGAAAAAGGCCTTCAAGTTATAAATACTCCTGCTGCAAGTTCAGCTTCTGTTGCAGAACTTGTTTTTGCACATCTTTTTGGAGGGGTAAGATATCTTTATGATGCAAACCGTAATATGCCTTTGAGTGGGGATTCACAATTCAAGGCCCTTAAAAAAAATTATTCGGGAGGTACAGAGCTTAGGAACAAGACCCTTGGTATAATAGGCATGGGCCGCATTGGGAAAGAAGTGGCAAAGCTGGCCTTAGGAATTGGAATGAAAGTAATTGCAAGTGATAGTGAAGAGGGAGAAAGGGAGATTACCCTCTCCTTTTACAATGATCAAGTTGTGAAAATACCGGTGAAGACAGAGCCTGTAGAGGAGCTCATTAAACATTCAGACTTTATATCCCTTCACGTTCCCGCTCAAAAAAAACCTATTATAGGCAAAGAAGAAATTTCTCAAATGAAAGATGGGGTGGGTATCATCAATACTTCCCGGGGTGGGGTAATTGATGAGCCGGCACTTTTGGAAGCACTGGCTACCGGTAAAGTTTCCTTTGCTGGTTTAGATGTTTTCGAGAATGAACCAACTCCTGCTTTAAAAGTTTTAATGGACCAGAGGATCTCCCTCTCCCCGCATATTGGGGCAGCAACCCTTGAGGCACAGGATCGCATTGGGATGGAACTGGCAGATCAAATTATAGCTATCCTTAAGAAGGAAAAAGTTTAAAACTTCAATTTTAATTCATAATGCTCCGGATCCCCCGGGGCATTTTTTTTATCATTAATTTTAGAATACCCCTTTTCTTAATGTCGTAACTTGAAAACAAAAAGTTATGGCATCTATACTTGACCTGTTAAATACACAAAAGGGGAAAGAACTCATCACCAAAGCAAGCGAAAGAACGGGAGAAAGCAAAGAGAAAGTGACAGGGGTCATTGGGATTGCCTTACCCTTGCTGCTGGGGGCTATGAAGCGCAATATAAGTTCTGCTGAAGGAAAAAATAGTCTTAACAGGGCTCTCAATGAAGAAAAACATGGGGAAGAGTATCTTGAAAATTTGGAAAACATAGATCCGCAGGAAATGACCAGTGAGGGCGGTAAGATCTTAAACCATATCCTTGGAGAGAACCAAAATAATATAATCTCCACCGTTGCCACAACAATGGGAATGAAAAATTCCAATGCGGCAGAAATTACCAAAATGCTGGCTCCTTTACTTCTTAGTGTTTTGGCCAGCCAGAAGAGAAAAGAAAAAGTTGAGGAACCTGGTCTTGAAAATCTAATATCCTCTGTCCTTGGCTCTTCCGGTAAATTTGATGATTCGCTTATTGAAACCCTTCTTGATAATAAAGGTGATATTAATATCATAAATGATGTAAAAGGTATGATCCTTGGAGGTGGCAAAACAGGAAAAAAGGATGGTGGGATCCTTGGCGGAATGCTGGGAGGTAAATAATCTTATATTTCCTTATTTTTGATAATATTACTAGAACCTATGAAAAAGTTCCTCTATCTACTATTCCTGGGAGTTATGATCTATAGTTGCGGTACCAGCCGTGACCGCGATTTTAATAAAAAAGAAATAGCTGCGACCGCCAATGACACCGTGAGGATCGCTAATGACAGCCTTGAATATGAGATCATTATAATTGAACCCGGTTTTAATTTGTTCATAAACAGTATAGCACGGCCAAGGGGATACTATTCTCAAACTTATTTTGAAAATAAGAACAGGTTCCTTGTGCAGGATTACAACATGAGGGTTCGTAACCCGCAGCAGTTCAATCCCAATCTCTATGTACAGGAGATCAATTATGAACCCGATATCGATTACGGGTATGAAGTGAATTACCTGCTATACAATTATTTCGTATTTTTTTCGAGAGAATACAATCAGCGGTTTTCTGTACCAACAAGAATTTAGAAGATATTTTTTTGTTGCAGGCATATATTAATATATTTGCAGTATGAATAGATTGAAACAGCGTTGGGGTATTGATTCGAATTTTCAAATAATCCTTATCCTTATTGTTTTCGCCATAACCGGTTCAACCTCTGCCAAGCTTGCAGGCCCGCTATGTGACTTTTTAGGTATTTACCAGGAGAGTTCACACTGGGCTCTTTACTGGTTTGCGCGTTTAGTACTCATATTTCCTATCTACCAGGTCCTTTTAGTATCTTTTGGATGGTTGTTTGGGCAATTCAACTTCTTCTGGCAATTTGAAAAGAAAATGCTGAGCCGCATGGGTTTTGCCCGTTTTCTGAATTAAATTCCTGGAAACTTTTTCTTTAGATTTAATGCCCTCGAAGATATTCCTGCTGAAAAAATATGCCATACAGCTTTCCCATTCCTAAGAATATTCTGAGGATTAGGTCTTACCGCATTGTTGGAGAATGCTAAATTTGCACTTGGGATCCACCTTATTTTCAAAACTTTTCAGAAAAAAAGGAGGTGACAAAAATTGCCCCTCCCTTTCATTTCAAATTGTATATTTTTCTAAATAACCTCAGCCTCCACAATGATTTCCTTTGCGGGCTCCTTCTTCCATACGAACGTATAAAGCCACATTAAAGTAAAGGTTGGTATAATATCTGTCCCTGGAAGGATCTCTTCAATAAATACAATTACAGAAGCCAGTTTTCCTTTTTTACCGGGATACATTTCAGTCATTACCCTGGCAGCATAGGGCGCCCATAAAAGATCGAGAAAAGGACCAACAACAGGAACAGCGTAAGTCGCCATACCTATAGCATCATAAACCAACCCTTTGATCAACAATTTATTTTTCAGGTTTTTCATATTTTTCGATTTACGGTATAGGTATAGCAAAAAAAATGCCAGTATATGGTGGGAAAGTTCTTATAATCAATCTTATAAAGTTGATTTAAGCCTGTTGGCGAACTTCTCCTTTAACTTTTTGATCTTGGGGTCGATTATTGCCTGGCAATAACGCTGCTCTCTGTTGCGATTATAATAATCCAGGTGCTCCTGCTCTGCTTTGTAAAATGGACCGGCCTGGGTTACTTCTGTAACAATACGGTCATCAAATATCTTCTCCTGCTCGATCTTTTCAATTACCCTGGTGGCTACCTCCTTTTGCTCATCATTTTGGTAAAAAATTGCGCTTCTGTATTGAGTACCCACATCATACTGCTGCCGGTTAAGGGTAGTGGGATCATGAGTGCTGAAGAAGATATAAAGTAACTCTTCGAAAGTAATGACCGTGGGATCAAAACGTATCTCAATAGCTTCAGCGTGGCCGGTTCTTCCTGTAATTATCTCGCGGTAGGCGGGGTTCTTTATTTGCCCCCCGGTGAACCCCGGCACTACTTCTTCTACTCCTTCTACTCTTTGAAAAACTGCTTCAGTACACCAAAAACAACCACCTGCGAGGATAGCAATTTCTAAATTTTCTTTCTCCATATCTTTTTGTTTAGCAATTTACAAAAACGAATAAACAAACACTACGTCTTTTAAAATAAATCTCATCACAAAATTCAATTTAAGACATTTCTTTTGTAACCTTGCAAACCTAAGTTTTATTTACAATTTCATTAGCTTTTCATGAGTTCAAAGAGCTTACTTGCCCTACTTTTATTATTAGTAAGTTTTAATATACAATCCCAGGAGGAAAATTTAAGCAGGACCACTTCCCCTAAAAAATACGAGGCTACCCGCATTAAAGGTGCGCCCCAAATAGATGGCCGGCTTGATGACCAAATTTGGCAGGATATACCGGTCACCGGGAATTTTGTTCAAATTGAACCGGGAGATGGCAATCCGGAAAGGGAAACCCACAAAACTTTCGTAAAGATTGCTTATGATGATGAAGCTATTTACATAGCAGCTTCAATGAGGGATGTTGCTCCACAAACTATCTTTCGCCAGTTTACACAAAGGGACAATTTGGGGCAGTCAGACTTTTTTTTGATAGATATAAATACTTATAACGACGGCGAAAATCAAACGCGTTTCATTGTAACCTCTGCCGGGGCAATTGCAGATGCCCGAATGACAGGAGAAAACGAGGATTACAATTATAACGTGGTTTGGGATGCCGCGGCTACTATAGATGAGGATGGATGGAATGCCGAAATAAAAATACCATATGCTGCACTTAGGTTTCCAAAAAAAGAGGAGCAATTATGGGGGATTCAAATGGGTAGGCAAATCTCCTACCTCAATGAAAACTACGTATGGAACTATGTTAATAAAGCGGTGGGAAAGGCCAGCCAGTATACAGGTCACCTTACCGGTATAAAGAACATTACACCTCCTGTACGCTTAAGTTTTTATCCATATACCTCTGCAGAAGTTGACCATTTTAACGCTAATACCCTTACCAATTTCAATGCAGGAATGGATTTTAAATATGGTATAAGTGACGCATTTACTCTTGATGCTACCCTTATCCCCGATTTTGGTCAAACTGCTTTTGATAATGTTGAATTAAACCTCACCCCTTTCGAACAGGAGTTTGGAGAAAACAGGGCTTTTTTTACTGAAGGAACTGAATTATTTACCAAAGGTAACCTGTTCTACTCCAGGAGGATTGGAGATTCTCCAATTGGTTTTAATGCTGCACAAAGAGAGCGGCTCAATAATGAAGTTATCCTTGAAAATCCTGAAGAAGCAGCACTTATAAATGCGCTCAAGATTTCAGGTCGAACAAATAATGACCTTGGAATCGGGTTTTTTAATGCGATTACCAGGGAGGAAAAAGCCGTATATCTCGATACTGTTACTAGAGAAACCAGGCAAAGGGTCACAGAGCCCTTCGCCAATTATAATATTGTTGTGCTGGACCAGCAGTTCAACCAAAATTCTTCTCTTACCCTTATTAATACAAATGTTACAAGGGAAGGGCATTTTAGGGATGGGAATGTGTCTGCGTTCTTATTTGATGTTTTTAACCGCAGTAACTCTTTTAATTTTACCGGGGAAGCCAAAATGAGTAACGTGAACCACCCCCATCAAAATATAACCGGCTTTGCTTCCAGCCTGGGAGTGAACAGGACCAAAGGAAAAATACGTTATGGGGTAAGTCATGATTTTGCAAATGAAACCTATGATATAAATGACCTGGGCTTAAATTTTACAAACAATTACAATGACTTCTACTGGAATACCTCTTATCAAATCTTTGAACCTTCCGGCATCTTTAACCGCTATAGTATAAGGCTGTATGGTAATCATTTACGACGTTATAAACCAGATATTACAACAGGCACCGGGGTTGGAGGCAGCTTTTTTGCCATAACAAGGAACAGGTTTGCCTTCGGTGGGTTCACAGAGGTCAATTCTGAATTTAAAGATTTCTTTGAACCCAGAAGGGAAGGCACCTTTGTGAGATATCAACCAAATATTAGCGGGGATGTCTGGATATCATCAGACTATCGCAAGAGATTTGCGCTCGATATGAGAGTTGGATTCCAGGATTTTATAGATTCTCCCCGGGACCAATTTAATTTAAGGATTAGCCCCAGGTTTAGAATTAGTGACAGATTCAACATGGTTTACGGTTTTAGATATAATAATTCCATTAACCGTCCCAGCTTCGTGAGTCTCTTACCGCGACAAATAATCTTTGGAAACAGGAATATGGAGAGCATTGAAAATTCCATAGAAGCCAGTTATAACTTTAATACAAAACAGGGAATAAATTTAAGGTTTAGGAATTTTTGGTCGGCAGCTGTTTTTGAGGAAGATACATATACATTGTTGCAGGAAGACGGGAATTTATCCCCTACGTCTATACTTCCACGGCAGGATCCCAATGCCAACTTCAACATCTGGAATTTTGATCTTAGCTACCGTTGGCAGTTTGCCCCCGGTAGCGAGGCCATTCTTCTTTATCGAAACTCCTTGTTTAACCTGGATGATCAAAGCCGACTTGGGTTTACTGAGAGCCTTGAAAATTTGCTTGGAGAACCCTTGCGGCAAAACCTCTCATTAAGGATCGTTTATTATCTCGATTACAATAATGTGAGGAATATTTTCAAAAGTTAAGGACTGTTTTAAAAGATATAATTAATTTCACCACCCTAACTCAATTTAAATGATCGAGGCAAAAAATATTCATAAGTATTACGGTGACCTGCACGTATTAAAAGGAGTAAATCTACATATAAGGAAAAGTGAAATTGTTTCTATTGTAGGCGCCTCTGGAGCAGGAAAAACAACTTTGTTGCAAATCCTTGGTACCCTGGATTTACCAGAGCAGAATAAAGATAGCATACTGCGAATTAACGGGATAGATATTTATTCTCAAAGCCCCAAGAAATTATCGAAATTCAGAAATGAGCAAATAGGCTTTATTTTCCAGTTTCACCAGCTACTGCCCGAATTTACAGCCCTGGAAAATATCTGTATTCCCGCATTTATAAAAAACACGCCCAAAGCACAGGCTGAAAAAAGAGCGATGGAATTACTGGAGTTCCTGGGACTACAGCAAAGAGCACAGCACAAACCTGCCGAATTAAGTGGTGGGGAGCAACAAAGGATCGCGGTAGCGCGTTCCCTTATTAATAATCCCGCCGTTATTTTTGCCGATGAACCTTCGGGTAATCTGGATAGTGAGTCGGCAGAAAATCTTCACAAACTTTTCTTCAGGTTACGGGAAGAATTTCAGCAAACATTTGTAATAGTAACCCATAATGAAGAGCTGGCAAACATGGCAGACAGGAAACTCACCATGGTAGACGGGGAGATCATTTAGAAGTTTAAAATTTGGAGAAGGCAGAAATTAAATCTTTCCTCGATTATAAGGTTGAACAATACAACACCCCTCAATTCATTGAGACAGACCCTATTTGTATTCCCCACCGATATACAAAGAAAGAAGATATTGAAATTGCAGGGTTTTTAACTGCTACCATCGCCTGGGGGAACAGGAAAAGTATTTTGAATAATTCCCGCCGTCTTATGGAATTGCTGTGGGATTCTCCATATGATTTTATAATTAATCACGAAGAAAAGGATCTAATTGCCCTTGAGGGGTTTGTTCACAGGACTTTCAACGCAGCCGATCTACAATATTTTATCACATCTTTAAGGAATATCTATCTCCACCATAATGGGCTTGAAGGGATCTTCACAAAATATGCTATGAAAGATTCCTTACAGCCTGCGATTCATGAATTCAAGAAGGTATTTTTTGAACTGCCTCATTTGAGCAGGACGCAGAAGCATGTTAGCGACCCTGCACGAAACTCAGCTGCAAAGCGTATAAATATGTTCTTAAGATGGATGATAAGAAATGATGCAACCGGTGTGGATTTTGGCCTATGGCAGCGTTTAAACCCTTCACAACTCTCCTGCCCCCTGGATGTTCATTCGGGAAATACAGCCCGCAAACTGGGCTTGCTAAAAAGGAAACAAAATGATGCCCGGGCACTAAAGGAGCTTGATGTATCCCTTAGAAAACTGGATCCCTTGGATCCGGTCAAATATGATTTTGCTCTTTTTGGTCTTGGGGTTTTTGAAAAATATTGATTATTGATGCTTTCTATCTTTCACAATAACTCCTCCCCGAGATAAAAATCTTTTAAAAATAGGAGTTCCAAATATTGCTGAATAAACCTATTTCAAGTTCGAGCCATAAAAAGAAACCAAGAAATACTAAAAGGACTAGCAGTAGAAATACAGTAGGAAGGTTTTCTTGTAAAATTGTCCTTACACTGCGAAATGGGAGGTTCATCATTATTTTTGAAGTAATTGATTTCAATTGGTTTGTAAAGCCAAATGTACTCCTAGCCTGGTCGAAAGATTAACAAATAAAAATTTAGTTTTACTTCATATACTTTATCTAGAGAAATTAAGATTTCTTTTACAAAAATATACTGCAGTCTCCTGTCACATTCCACACAATCCCCTTATAAATTGAAGTTTAGAGCCCACTCTTCATTATCTCCTTAACAAATTCTTAACTTTATTAAAGGAATTTGCGTAACTTTGAGTGGAACACAATACTTTTTATGACAATTAAAACCAGCTCTACTCCCAAGATCAAAATAGATATCCCTGAAAATGAGAGTTTGCGATTACAAACCCTTGATGAGTTACAACTGTATCCTGTAACTCCAGAGGATAATTTTGATAATATAACAAAACTTGCCTCTTTCATTTGTAAAACCCCGGTTTCGCTTATTACCATCATTGGGCAGGATAAACAATGGATGAAATCGGCAACCGGGACAAACGTTAGTGAAATAGACAGGGATATTTCCCACTGCACCCATGCTATTCTTGAACCTGGTAATTTAATGGAGGTGCGCGACACAAGGAAAGATATGAGGTTTGCTGAAAATCCCTTTACTACGGGCCAACCTCCCATCCTTTTTTATGCAGGAATGCCTTTAAAAGCTCCGAATGGTGCTGCAATGGGAACTCTCTGTGTCCTGGATACAGAACCAAGGACCCTTGATGATGGCCAAAAAGAAGCTTTAAAAGCATTGGCAAAGCAGGTAGAAAACCTTTTTGAGCTTAGACGCCAAAACCTGCATCTCCAGCAGGTAAGGGAACAGTTGAATGTTCGTAATACCCAGCTTAAGGATTTTGCGGGAACAGTTGCCCATGATATGAAAATGCCCCTTGCCAACATCATAATAACTTCAGATCTTTTAAGGGCCAAATATGGCGACCAACTGGACCTGCAGGGAAAGGAATATCTCCATTACTTAAAGCAATCTTCCTTCAAGTTAAGTAATTATATACAGGGGATCCTGGAACATTATGAGAGTGATACCCTCACTGCCCGTAATTGTGAAGAATTTGATATACATGACCTGCTCGAAGGGATCATTGATCTTTTAAATATAGACTATGATTGTGTGATAAACCTGCCTGAAGATAACAAGATCATTCATGGAAACAGGACTGCACTTGAGCAAATTTTCCTTAATCTTATTGGGAATAGCCTAAAATATACTTCTACAGAAAAAATAGTAATAAACATTCATTTTAGGGAAGATAAGGATTTTTATTATTTCGCTGTTGAAGACAATGGAATAGGAATCCCGCAGGACAAACAGGAAGAGATCTTTGAACTGTTTACGGTTCTGGCAGAATCTGACAGGAGTGGCAACAGGGGAAATGGTATAGGTTTATCAACGGTGAAGAAGTTGATCCTTTCTCTTGATGGAGCAATTAATGTAAAATCAAAGGTTAAAAAAGGAACAACCATAGAATTTTCAGTGAAGCGCGTATTATAACATTAACAATTGTGGTTATTATTTTAATTTCCTATAGCTTAATTTGTTAAATTAGCATTAGAAGTTAACACTACATGGAAAAAAATTATGCTTCAAATGAGAAGATCAGGGCGACTATTATTAAAGATTACAATATAGACACCACCTCTTCTCAACCAGATCAAGGCCTTGATCAAATTGTCTTTCTAACTTCCTTAATATGTAAAGTTCCTGTAGCCTATATAAGTATTCTTGAACCTACAGAGATTTGCTTAAAAGCAAAGCTAGGAGTAGAACTTACAAAGCTGCCAAGAAATAAAAGTTTTACTGAAACTGCATACCTGGCGGGAAAAGATTATTTTGAAATTTGTTACGGTGAAAATAAAGAGATCTTTGAGGAGGCTAAAAAATGGTTTAAAAAGGATTTCAGGTTTTATGCTGCCGTGCTTCTTCAGGATCAACAGGGATACACCCTTGGGGCATTAAATATTCTTGATACAGAGGAGCGTCGCCTGGAAAATGTCCAGGTGAAGGGTCTTAAAGCCCTTTCGGCTCAGGCGATGAAATTACTCGAATTTGGAAAACAAAATCAGCAATTTCAACTTATCCAGGATCAATTAAGACAGAAATATCAGGAACTTGAGAAATTTGCCAGCCTGGTCTCTCATGACCTGAAATCCCCCCTGGCCAATATTATTTCCCTTACCGAGCTTTTGAAGGAGGAGAATAAGGATAATTTTAATGAAGAGACAGTGCAATACCTGGATTATCTTTCAGAATCTTCTTACTCCCTGCGTAATTATGTTGACGGGATCTTAAGTTTTTATCGCAGTGAACACATTCTTGAGAAAGATTATGAAAATGTGGACCTGCATCAATTACTGCAGGGAATAGCCAAGCTATATGATGTAACAGATGATGTAATTATCGAATATCCAGAGGAGGCTACTCTACACCACGTGAACAAAGCTGCACTTACCCAAATCTTCCTTAATCTCATAAGCAACGGTCTAAAATACAATAAGAAACCTGTAAGGAGAATCTCCATCGACTTTAAGGAGGAGGAACATTTCTACCGCTTTTGGATAAAGGATAATGGGGAAGGTTTTCCAGAAGAAGAAACCTCTCGCATTTTTGAATTATTCACCACCCTTGACACAAACGACAGGCAGGGCAATCCAGGCAGTGGAATTGGCCTTGCTACAGTAAAAAAGCTGGTTACAAGTTTAGGAGGAAGGATTGAGGTTTCGTCTACACCCGGGGAAGGAAGCACCTTTAGTTTTAGCATACAGCGTATTTAAAAAAGAATCGCGCTTTTCTTGCTGCTTTTTTTATCTTTGGTTATAACAATTACCATATGCAGTTTAATCATCCCGAAGTACTCTATGCCCTCTTCTTATTGATTATCCCTGTAATTGTTCACCTTTTCCAACTACGAAAATTTAAAAAGGAAAGTTTTACCAACGTAAAATTCCTAAAACGCCTTACCCGCCAAACCCGCAAAAGTTCACGGTTGAAGAAATGGCTGGTCCTGGCTTCCAGACTTTTACTTTTGGCCTGTATTATTTTCGCATTTTCCAGGCCCTATTTCCCGGCTGAAGCAGACCTTTCGGGAGAAGTGGAAACCTTTATCTACCTTGATAATTCTTATAGCATGCAGGCACCAGGCCCACGCGGAAAGCTGCTGGATAGAAGTAAACAGGAACTTTTGGAAAACCTGCCAGAAGATAGGGAAGTTTCCCTGCTCACAAACAATGAAGAATTTCCAATCGCTTCAAAAAATGATATTCAGAATATAAACTACACTGCCAATGATCTTACTATAGACGATATCATTCTAAGAGCCCGCAACCGCTTCAGTCAAAGATCTCAAGCCAATAAAAAGCTTCTTATAATCTCCGACTTCCAAAAAAATCTCGAGATCCCCGCCAATAGTATTCCGGGCGATATCACGCTGTATACTTATAAAACAACACCGCAAAACAACAATAATATCAGCATAGATTCTCTTTACCTCGAAACCGGTCCAACCTCCTCTGTGCTCAGGGTACTTTTAAGTTTCCAGGGTCAAAATCCCGGGAATATTCCTGTTTCCCTTTATACAGATGAAAAACTGCTGGGTAAGAATAATGCCGATTTTAATGAAGGTGAAAATCCTGAAATAGAATTCCCACTGGAAAACATAGCTGCCCTTGACGGAAGAATTGAAATAGCCGATAACGGGCTGCAATTTGATAATATTAAATATTTTAGCATTAACCCTCCCCGGCCAATCAAAATTGCCTCTATAAACCAGGCACAGGACGACTTTCTCCAAAGGATCTTTAATCCAAATGAATTTATTCTAACCGCTATGCCTGCAACCGCAATAAATTATGGGGACATAACGGGAGCAGACGTTATTATACTGAATGAACTTAAAGACCTCCCTCCTTCTCTGCTTTCTACCCTGGAGGAGCTGGCAGGAAGAGATATAGTTTTTATCGTAATTCCTCCAGAGGAAGAATTGCCAACAGGTCTTCAAAATTTTCTTAGACAAATTGGCTTTAACGTTAACAGCGCATTACGCAAGGATGAAAAGCTTGTTTCTCAAATCACATTTCAGCACCCGGTTTTTACTGATGTTTTTGAAGAGGAAATTTCAAATTTCGAATATCCGAGGGTGCAGTCATATTATGATCCCGGCAGCAGGCAGGGAGCATTGTTAAGCTATGAGAATAGTGTTCCTTTTCTACTGGAGGCTTCTGGAAATTTTCTTTTTACTGCTGCACTTAATTCCCAAAATTCCAACTTTAAACAATCCCCGCTTATAGTTCCTACCTTCTATAATATGGCTGTAACAGCACTTAAGACGCCGCAACTGTATTATCTTTTATCAAAAACTTCCAGGATAGAAGTCCCTGTGCAATTACAAGGTGACAGGATCCTTAGTATTGCCGGGCCAAATTCCAGTTTCATACCCCAGCAACAAAGTTTTTCCAGTAAGGTAGAGATTGTTACAAATGAACTCCCTGCTCAACCCGGTAATTATAAAGCCTTGAACGGGGAAGAAGAAGTAATGAGCATAAGCTATAATGTTCCAGGAGAACAGGCGATAATAGACTATTCTTCCATACCAACTGCTAATAATATAGAGCAGGTTGATGGGTTACAAGAATTCTTTTCTTCGCCTGGCTTTAGCAGGGAAATTGATTCTCTTTGGAAATGGTTTGTTACTTTTGCATTGTTGTTCTTACTAATAGAAACGATACTTCTAAAATATCTTAAATGAAGGTACTTCTTAAATCGGTTAAAATTATTGATCCCACTTCTTCTTATCATCTTAAGAAAGTCGACATTTTTATTAATAATGGCAAAATTGAGGATATAGGTGGTTCCCTGGAAGTAACCAAGGCCGATAAGGAAATAAACATTAAAGATCTTCACGTTTCCCGGGGATGGTTTGACAGTAGTGTAAGCTTTGGAGAACCGGGATATGAAGAAAGGGAAACTATTTTAAACGGGTTGGAAACGGCTGCAAGAAGTGGCTTTACAACCATCCTTCTTAACCCTGCCACCAATCCTGTGATAGATGATAATAGTAGTGTCACCTCTGTATTATCAAAAGCAAATGGACATCCTGTGAAATTGTACCCAACAGGGGCGCTTACGGTAAAAGCGCAGGGAAAAGACCTGGCAGAATTGTATGATATGAAACAGGCAGGTGCAGTAGCTTTTGGAGATTATAAGAGGCCAATAAGCAATCCCAACCTACTTAAATTAGCCCTACAGTATGCACAAAATTTTGGAGGCCTTGTACAATCCTATCCTCAGGACAGGGAGATAGCTGGAAAAGGTTTGGTGAATGAGGACAGGAACAGCACCCAACTTGGTTTAAAAGGCATTGCCTCCCTTGCAGAAGAGCTGCATATAACGCGGGACCTTGCGATACTGGAATATACCGGGGGTAAATTGCATATACCTACTATTTCCACTGCAAAATCGGTTAAATTGATCAAAGAGGCCAAAAAGAAAGGATTGGATGTTTCCTGTAGCGTTGCTATACATAACCTGATCTTTACCGATGATCTTTTACACGAATTCGACACCCATGCCAAGGTACTGCCACCTTTACGAAACAAAAAGGATGTTGCAGCCCTTCAAAAAGGTGTTAAAGATGGTACCATAGATATGGTTACCGGAGACCACAACCCTATAGATGTGGAGCACAAGAAAGTGGAATTTGAACATGCGCTATTTGGCACCACCGGGCTGGAAACTGCATTTGGGGCACTGTTAAATTTAACGGGAAATCTAGAAAACACTATTGAAATTCTTACCCGGGGCAGAAAACGTTTTGGGTTAGAGGAGCCTGAAATATCTAAGGGAAAGACCGCGAACCTTTCGCTGTTTACTCCCGGGGGTAACAGGATCTTCACAAAAGAAGATATTTTTTCAACCTCAAAAAATAGTATCTTTCTTGATAAAGAAATTTCAGGCAGGACCTACGGAATTATCTGCGGGAAGACTTTCAAAATTTGGGAATAAGTAACTTTTGCAACTTTTAATATGGAAAAGATGAACACAACAGCTGAAGAAGGAAAGACTGCTGCTATAGTAGCCTATCTTACGATCATTGGTACTATTATCGCTTATTTTATAAATAACGATACAAAGAATAGTTTTGCAAGTTTTCACATTAGACAGGCATTGGGAATTCATATAACCTATTTCCTCCTGGGGGCATTGGTAAGTATTTTTGACAGCTGGTTGATCACCTGGCCATTCTGGATCTTTATTTTTGTCCTGTGGGGTTACGGCCTTGTTACTGCTTTACAGGGGGAACAAAAGGAAGTACCGTTATTAGGTAACAATTTTCAAAAATGGTTTAGTACAATAAGTTAATTTATGACAACAAAAGAATTATCTCTCTACCACCTGGTTAGAGAACCAAAAATAAAGAAAGAAAAATCCCCGGTAATAATAATGCTGCACGGTTATGGGAGTGATGCTAATGATCTCTTCTCTTTCAGCAGTGAATTACCCGGTGAGTATTATGTAATTTCTGCCCAGGCACCTTACCCCCTCCCTCCTTATGGAAATGCATGGTATGCCATAAATTTTGATAATTCAGGCGGAAAATTTAGCGATGACGCCCAGGCGATAGACTCGCGCAAAAAGATCATTGGGTTTATAGATGAGATCATAGATAATTATCCTGTAGACCCTGATAATATTACCCTTTTAGGTTTTAGCCAGGGATCTATTTTAAGTTATGCAGTTGCATTGAGCCATCCCGAGAAAATAAAGAATGTCATCGCTCTTAGTGGTTACATTAATGAGGATATCCTGGAAGAAGGTTATCACAATAATGATTTTTCAGGCCTGTCCATTTATGCTTCACATGGCTCTCAGGACCAGGTGATCCCTGTTTCGTGGGCAAGAAGAAATCCTGAAATTCTTGAACGGTTAGGAATAGACCACAAATATTCTGAATTCCCTGTAGGACACGGGGTAGCACCTCAGAATTTTATGGAAGTCCTGCAATGGTTAAAAGATAGGCCTTAGCTGCCGGGATATAGAAATGCTTTTTCAGTATTGAGAATAAGGTTGTTGTTTTCATCAATATCATAAAGGATGAATAACTCCCCCCAGTAAGTGCCATCGGTAAAATCGGCAATGATCCACTTATGGTTTAACAACTTCACTTTATTTATACGCATACTGCCATCCATACCTGCATATGGCACCAGATCATTATCCTCATTGGCTTTATTACGGGCAATGATCTCATTTTCCACAAGCCGGCTTAGCTCCTCTGGATTAATTCCCCTGTCTTCAAAATAGGAAATTGCCTCCTCATTGTTTAGCAATGAAAAATATGACAGGTCCTTATTTTCTCCAAGAAGGGTACGGTTTTTTTCCTGCTCCTCCTCCAGTTTGTTTTCCAGCCTGGTTATATCGGAATCCCTAGAATCAAGGATCTTCTTGTCGTTCACATAAATAAAAACTGTGAACATAAGGGTAAAGATAAATAGGTATAAGAATATTCTACTCCGCATTAAATTTGAATTTTTAAATTATCATAAGCCAGGTAAACATTTGGTGGAAGGCTGGCCTGTACCTCTTTATGGAAACCCATTCTATGACTTATATGAGTAATATAGGCTCTCTCTGGTTTGATCTCTTCAAATAGATCCAGGGCTTCCTGGAGACTAAGATGGGAATGGTGTGCCTCCTGTCTTAGAGCATTAAGAACAAGCACTTTTACTCCTTTTAATTTTTCCTTTTCTTCCTCCTCGATAGTCTTAACATCTGTGAGGTAACAAAAATCCCCGAAACGATATCCAAAAACCTGTACCCGGTTATGCATTACCTCTACAGGAACTATATGGAGATCCTTAAATGAAAAAACAGTATTAGTGATTTCTCTAACATCTACACTCGGTGCTCCGGGATATTTATTTTCGGTCTCAAAAATGTAACTAAATCTCTTTTTAAGGGATTCCAGTACCCTTTTATGAGCAAAGACAGGAATATCCCCCTGCCTGAAGAAAAAAGGCCGTATGTCATCAAGTCCTGCCGTATGATCATTATGCTCATGGGTATAGAGTATCGCATCTATACGAGAGATATTATTGGAAAGCATTTGTGCCCTGAAATCGGGGCCACAATCAACCAGGAGATTATAACCTTCCCATTCCACAAGTACTGAAACCCTAAGACGTTTATCCTTTGGATCTTCGCTTAAACAAACGGGGTGATCACTGCCAATGACGGGGATTCCCTGTGAAGTTCCGGTACCTAAAAATGTTACTTCCAAGCCTGTTATTTTTTATACAAAAGTAAGTATATTTTTTTCTATGGACCGCCATTTTAGTACCTTTGTCCTACTTAACTGTGACTTAAAAGAGACAATTATGCCCATCACCATTATGGGGGACAGAGAGTTTGAAAATGTTCCCTCAATTAAGAGTAAAGCATTAAGGATCAATTTAAATGAGAATATATACGGGACCTTTTCAGAAATTGGAGCTGGACAGGAAACCGTAAGGAACTTCTTTAGATCTGGCGGCGCTTCAGGAACTATAGCCAAGGCTATGAGTGCCTATGACAAGGACTTTAGTGATGCTATATATGGTATTGAGGAGGATAAGCGATATGTGACAGAGGCCCGGCTCAAGAAAATGTTATCCCACGAGATAAAACTTATTGAAGAACGTATAACCCGTGACAAACATCCAAATAAACTTTTCTTTAGCTACGCCAATACTGTAGCAACTATAGATTTTGCTAAACAATACAAAGGCCATGGCTGGGTAGGAATAAGATACCAGGTAGATCCAAATGAGGATTATAATGAAATAAGCCTGCACATTAGGTTTCATGAAAATGATGCCCGCCTGCAACAAAATACGCTTGGAATTCTTGGGGTAAATCTTATATATGGGGCTTATTATAAATATGACAATCCAAAGAAATTGCTTCGTTATCTATACGACCATATCGATAAGGATCAAATAGAGATAGATACTATTAATTTTTCCGGGCCGCGTTTTGAGCAGGTAGACAACCGCTTGATGAGTCTACAGCTGGTTAAGAACGGGATGACAGATGCCGTAATGTTCGCTCCAGATGGTAACAATGTCCTGCCGGCCAAGATCCTCTACAAAAAGAATATACTTGCCCTGCGAGGAAGCTTCAGGCCCGTGACCAAGGTGAATATGGATATGTATAAACGTTCCCTTGAATTATTTGTGAAGGAGAAAAAAGTTTCCGAAGAGAACACAGAAGTCATATTCGAAATTACCTTATCTAATCTAAGAGCCGAAGGGGAAATTGACGAAAGAGATTTTATGGACAGGGCAGAATTGCTTTGTTCCTTAGGCCAAACCGTAATGATCTCCAATTTCCAGGAGTATTACAAAGTAGTAGAGTATTTCTCAAGATATTCTAAGGAGAGAATGGGACTTGCTATGGGAGTAAATAACCTGGTCGACATCTTTGATGAAAAATATTACAGGCACCTAAGCGGAGGTATTTTGGAGGCTTTTGGTAAGTTGTTCTTTAAGGATTTAAAAGTGTATCTATACCCTTTCAAAGATCCAAACACCGGCGAACTTATTACCAGCGACAATCTTAAGGTTCATCCAAGGATGAAGGAACTGTATAAATTCTTTAAATACAATGGTAAGGTTGTGGATATTGAAGAATATGATCCTAATATCCTTAGCATTTTCTCACGCGAGGTCCTGCAAATGATAAGTGATGGAAGAAGTGGCTGGGAAGAGATGTTACCAGAGCGTACCGCATCTATGATCAAGGGACAAAACCTCTTTGGCTACAAGGAACGTGTAGAGCAAAAGGCCTGATGGAGTTAGGAGTTAGGAGTTAGGAGTTATTGGTGTCCGATTAAATATAGGTGAAAGTACGTTAAGCCCTGCTATATATAATCAGATATTATATCAATCTCAACCTGGGGGTGGTTTTGAATCCAAAATAGGTAAGGAAAATTCATGCTTTTGAGAATTGTGTAAAGTGCTGTTTTCCATATGCCTAGATTTTAGTCTAGGTTCTATATTCTAGCAGCGGTAGCGGTCCAGACTCTTTTACCGTATAATAATGAGTTAGGAGTTAATAATTAGGTTCCTAAGACGATTTTTATTGCTATCTCGAAAACGAATGAGGATCGCGGTGCAGCTGGAAGCTGGAGCCTGAAAATTCTTTGTACTATTTTGGCAATTTAACCTCCCTCCCCTATTCGAAACTAACATTTAAAATAAAAAAGAGGCTGCCTTTACTGGACAGCCTCTTTTTTGTTTATCTACTGTGGTTTTCTAACCTATACGCTCAATTCTGGCTCCAATATTTCGTAGCCTCTCATCTATATTTTCGTAACCCCTGTCTATTTGTTCTATATTGTGTATCGTAGAAGTCCCCTGGGCAGACATGGCAGCTATTAACAAGGAAACCCCGGCCCTAATATCTGGCGAAGTCATAGTCGTAGCTCTAAGGCTGGATTTAAAATCGTGACCAATAACCGTTGCCCTGTGTGGATCACAAAGAATGATCTTTGCCCCCATATCTATTAATTTATCCACGAAGAATAATCTGCTTTCGAACATTTTTTGATGGATAAGCACGCTACCCCTTGCCTGTGTGGCAACCACAAGCATTATACTCAATAAATCTGGTGTGAAACCCGGCCAGGGGGCATCACTAATGTTCATAATGGATCCATCGATAAAATTCTGGACTTCATAACCATCTGTATGGGCGGGAATGAAAATATCATCATTTCTTTTTTCAATGGTAATTCCCAGTTTTCTAAAAGTAGTTGGAATAAGCCCCAAATGTTCCCATCCAACATTCTTAATGGTGATCTCGCTTTTAGTCATTGCCGCAAGGCCAATCCAGGAACCAATCTCGATCATATCTGGCAGGATGGTGTGCTCACAGCCTGTGAAGCTCTCTACTCCTTCTATGGTAAGCAGGTTAGATCCAATTCCTTTGATCTCTGCTCCCATTGAATTAAGCATTTTACAAAGCTGTTGTAGGTAAGGTTCACAGGCCGCATTATAAATGGTTGTAGTACCTTTTGCCCACACAGCCGCCATAACAATATTAGCTGTTCCTGTAACCGATGCTTCTTCAAGGAGCATATAACTCCCTGTAAGACCCTGAGGGGCTTCTACTCCATAGAATCGCTCTTCCCTGTTGTAGCGAAATTTTGCTCCCAATTTCACAAAACCCTCAAAATGCGTATCCAGCCTTCTTCGTCCTATTTTATCTCCACCCGGGCGGGGAATATATCCTTTCCCAAACCTTCCCAGTAAAGGGCCCACGATCATAATAGATCCCCGAAGGCCACTGCCATCTTTTTTAAAAGCTTCGCTTTCCAGGTAATCAAGATTCAGCTCATCTGCCTGGAAACTATAACTGCCTTTACTTAATTTTTTAATTTTTACCCCCAGGTTGCCTAGTAAGGCAATAAGCTTATTTACATCTACTATATCTGGAATGTTGTTGATTACAACCTTCTCCGGGGTTAGCAATACTGCACAGAGTATTTGAAGGGCTTCGTTTTTTGCTCCCTGTGGCTGTATTTCACCACTTAAAGCATGCCCTCCTTCAATTTGGAAAATTCCCATCTAAAAAAAGTTTTTAATGACGTTTGCGACCGCGGGGATTGCGGTTGGTTTTCTTGGCAGGTGTACTGCTCTTGAATTTTTTATTGCCTCTAAGGAGATTTGCTGCCTCGCTAAGATCTTCTTCTTTATTCTTAAGATTTATGGTACCACCGCTCAATTCCCTTAAATGTTCAAAGATAATCTCGTCTTCCACCGTTTCCCTGTTCCAGTTAAGGTAGGATTTTTTCATATGGTTGGCAATGGAATATACAAGCGCTTCTTTAAGATCACCATCTTCCATTTTCACAGCCTCATCTATCATCCTCTTAATATTATTGCCATAGAACCTGTACTTTGGGAAATTTTGAGGATATCCCATAGGATCTGGACGTTCTTCGAGTAATTCTTTGGACGGCTTTGGAAAAGGGGATTCAACATCCAGTTTGAAATCACTTATAATAAATAATTGATCCCATAATTTATGCTGAAAGTCTGGCACATCTCTAAGATGCGGATTCATATTTCCCATTACGGCTATAATAGATCTAGCAACCTTATTGCGCTCTGCATCATCCTCGATAGAAATGGCGTGTTCCACCATCTTTTGCAAATGCCTCCCGTATTCGGGTATGATTAACTTACTCCTCTCAGAGTTGTATTCTAATTCGTATGTCAAAATTGAAATTTAAGGTGATATAAAATTTTGGAGATAATAATTGTTGCAAAATACTAAATAATATCCAACTTAAGGAAATTTATTTAACACCTCTTCTTATAAAGATAAGCCTGATCTATAGAGAGATAACCCCTTCTACCTCTTCTCCAACTTTTTTATATTTCGCAATAACGGCATCTGGATTCTTCATGCGAACATTCACAGATACACTGGTGTAGTTGCCATTTTTGGACTTCCTGGTATTAATTACGGCCCCCATGTTATCAAAAATATCCTGGATCTGTTCTATTTTTTCCTTTCTGGTAGGAACTATGAACTTATATAAATATTCTGATGGCCACATGGCCGTATCCAGTAACTGCGATTTTAATTTTTTGTAAAACTCTTCCGGATTTTTGGATGCTTCCATATTAATTCTCTTTCATCATTTTAAATGCAAATATACAATTAGTGAACCATTTTTTTTATCTGCCACAAATTCCGAAATTTGCGGAGTGCAAAATAAAAAAATAGTCATCACCGGGGGACCCGGTACAGGTAAATCTTCGGTTATTAAACACCTCGAACGTGAGGGATATATATGCTACCATGAAGTATCACGGGAAATAACTGCAGCTGCTCAAAAACAGGGAATTTCCCAACTTTTTCTTGAAAAGCCCATACTCTTTAGTGAAAAACTTCTTGAAGCAAGGGTTAAGCAGCATATTGAGGCATCCTTGAATGAGGTTTCTACGGTTTTCCTTGATCGCGGGATCCCAGATGTTGTTGCCTATATGGAGTATTTTGGCACTACGTACCCTCAAAAATTTCAGCAAGCCTGTGAGGATCATAGCTATTACCGCGTCTTCCTTTTGCCGCCATGGGAGGATATCTATCAAACAGATAATGAAAGGTATGAAAGCTTTGAACAAGCCCTTCTCATTCACGACCATTTAAAAAAGACCTATCTTTCCTATGGTTACGAGCCTATTGAAGTTCCTAAGAACACAATAGAGAACCGCAGTGATTTCATATTAAATAACATCCCCATGTAAACTTGCAGGAGGCCGGGAACATACTAAAAAAATACTGGGGCCATGAGTCTTTCAGGCCTATGCAGGAAGAGATTATCCTTGCTGCGGGAAAACGCCGGGATATCCTTGCACTCCTGCCAACCGGGGGAGGCAAATCCCTTTGTTTTCAAATACCTGTACTTTTACAGGAAGGAATTGGTATAGTTATCTCTCCCCTGGTTGCACTTATGGAGGACCAGGTGAAAGCCCTTCAGAAAAAAGGGATAAAAGCCCTGGCCATTGCCGGGGGATACCTTTCCAGGAGCTGGACGCATTACTGGATAACTGTATCTATGGGAATTATAAATTCCTTTACCTGTCACCCGAACGCTTGCAGCAGGATATCGTCCAGCAGCGTATAAAACAAATGAATGTGAACCTTATTGCTGTAGATGAGGCTCATTGCATCTCACAGTGGGGGCATGATTTTAGGCCGGCTTATCTTAATATTTCGCTTTTAAGGGATTTGAAACCTGAAGTGCCTTTTATGGCCCTTACAGCATCGGCCACTGCAGAAGTAGTAAGGGACATACAAAAGCAATTGGAGCTAAGGGATGCCCTGGTATATAAAACATCCCTCGAGCGCACAAATATAGCTTACCGGGTGATCCAGGCTGAGGATAAGATGTACAGGTTGCAACAAACCCTTAGAAACAAGGATGAAAGTGCCATAGTATATGTGCGTACCCGCAACGCGACTATCGAAGTTGCACGGGAACTTTTGCAATATGGCTATACTGCCGCAGCTTTTCATGGCGGATTGGCTAAAAAGGAAAAATCTGGAAGGCTGGATTCCTGGCTAAAGGAGGAAGTAAAGGTAATGGTTGCTACCAGTGCTTTTGGTATGGGAATAGACAAACCCAATGTACGCCACGTTATCCACCTTAATCTTCCTGAAAGTATAGAAAGCTATTTCCAGGAAGCAGGCAGGGCTGGCAGGGATGAACAACCTGCAACTGCGACTATTATCACAAATAAAAGTGACCTCCCGCAGTTAAAGAACCAGTT
The DNA here is from genome assembly GCF_006159205.1 of Antarcticibacterium flavum. Taxonomy (NCBI): domain Bacteria; kingdom Pseudomonadati; phylum Bacteroidota; class Flavobacteriia; order Flavobacteriales; family Flavobacteriaceae; genus Antarcticibacterium; species Antarcticibacterium flavum. The sequence continues at coordinate 4,285,612 of NZ_CP040812.1, read as the reverse complement.
TCTCAAGACGCTCCCAGACCTGGAATTCACGATCCACGTATATAAAAAACTGGCATCTTATTTTCGTATTGCCTATGGGGAAGGCCAGGATGAAGAATATGATTTCAATTTTTCAGACTTTTGCACCCAATATCAGCTACATTCAGAAAAGACATATAATACTTTACAAATGCTCGATAGAATGAGCATTCTAAAAATGTCACAGCAATTCAGGAAAACCGCCAGCGTTCAGTTTATAATTTCAAACAGGCAGTTGTTGAATTATCTGGAAGAGAATAAAAGATATGATGCGGTCGCAAAAGCAATCCTAAGGACTTATGGAGGGATCTTTGAGAATAAAATGCCAATTAACTTAAGTTCTATTGCCAAAAAGGCTGAAACAAAAGAAAAGGAGGTGATTGCAATTCTTCAGCATCTGGAAAAGGACCATATTATAGATTTTGATTACCACCAAAACGATGCATCCATAGTATTTTTGGTACCGCGGGAAGATGAGGCGGCTATTTATCCTTTTTCAGGTTATATAAAATCACAGAATAAAAATAAAACCGATAAAATTGAATCCCTGCTGGATTATATCTCTACAGATTCGGAATGCCGTAGCAGGCAGTTGTTAAGGTATTTTGGAGAACCCTCCCCTCCTGCCTGCGGGATTTGCTCTGTTTGCCTTCCACCGGAAAGGGAGGTAGCAAGAGAAACCATAAAAAAGATCTACGAGGAGATAATGAAAGCACTGCTGGATGGAGAAAAGAACTCCAGGGAGCTGGTTGCCATTGTGCCTTTTCCTGAAAATGGAGTACTAAAGGTCCTTACGCTTATGCTGGAAAAAGGAATTATTGGGCTAACAGCTACAAATGCATACAAACTAAATAAGAAATGAGAGAGCTACGAATAGTATTTATGGGTACGCCGGAGTTTGCCGTTAACGTACTAGATGGAATTATAAAGGAAGGATATAAGGTAGTGGGGGTGATTACAGCGCCAGATAAACCTGCAGGCCGAGGAAGAAAGCTACAGGAAAGTGCAGTTAAAAAATATGCGGTAGAAGCAGGATTAAAATTACTGCAACCTACAAATCTTAAATCACCAGATTTCCTTAAAGAGCTGGAAGAAATTAATCCTAATGTACAGGTGGTGGTAGCCTTTCGAATGCTGCCAAAAGCAGTTTGGAACCTGCCTGAATTTGGCACATTCAATTTACACGCTTCCCTTCTTCCACAATACCGGGGTGCAGCTCCTATTAACTGGGCAATAATGAATGGAGAGACGGCTACCGGTGTCACTACATTTTTTCTGGATGAAAAGATAGATACTGGAGAGGTAATTTTACAATTAGGGGTTCCCATTGAAGAAAATGATACTGCAGGGAGTTTACATGATAAATTGATGACGACAGGCACCAAGCTTGTGTTGGCCACTTTGGACCAAATAAAGGAAAATACCGTAAAACCGTTGGCTCAGGAGGAATTCGCCCTCTTAAATGAAGCTCCAAAATTAACTAAAGAAAATACCAGGATTAATTGGGAACTGCCAAGGAAAACGATTTATAATTTTATAAGGGGGCTGGATCCTTATCCCGGGGCGTGGAGTGAATTGGAGGAAGATGGAAAAAGATCCCCGGTTAAAATTTACAGCACCGCGATATTAGATGAGGATTCTTCTTTGCCAGCGGGCACCTTGCTAGTGGACAACAAAAAATTAAAAGTTGCGTCAAAGGATGGAATGCTGGAGATCCTGGAAATTCAAATTCCCGGAAAGAAAAAAATGAGAAGCAGGGACCTACTTAATGGTTATAAGTTCAAGGCCGGGGCCAAACTTCTGTGAACCCTTATCACTACTGAAACGGAAGAAAATTGCAAAAAATCAAGTAGAGTTATTAACAATTTGCCGTAGTTATTAACAAATACCTGCATTTCCCTTGATATTACTTGCACGGCTGAGAAATCCATATAAATTTGTAAAGCAAATTAACGCAATGTTTAACCAACAATTAATTTAAAATTCAAATTATGAACAAAACGGATTTAATCGATGCAATGGCTGAAAATGCTGGAATCTCAAAAGCAGCAGCAAAAAAAGCACTGGAATCATTCCTGGAGAATGTAGAAAAATCTCTTAAAAAAGGAGATCGCGTTTCTTTAGTAGGTTTTGGATCATGGTCTGTGTCTAAGAGAGCAGCACGTGAAGGAAGAAACCCTCAAACCGGAAAAACTATTAAAATAGCTGCTAAAAATGTAGTTAAATTTAAGGCTGGAGCAGATTTACAAAAAGCTGTAAACTAGTTAATTCCCCCACTTAAAATCTTAAACCCTCCCCTCCAGGAGGGTTTTTTTATTATAAATTTATTATAAATTATTTGCAGTGGTAAATTTAATCTTTAGATTTATTTAAAAGAACATCAATTATGATAGCTTTAAAACCAGCCAAAGGCCTCCTGTTGGTGGCCGAACCTTCTATTATTGGAGATGCTTCTTTTAACCGCTCGGTAGTTCTCATTGCAGAACATTCCGAAAATGGTTCTATTGGGTTCATACTCAACAAAGTTTTGGATTTCACTTTAAGAGAGCTAATCCCCGAGCTCGACAAGAACTTTAAAGTGTACAATGGAGGACCTGTAGAGCAGGATAACCTTTATTTTATCCATAAGGTTCCGGACCTCATTCCGGAGAGTGTAGAAATTGCGAATGGGATCTTTTGGGGAGGTAACTTCGATGCGGTAAAGGAGCTAATAATGAAAGGTTTGATCACTGAGAAGGAAATTAGATTTTTCCTTGGTTATTCGGGTTGGGATGCACCCCAGCTAAAAGAGGAACTGGATTCCAATTCCTGGATTATCACAACGCACCAGGATGCCCGGGACATTATTGAAAGGCCTTACCGGTCCTTTTGGAAAGATAAGATGATTGAGTTAGGTGGTAATTATATGCTTTGGTCCAATGCGCCAGAGAATCCCAGTTATAATTAACCCAACCTTGCTTTTACATTCAATTTAGCCAGGAGTTCCCTGGCCACATCTGTAACGTACCTTTTTTTGCGGTACTTCGTTACAGGCTGTATTCCTGCGATAACATTGGTTAAAAATATCTCATCTGCCTTTTGAAGCTCAAAGGGTGAAATAGAGGCTTCTTCTATTTCAAAATCCTTTATTGTACCTACTATTGATAAAAGCTGTTTCCTCACAATTCCATTTAATGCTCCGTCTTTAAGTGGTGGTGTCTTGATCTTCCTGCCATTCACCACAAACACATTTGCATTCAAGGCCTCTACGATAGATTTATTCTCATTTAGCAGGAAACAATTCTTGAAATCATTTTCTGTTGCAAAAATACTTCCCAGCACGTTTACGGCTTTATTATTAGTCTTTATCGTAGACAACAAACCGCTGTTGATGTAATGATCTTTAAATAGCTCCACTTCATAATCCCCCTCTGGCAAGGTATAGAAGGCGTTGTCCAACGCCGTGGCGGTTATTATATAATCAACGTCCAGGCTGGCAGGAGTATAATAACCTCCCTCTTTTCTGTAAACCGTCATTCTCACTCTGGCCGGGGAATTTTCAAGGCCATTCTCATTTACTATCTGCAAGATCTCTTCTTCAAGAAATTCTGGTGAAAAGCTGGAAGGGATCTCCATTCTCATAATTCGCATTGAAGCCATCAACCGAAAATAATGATCCTCCCAAAAGATGATCTTACCGTGGATGACCCTTATGGTTTCAAAGACTGCATCACCATAATAAAGTCCCCTGTTTTTAATTGAAATACCGGCCTTGTCATCTTTGATAAGACTTCCATTAACATTGATCATAAAAAAACCCCGTTTTAATTAAGAAACGGGGCAAAGGTACTATATTTAAAAGGATTTTTTAAACCGACCCAAGAACCTGTTTAAGGTCTGATATCATATTTTCCCACAGCATTTTACCTTCATTTACTTCATCTTCTTCAGCAAAATCTGTAATCATTATTGACACATCTTTAGTGATCTCGTCTACCTGTATCCTTATTTCGAAGTAATAAGAAGTGTCTTCATCTGCCACCCAACGAAATTTAACTCGTTCCCCGTTCTTCTTGCTTACCAGTTTAGCTTTTTCTTCAGATCCATCCCAGATAAAGGTAAAAAGCTCCCCACGGGAGTTAACATTATCTGCATACCATTCACTAAGGCCAGAAGGGGTAGAAATATAATTATATAATAAGGAGGGAGAGGCTTGTATAGGAAACTCCATTTCGTACTTAACTTTATCTTCCATACTTTATTCGTTAGATTTTGGGCAATATAAATATTAATTGCTAACATAAAAAGAAAAGGAAACAAAATATGTAATTCAAAGAGAGTCTGGACCGCTCCGCTTCTGTAATCCCGGGTCTTGACTATTTCTATGATACCTGGAAAGGCTAATTACTCCCCCGCCGGTTTGGTCTCATTGCACCCCTGCTAAATTGAGTATAAGTTCGATCCCGGAAGCATTCTTACTTTTGTGCCTCGGAAAACCTGAATTTGGTACCTGGAATTTGATACTTGAAATTATTGGTGACCTATAATAATATGGGAATTTACGTTAAGCCTTGCCATAAATAGCCAGAGGTCATATGAATCTCAAAATGGATGGGTGTTTTGAATCTAAAATATTTCAGGAAAATCGAAGGCTTTGAGAATTAGATATAGCTCTGTTTTCCTTTGATTTGAATCTAGTATAGGTTCGATAATCCAGCAGCATAGCGGTCCGGGTTCTTTCACCGGACAGCTATGACTTGACAATTAGAATTTTTTTAGTCTGATTATAATTCGTGGAAGTCATAGAAGTTGTTGTAAGAGGTCAATTCAAACTCAACCCGGGGGTGGATTAAGAGTTAAATTAGCTGAGTAAGTTTCCTGGTTTGCAGCGAAACCTAAGTTACTCCTTTTCAGATGCTAAGATTTTAGTCTAAGATCTAGATTCCAGGAGCGGCAGCGATCTTGATTCTTTTCTCCTGCAACAATGAAATAATTACTAAAATAATGTTTGCCTCAAAACAAATAGTTTTTATATTTGCACCCGCTAACAGAGAAGTATGATACTTTTCCCGAAGCATTAGGAATGGCGAGGTAGCTCAGTTGGTTAGAGCGTCGGATTCATAACCCGGAGGTCACGAGTTCAAATCTCGTTCTCGCTACATCATATTAATATAAAATGCCGGAATTTTTCCGGCATTTTTTGTTTTCCTGAATATTGAGAAAGGAAGTTTTTTATTGCAAATGTTACTTCCCTTTTCAAGCCAAATCTTCTTTAATTAATAGAAGCCTTTTCACACTCGAAATCTTTTATCTCCAGAGGATTAATATATCAAAGTGAGTATGTTTTGATGTCCTTAAGTTCCCTGCTTAATTCGATTTCAGTTTAATTATAGTTGTCTACTGCTTAAACCTTCCTCATAACGTGCCGGTCTGCTTCATCATCAAGACACTCCTTGATATCTCTTAAGATTTCCCGGGAGCTGTTCTTATCGAGTAAGCCTTTTCCTTTCAATTCTTCCAACAAAGCGAGGGCAGAGACTTTTTTTAACATTGGTCTATTTTATCAAGTTTCGCCATATAATCCCGTACATATTCTTTTCGGTTTTCTTCTGTGATATATTTTCTTTTAATATCTACAACAATAAATCGAATGAGAACCTGTATCCCCTCAATAAGGTCAAGATCCAGCGCACGCTCCAGTTGACCAATAGTTCTTTGTCTTTTGTCACTGGCTTTATGAAAGAACCAGTTAATTACCACTACAAGCGCTATAAACCCAAGGACAGCTCCAATAGCATAAGTTTGCAGGAGAATATCATCAAATCTTATAGCAGGGTTAAAAACCCAGTATAATTGCACAAAGTACATATATACCGGTATCGTAATAGCGATCTTATAAGGTTTAAAAACTAGTCCTATTATTAATAACAACGGGGAAATTGACTGGGTGAAGACCCATAAAAAAGTCTGAGAATCGGCAAATCCATAAGTCTCAGCAAAATTTACCTCCAGGATCTTATCTGCAAATAGCATAAAGCCCGCTACTGCTACCAGAGCGCTTGCAAAAGTTCTAATTGTTACCTTGAGAACCTGGTCGTTGTATTTTGTCTTTGTCAACTTCTTCCATATAGATTCCCTGGGAACCCGGGCGCTGAATTTTTGTTTTGTCGACACTGTAGTTTTCATATTCTTCAAGTGATTCTGCAGTACAACCGGCCAATAGTCCTATCGCAAACAGGGCAAAAAATAATTTTCTCATAATAAGTAGGTTAAAAGTTACCTAACTAAAATATTTTAAGAAAATCAAATGAGCACCCCTTTTACGAATATATTAACAAGGTGTATGGAGGTTAAGGAGTAAATTTAATAATTTATTTGGTTTTCGCACTAATACTTCTTTTTTATTGTGAATTGGGCAATTCCGAACAACAATATTCTCTCCCTTTCGCGCTTCCAGATTATATTGCCTCCAGTCAATTTGCGAATTATTTGTATTTTCAGTTTTCATTTAAACTCTTTCGAAATGACAAAGATTGTTGTTCTTACCGGCGCAGGAATTAGTGCCGAAAGCGGTATTAAGACATTCAGGGATGCCGATGGATTATGGGAAGGACATGATGTAATGGAAGTTGCTTCGCCACAGGGATGGGATAACGATCCTGAAAATGTCCTGGAATTCTATAATCAACGAAGGAAACAATTACTAACTGTAGAGCCCAATCCCGCTCATTATGCCCTGGCTCAACTTGAAGAAGAATATGATGTACAAATAATCACTCAGAATGTAGATGATCTTCACGAACGTGCAGGAAGCTCCAATGTACTGCATTTACACGGGGAACTTTTAAAGGTGAGGAGTACCTTTGATGAAGATTTGATAATGGACTGGAGAAATGATCTCAAGCTAGGCGACTTTTGTGAACATAATCATCAACTAAGGCCACATATAGTATGGTTTGGCGAAGCTGTACCTATGTTTCCCATTGCCTGTGATATCACCCGGGAGGCAGATATCGTACTAATCATAGGAACTTCTCTACAGGTCTATCCGGCCGCTGCTCTTATTGATTTTGCCCGGGAGGACGCGGGTATATATTTTATTGATCCCGCCCCTTCCCTATATCACAGGCCAGATGTTACAATTATTTCAGAAAAAGCTGCGGTAGGGGTTCCATCCCTGGTACAGCAATTGCTAACAGGTAAAAAAAATACTGAATGAAATCTGAGATCCTTCAGCAATTAACCTTCAAAGAACCTCTTTAAAATACGTTAAAGGCTTATATTAGCGGCTCAATTTAAATAAGTAATAATGACACCGCTTACAGCAATTTCACCTATTGATGGGAGATATCACCAAAAGACAAAATCCCTAATAAAATATTTTAGTGAAGAAGCCCTTATAAAATACCGGGTGAGAGTTGAAATAGAATATTTCATTGCACTTTGCAAATTGCCTCTACCCCAGCTTAAAGATGTAAAACAGGACAGTTTTGAGAAGCTTCGTGATATTTACAGGAATTTTTCCTCTAATGATGCTGCTGCCGTAAAGGAAATTGAACGTACGACCAACCACGATGTCAAGGCTGTAGAATATTTTATCAAGAAAAGATTTGATGAGCTGGGTTTGACTAAAAGCAAGGAATTCATCCACTTTGGCCTCACCTCCCAGGATATCAATAATACGGCAGTCCCACTTAGCCTTAAGGAAGCTGTTGATGAAGTTTATCTTCCCCTTCTTAATGAAATTATTGGCAAGCTTAAAGACCTTGGTAAGGAGTGGGAAGATATCCCCCTTCTTGCTCGTACACATGGCCAACCGGCTTCACCAACAAGGCTGGGAAAAGAAATGGAAGTCTTTGTTACACGCCTAAGGATACAGCAGGACCAGTTAAAGCAGGTTCCACATTCAGCCAAATTTGGAGGGGCCACCGGGAATTATAATGCCCATAAAGTAGCATACCCCAATACCGACTGGAGGAAATTTGGCTCTAATTTCGTTGAGGGGGATCTTGGACTGGATCATTCCTTTCCTACTACCCAAATCGAACATTACGACAACATGGCCGCCTTATTTGATAACTTAAAGCGTATTAATACCATACTTATTGATTTGGACAGGGATTTCTGGACTTATATTTCAATGGATTACTTTAAGCAGAAGATCAAAAAAGGAGAAGTAGGTTCCTCGGCTATGCCTCATAAAGTAAACCCAATAGATTTTGAGAATAGTGAAGGAAACCTGGGGATCGCCAATGCGATCTTTGAACATTTGGCTGCAAAGCTTCCTGTAAGCCGATTACAGCGAGATCTTACCGATAGTACTGTGTTAAGGAATATAGGAGTGCCGCTGGGTCATACCCTCATCGCATTCCACTCTACTTTAAAAGGGCTGGAAAAATTACTTCTTAATGAGTCAAAGATACAGCAGGATCTGGAAAATAACTGGGCTGTGGTTGCAGAGGCTATACAAACTATACTAAGGCGGGAAGGCTATGAGAATCCATATGAAGCCCTTAAAGGTTTAACCAGGACCAACGAAGGTATCAACAGGGAGAGTATTGCCGGTTTTATAGAGACCTTAAGAGTTTCTGAAGAAATAAAAATAGAACTAAAATCTATCACTCCGCAAAATTATACGGGTATATAAATTGATTTTGCACAAAAAGGAAAATCCGCGAAACAAGATTGTTCCGCGGATTTTTTTATATTAAATTTTTATGGTTTACTCTGCCTCCTGTGGAGTAGAACCTCCATCTGTAAACATTTGCGCTATTCCTGAAAGTCCGTTTAGGTCCAGATCACCTTTTTCCAATGATTTCATTAAATTAATAATGTCACCTGGATTCATATTGTCTCCCAGTACGCGGGCTATTCCCATACCGCGGTTTTCATCGAAACCGTATAGTATAAGCTCATCTATAGCTTCTTCCTCCCCGGTGAAATAGATCTCTATACGAGATTCCCCTCCTCCAAGCCTCATAAGCAACTGGTACTTCTCATCTTTAAGGATATTATTCACGTTTGCCTTTTCTTCTTCGATCCTCAGCTTGTTTTCAGTTTTTTGAGGAATGGCTAATACATTTATCTTCTTTATTGTCTCGAGTGTCCTTTTTTGATCGGCATTAAGAGATTCAGAATTAGTAAATAAACTGGTTGGAACATCTATAGCTACAAAATCCTTGTTAGATTGATTCTCTACATAATATTGTTGCAGGCTCTGTTCGTTATTGCAAGCGGTCATCATGATCCCCAGACATACCACGCTTAAGGTTTTTATCCATTTCATATTATGAACGATTATTGGTTTTTACATTTTTCAATTCTTCACTTCCCGGCACTTTAAGTTCAGAGGTTAACTGGGATATCTTGGTAAGATCAAGATCTCCTGTGATACTCATGATTACAGAAACAGGTTTGCCATCCTTCTGCCCTTCCATAAACATAAAGAGCTCGCTTACGAAATTATCATTTCGCCCTGGTTTAGAATAGAATTTTATATTATTCCCGCTCTCACTTACCCTCATCAACTCATCCAGAGTACCTTTTTTAAGGTATGCACTTACATCTGTAGCCATTTGTGTCCTTATATCGGGCTTATGGGAGCTATACACTCTTATCTCCTTAAGGTTATCAATTAGATTGAGGTATTGTTGTGCTTCTGGATCATTGGCACTTAGATCTACTTTTGAAAGAAGTTTAAACATCTTGCTGGTCATCACAACCGCATCTACTTCTTTCATAGAATCATATTTATCAAAGGTCTGGGCATATCCTGCTACCGTTAATAGACCTGCTACTGCAAAAATTACTAGCTTTTTCATTGTGTTCTGGGTTTAATTATTATTCTTTTATATACTTGTTTTTAGCTCTGTCAAATTCTTCCACATAAATCAACTCCTCTTTCCCGGTATTAAGCGCCGCTGCAACCATTTGCAGCGCTTCCTTGGTTTTATAATATGCCTCTTCAGGATCTTCAATAGAACCCAGGTCCTGTCCAGATAATTCCTCCTGCCCGGTATTTAGGCTGGCAAAAAGTCCAATGGCCAGGATAATACTTGCAGCAATTCCCACAAAGGCGAACTTTTTCTTTTTGGACTTCACCTCTACCTTCCCGGGATAGGTGGAAGTTCGCTCCTTGCTGGTATATGCAAATAATAGCCGGTATGGTTCTAGATGAGGGGCAACCTTTGCACCTGTAAAATATTCCCGTAGAAAACTTTCCTCTGCAAGGGTGGTTTCCCCTTCCTCGTATTTTTTGAGTAAAGCTTCAATTTTTTCCAATTCCATAGTTGTGTTTTTTTATCAATTCTTCTCTTATTTTTTTTCGTGCCCTGGATAATGCTACCCTTATGGCTGTTTCATTCATGTTGGTGATCTCTGCTATCTCTGCGAAATCATATTGTTCTACATCCCTTAGTTGAAATATGAGTTTTTGCTGCTCTGGCAACATATTAAGGATGCTTGTAACCTGGTCAAGTTCATCTTCAATTTCCAGTTGGCGGTGCTGGTTGTTCTCATTACTGTCATAATTACTATGAACTATTCTTAAATTATTATTTTGCTTTAATTTTAATTGGTCCAGGCAGTGATTTTTTGTAACCGTCATCGCAAAAGCTTCCAAATTGGCATACTCCTTGAGTTTATCATTACGGCTCCACAATTTCAGGATCACATCCTGGGTAGCGTCCTCTGCTGCCTCCCGTGATGTTAGCAAGCGTAATGCCAAACGGTATATTTTATCCTTAACAGGATCAATTAAATTGATAAAGGTGTGTTGGTTCATTTAAAACTGGTTGTTAGTACCTTTTCATAATTACGACGAATCACTTGAGAATTTGTTACAGGATTTTTTAATTTACGATATTGTAGTTACTTTTAGAGACTTTTTAATAACCCTCAATTTAGAATATTTGAAATGGGCACCAGTATCTCACAAGTTAAGGCAGGATATGCACATTCTATTTTATAATTGAAAAACAATAATTTATCTAAATATGAAAATGTATAAACTTTTTTTTCTTGCTCTATTGATTAATGTAGGGTTCGTTTCCTGTAGTGAAGATGCCGATGACGTTGGGCCTACACCTCCTACAACAGGTGGTGAGGGAGAGACAAGAGACCTCACAGTTGAAAATTTCGCCTGGAGGGGAATGAATAATATCTATTTGTATAAGGCCGATATCCCACAACTGGCCAATGATTATTTTGCTTCTCAAGCTGAAAGGAATGATTTTCTTGATAATTTTGAAACTCCCGAGGATCTTTTTTATGACGGACTTATGTCTTCCCAGGACAGGTTTAGCTGGATAGTAGATGACTATGTAGAACTGGAAAACCTTTTTAGCGGGATAAGTACCACTACCGGAATGAATTATTCCCTGGGTACATATGGGGAAAATGCAAATTTGGTTTTTGGAGTAGTACGTTATGTTTTGCCGGGAACTTCAGCTGAAGCAAAAGGCATTAAACGAGGAGATCTCTTCACCAGGATCAATGGGGAACAAATGACAATAACCAATTACAGTGCCCTGTTGGCTCCCGAAGTGCTTGACGTAACGTTGGCCACGATAGAGGGGAATACCATTACTGAAACGGGAGAAGTTACCTTAACAAAAGCAGAATACAGTTCCAATCCTGTTTATATTACTAAAACAATTGACCTTGATGGTATGAAGATAGGTTACCTCATGTATAATAGCTTTACAGATGATTATGATGAGGACCTTAATGATGCCTTTAATTATTTTAAAGGGGAGAATATCACCGAACTTATCCTGGACCTGCGCTATAATGGCGGAGGATCTGTAAGGACAGCTACAGATCTTGCTGCAATGATCACAGGTCAATTTCCAGGAGAAATATTTTTAAAGGAAGAATGGAATGCCGAATATCAGGACTACTTCCTAAGAAATAATCCTAACAGACTTGTGAATAAATTCAACACCCAACTCACAACAGGTACAGCTATTAACAGCCTAAACCTGGACAGGGTATATGTTTTGACCACAACAAGGTCTGCCTCTGCAAGTGAATTGATCATAAATGGCCTGGAACCATACATCGATGTTATTCACATTGGAGATAAAACTACCGGGAAATTTACTGCAAGTACTACTTTATATGATTCTCCCAACTTTGGAAGACAAAATGCCAGTACTCGCCACACCTATGCCTTACAACCACTTATTTTCAAATCACTGAATGCCAATGGAGTTTCAGATTATGTGGATGGATTGTATCCCGATTTTGAATTTAAAGAAGATATTAGGAACTATGGTGTACTTGGAGACGAAAACGAACCTTTATTGAATGCAGCACTTAATTATATTCAGGGTAACAGGATCTCTATGCCTGAAGGTTTTAAGCCTTTTAACGTAGTAGGAGAAAGTGGAATGGAATTACCTACTTATCAAAAAATGTACGTTAAGGAAATTCCAGGTTTTTTGGAAAGGGAATAATAAAATAGCAAATAGTTTAAAAAATCGGGTTTGTATTTAATGCAACCCCGATTTTTTTATTTAAATACCGCCACGCTATTCGTATTTTGCAGTGGAATGCTTGGCATAGTTTATGAAACTAATTACACAACAGGCTTTTACGGGAACAATCCTATCCTTTATACAGGTTGGATCACACCGGTCCTTTTAGAACTAATAAAATCATTACTATGAAAAATATAAAGATCTTTTTTCTTACCCTATTAGCAGGAAGTTTTTTTGCCTCCTGCTCCAGTGATAATGAGGAATTTGAAGAAAAACCAGACGTAACTGCAACTACAGAGGAGTCTTCGAAGGAACTGGAAGTAGAGAATTTTATCTACAGGGGAATGAGCGATATTTATTTATATAAGGATGATCTTGATGTATTGGCAGAAAATTATTTCGCCTCCCAGGGCGAAAAAGATGCTTATCTAAAAACATTTTCAAGTCCTGAAAAATTATTTAACAGCCTTAAATCATCCCGCGACCGTTTCAGTTACTTGATCGATAATTATGAGACAATGAAAACCGGTACAATAGCGTCTACTGGAGAGACTGGAATGTCTTTTGGTTTGGTTAGCTATTGTCAAAGTTGTACAGAGGTCTTTGGCTATATAAAACTTGTCCAACCAAATACTCCTGCTGCAGCGGAAGGAGCAGAAAGAGGGATGATCTTTAACCGGGTTAACGGGCAACAACTTACCAAATCTAATTATACAAGCTTGCTTACCTCATCATCCTACACATTAGGACTAGCAAAAATTGAAGGTAACACGATAACAGAACTGGACAGGACTATAAATATCTCCACTCGTGATATTAATACAAATCCCGTAGTGATATCCAAAGTACTCGAGGTTAATGGGATTAAAACAGGATATCTGTTTTATAACAGTTTTGATGAGGACTTTGATGAGGAGCTTAATAGCGCTTTTAATGAGTTGAAGGGTGCCGGAATACAGGAACTTGTACTTGACTTGCGTTACAATGGAGGAGGATCTGTACGAACAGCTACAGATTTGGCAGCTATGATCACCGGGCAATTTGTTGGAGAGGTTTTTATGAAGGAAAGATGGAATGAGAAATACCAGTCATATTACGAGCAACGTAGCCCTGAAAGCCTACTGAATAAATTTAATACAAGCATTCGAACAGGAACTACAATTAATAGTTTAAATTTAAACAGGTTATTTGTTTTGACTACAAAAAGTTCTGCCTCGGCCAGTGAATTGATAATCAATGGACTTGACCCCTATATTGATGTTGTACAAATAGGAGATGTTACTACCGGGAAGTTTGAAGCCTCTGTTACACTTTATGATTCCCCCAATTTTTCTGAAGATCATTCCTCTCTAAATGACTCCCATACCTACGCAATCCAACCCCTGGTATTAAAGTCAATGAACAGGGATGGAGTGACAGATTATAAAGATGGAATTAACCCGGAGATTAAATTGCCCGAAGATGTTCTTAACCTGGGAATATTAGGTGATAAAGACGAGCCTTTATTAAAAGTTGCACTAGACGTTATTGCAGGAAACAGAGTATCGATCCCTGAAGTAAAGACCTATGATGGTATTGGTGAAAGCGGAATGTTTGATCCCGGCTTCCAAACCATGTATATCGATAAAGTTCCTGTTGAAATGCAGGAATAAAAAGCAAAAAGCCCTGAGAGATCAGGGCTTTTTTAATAGGTGATTTTTTACTGGTTAAAATAAATGCCATTGGGGTTAATACCCACTTTGAAATCATTAATAAGTGAGCCATTTGTAGCATCGTAAATATAAAGATCCCCGTCCCCTGTGAAATCGGCATTTGCACTTGCTGCATAAATATATCCTTCCTCCACTTCAAAACCATATAAGCTCGCCACTTCAGCCATCTCAAGAAATGGAATTACGGGCAAATCTTCGGCTCCGGCAGTAAAGGAATAGACATCCCCATTCAGGGTATAATAAATAATATCATTGTCAATTCTTAAATTGGCCGGATGATCTGTTGGATTAGGAAAAAAAAGTTCTTCTTCAATCTCACCCGTTGCGAGGTCAATTCTTACTATCTTCCCTGCAGTTTCCTGCTCTGCATAAGATGGTAATCCTCCTGTTGCTACCCATAGGGAATTATTAGTTATTTCAAGAGAATTCGGCCTGTCCCCTACAATGATCGTTTCTTCAACTGTATTATTTGCAGTGTTGATCACTGAAATTTTATCGTTGAATGAAAAGCCTCCTAAATGTGCCACATATAAAATGCCATTGGCCTCAACTATCGCTTCTGGACCTTCCTCAACTGCTATATTTTCAAGGATGGTGAAAGAATCTATATCAATTACAGCTACGAAATCATCCTCTGGATTGGAGCCGTCTCCCCAATTGGTGACATAAGCAAATCCATTTGAAAATGTCAGGAAGCGTGGATTTTCCAACCCCTCATCAATGGTAGCTACATGTTCAAAGGTATTACGGTTGACTATCTCTATTTTATTGGAAACATTCACTACTATAAAAGCATAGTCTTCATAAAAACCCATACTTTGTGCAACATCTCCCAGGGCCATACCGGCATTTGCTTCAGAAAATACGTTTAGGGACACCTCTGAATGCTCTTCATCTACAAAGGCTACCGAGGAATTTCCCCCACCAAAATTCCCTTCATTTAAAATAAAGATCCCATTGGAAAATTCCTCCTCTGCTACAGGTTCAGGCATGTTATTTATAGCATCATCGCTTTGACAGGAGGTGAAGAGTGCTACAGCTGCAATGGCCAGACTTAAAAAATTATTGATTTTCATAAGTAAATATTTATTGGTTTTTAATGGTTTGGTGTTAATGACTTTATTTTGAGAGGTTTTCAAAACCTTCCTTTTTACCTTTTTTTAGAGATTGAGTGTTAGTGAACTATTAAATGATCGTCCCGGCATTGGCCTGGATGGTAAACTTTGGTATTCCTTGTCAAAAAGATTCCTTACTTCAAGACCAAATGTTATAAAATCCAGTCTGGAGGGGAATAGGCTATTCCTGCGTTGGAAAGGGAATATCCTTTCAACTCATATACATTATCAGATGAGGTATATATGCTTCCGTTATGAAGGAATTGATACGAAAATGAAAAGTCCTTGAAAGTGTAAGCCAGGGACCCTGTAACTTTATGGTTGGGGACATAAATAAGCTCCCTGCCAAGCGCCTTATCTTCAGTTTTAGTATAGGCGTATATGGCATTTAAACTAAACTGATGGTTGCCAATTGTGGTTTGGTAGGCGCTTCTTGCCTCCAGCCCATAATTTCTTACTTCGCCGGTATTGACCGGTTGCCATAGGCCAGATCTATTGGGGATCCATCGCAGGAGGTTTGTTATTTCCATAATGTAACCCACCAACCCAAATTCAAATGTGCCAAATTTTAGAGTATGCCCCAGCTCGGCCTGGTAAGAACTTTCAGGATCCAGATCTATATTTCCCCCGGGGCTCCAATAAAGATCGTTATAGGTGGGTATCCTGAAATTCCTGGAGAGGTTGAGATTGATTCCGTAATAAGAAGTTACAGCGTATCCTGCTCCCAGTGAGTATAGGATGGGTGATTCATAATTATTTGTAATCTCCTTGCGGGTGCTTAGCTCATAGAAGAACCTGCCAAGATCGTGATTGAAAAGAAAGGCGAAGGCGGTGATGTTCCTGGTGTTTTCTCCAACACTGGAACCCCTTCCCTTTGTATGCCGGTGATCCACAATTCCATTTAAGCTTATCGCCTCTGTAATTCTATAGGAAAGATCGTAATTGGCAATGTAATTCTTTGCATTTCCAAAAGAATGGTCTTCCCTGCTCCTGTTTTCAAAATATTTATAATTCTCTTCCAGGTAAGCTACCTTGAGAGAAGAGGTATAGTCACCATAAAAACCTTTCCATTCCAATAGATTTTTATGGTTCACATCTTCAAATTTGCTACGGGAAGGAGCGGTTAAAGTACCCGAGAAGCCTCTTTCCCCGGTATAGCTTTCGCTGTAAAATTTAAGTATATTATTCTCATCGAGCCAGTGGGCGATTCCCGCGCTAACATTCATATTCTGGAAATCACCGTTCTCATTAAAGCTACCGGTAACAGGATAAGGAAAGTCATTATTGGAGGCTGTACCTGCTGCATTGATGTACACGCTGGTTTTTTCTGAAGAAGCTTCACCCGAGTAGCGTATTAAACGGGTATTAAAACTGCCGTAATCCAGCCTGAAGGTATTGCTGAAATTCTTACTGAACCTGAATTTGTTATTAAGATGTACACTGCCGCCAATTGCACCGCTGCCATAGAGCACACTCCCCCCTCCTGCCCTTACTGCAACATCTTCGTAGCCGGTGGTGTTAATCGTATTAAAATCTGTTTGGCCGGTGAATTGAGAATTTATATTGATCCCATTCCATACCACTGCTGTTTGGGATGCCGTGGTCCCGCGAAAAGATGCTGAAGACACCATCCCATACCCATTTTCCCGAAAGAAGATGAGAGAATTAAATTTAAGGACATTGGTAAGTAATGGATCGTTTTCCCGCAGGACAGAATCCTTTAAGACGGTTACTACCTGGCTGCGGGAATTCTTATATAACCTGCTGTCGCTAAGCCTAACCTCATCCAAACGGGTAACAGGAGCCTGCTGCGCAAAGGTTCCGAACACATTGAACAGGATGGTAAATAGAAAAAAAGAGTATATGTTCTTCATTAGCCACAGACCTTTATCCCGAAAGTCACGATATTAAAGTTTCTTTTGGCAGGTCTCCTGGCTTGCGTCCTTTTGTTCACCTTCCCATCCCGCCCAAGAGCGGTACAGTGGTATTTGAAGTAATAACAAAAAGCATCCGCCTGCGGCGGACAAAGCTTACAGTTGCGGGAACAGCTCAGGATTATTGAAGAATGTAAACAGAGTTTAAAACTCAGGGATCGCAAGATCCTTCTCCAGTTTCACCTGATTCCCTTTTAATCGACAGGGTATCATTTACAATACCGGGTCAAACCAAAATTCTATGCGAAAATAAACATTTATGTTTCTTGAGTGCTAAAAATTTTAAATAATCTTACTTTTGGAACCAAAATAGATAATACTTGAAAACTTTCCTGCTCCTCATATTTTCGCTATTGTTATTTTCCTGTAAGGTTGACAAGGATAAAAAAGATCCCCAATCACCAAAGGGGCAACTGTGGAAATAAAATATGCCAAAGGTTTTTCTATTGAAAAATATGACGGGTATGACTTCCTAATAATTAAAGACCCCTGGCCTGATGCAGATAAAACTTATCGTTATTTATTGCTAAAGGAAGGCACTACAGCTCCTGCCAATCTCGCGTATGACCAGATCATTCAGGTTCCTGTGAAAAAGCTGGTTGTGACCTCTACAACTCACATCCCCTCCCTGGAAGCATTGGGAGTGGAAAAAACCCTTATAGGTTTCCCAGGACTGGATTATGTATCATCAGATAGTATTAGAAAACTCATAAATAAGGGTGAAATTACAGAGCTTGGCCAAAATGAGGCAATAAATACTGAATTATTGATTTCCCTGGAACCGGAGCTGGTGGTTGGTTTTGCCGTGAACGGAAATAACAAAACCTATAGCACTATAGAGCGAACCGGGATACCTGTGATCTATAATGGGGATTGGACAGAAAATTCTCCATTAGGCAAGGCAGAATGGGTGAAATTCTTTGGTGCTTTATATAACAAAAATGAGGAGGCCTCCAGGTATTTCAAAAAAGTAGAGACCAATTACAAGATGGCCAAAAACCTCGCTGCCACGGCAGAGAAAAAACCCACTGTTCTAAGCGGCTCCATGTATAAGGATCAATGGTATGTGCCTTATGGCAATTCCTGGCTTGCCAGGTTTATTGAGGAGGCAAATGCATCTTATATTTATAAAGAAACAACCGGGAGCGGCAGTATGGCCCTTGCTTTTGAAACCGTACTTAGCGATGCCCAAAATGTGGATTACTGGGTGGCACCGGGACAATTTGGGTCCTATGTACAGTTAATGGAAGCTTCTCCCCACTATGATCAATTTAAGGCGGTAAAGGAACAAAAGGTATATACTTATAGCAGCACAAAAGGGGAAACCGGAGGAGCTCTATTCTTTGAGTTAGCGCCCAACCGGCCAGACCTTGTACTACGGGACCTCATTGCAATATTTCACCCCCAGTTGTTGCCGCAGCACCAATTTACATTCTTTAAACCCCTGCAATAATGCCCCGTCCAAAAAATTATAACCTTGTCCTGTTGCTACTTTTCCTGGCGGTTATACTTTTTTCACTTCTCAACCTTGGACTGGGATCTGTCAATATTCCTTTGGAAGATATCCTGGCCACCTTTTTTGGCGGAGAAGTGAAAAGGGAGAGTTGGAGGTATATATTACTGGAATTCAGGCTGCCAAAGGTTTTTACAGCTATTCTCACAGGCTCCGGCCTGGCAGTAAGTGGGCTGCTTATGCAAACCCTTTTCAGGAATCCCCTGGCCGGACCCTATGTTTTGGGGTTAAGTAGCGGGGCGAGCCTGGGGGTGGCTTTGATATTAATGGGAGCATACCTCTTTGGCGGGGTCGCCACCGCCTTCCTGCTTTCTAAATGGAGCCTGGTGATCGCGGCAAGCCTGGGCAGCCTCCTGGTATTGATCGCCGTTCTACTGGCATCTGCAAAATTACGGGATACAATGGCCATCCTGATCATCGGACTTATGTTCGCAAGTTTGACGGCTGCAGTAGTAAGCGTATTGGCATATTTTAGCCCAGCCGCCCAATTACAGCAGTATGTTTTCTGGTCATTTGGAAGCCTTGGAAATCTTTCCTGGGAGGAGGTTATAATTCTTTCTTTGTTCTGGTTTATAGGCATATTACTATCAATCACTTCAATTAAAAATTTAAATACTCTTCTCCTTGGCGAGCAATATGCCCGGAGCCTTGGGGTGAACATTAGCCGCAACAGGCTTATAATTATTATTGCCACCAGCTTGCTTGCAGGAAGCATTACTGCCTTTGCAGGGCCCATTGCATTTGTAGGCCTGGCAGTCCCTCATTTAATTAGACAGGTGATCCCGGTGAATGACCACAGGATCCTTTTGCCCGCGGTTATTATGGGAGGGGCCATCCTTATGCTGGTTTGTGATATTGGAGCACAAATGCCCGGCAGCCAGTTCACCCTGCCTATTAACGCAATTACATCCCTGGTGGGAGCCCCGGTAGTGATCTGGCTTTTGGTGAGAAAACGTAAATTCCTTTTTTAGATATCAAAACAGCAACCTCACATATCGTCCTCCGAACGCAAAACCTTAATATAGGTTACAGGGATAAGACTGAAGAAACCCTTATCGCCTCTGCCATAGACCTGGAATTATATGAAGGGGAGCTTACAGCGATCATTGGGATCAACGGGGTTGGGAAATCTACCTTGCTTAGGAGCCTTAGCGGGGTACAGGAAATGCTTGCTGGAGAGGTATACATCAATCAAAATAAGCTTAAGGACATTTCCCCGGGAGAACTGGCGCAGTCCATAAGTGTGGTGCTTACAGAACAGCCCGTTTCAAGGAATTTGACGGTTTTTGAACTTATAGCCCTGGGGAGACAACCCTATACCAACTGGATTGGAACTTTAACGCAGGAAGACAGGCAACAAATAAATTATGCCCTGCAACTTGTAGGAATTGAGGATCTACAGCATAAAAAATGTTATGAGCTTAGTGACGGGCAATTGCAAAAGGTACTTATTGGCAGGGCTTTAGCCCAGGATACCCCTTTAGTAGTACTGGATGAACCCACCACCCACCTGGATATCTACCACCAGGCCTATGTATTAAAACTGCTGAAGAACCTTACTGTGAAGACCAAAAAGAGCATTCTTTTTTCAACTCACGAGATCAACCTTGCCTTACAGCTTTGCGACAAGATCATCCTTATGGAAAAAGGCAGGGTAACCATAGGAACCCCTACAGAACTGGTAGAAAAGAATATGTTTGCTGAAATGTTTCCGGATGACCTTATAATCTTCGACAGGGAAACCCGCTCATTCCGTATCAATATCGAAAATGGGGAAAGCTAATTTTTAGCAGAAGTAGCTCAAAAACTTCCGAAAGACATTGATTTAATTATCTTTGAATAAACCTGAGTTTTCAATGACAGATTCGTTGCTTATTCTCCTCATCTCCCTTTTTACCCTGGCCCTGGGATTCTTCCTTGGCAACCTTATTTCAGCTTTAAAACATAAGGCGAAATCGGCAACATCTACAGAACAGAACCTTCAGCTAAAACTTCAGCTGGAAGAATCTAACGATCTATTTACCAGATTATTAGACGAAAATAAAAATGAAAGGGCAGCAGAGAAAAAAGAAGCTGAAACCCAGCTTGAAAAAATGGAGAATGAGCGCGAAATAATAAGAAAGGACAGGGATTTTTTAAGCAATGAACTCACCCGCAGGAATTCGGAGTACGAGAACCTTCAGCAAAAAAACCTGGAGATAAGGAAAGAAATTGAGGAACTTCAGAAGAAATTCGAAACTCAGTTTGAAAATCTTGCCAACCGTATCCTGGAAGAAAAATCCCAGAAATTTACGAGTCTCAACAAGGAGAACCTTCAGAATCTATTAGATCCTTTAAGCGAGAAGATCAAAAGTTTTGAGGAAAAGGTAAATAAGAATAATGTAGATTTTATTGATAGGCATGCACAGCTGGGACAGTATCTTAAAATCCTCAATGAGCAAAGCGTGAAGATAAGCGAGGAGGCGAACAATCTTACAAAAGCATTAAAAGGGGAAAACAAGACCCAGGGGAACTGGGGAGAATTGATCCTTGAAAAAGTACTGGAAAAAAGCGGACTCGAGAAGGACCGGGAATATTTTGTACAGAAGGCCTATACAGATGAGGAGGGAAATAGGTTTCTTCCAGATGTGATCATCCACCTGCCCAATGAGCGAAAAATGGTGATAGATTCCAAAGTCTCTCTTGTGGCATATGAAAAATATGCCAATGAAGATGAACCCGGAAATAAAAGCAGGCATCTTAAGGATCATATTAGATCGCTCCACACCCACATATCCCAGCTTAGTAGCAAAAAATACGAGGACATCTATAAGACCACCTCGCCAGATTTTGTTTTGATGTTCATCCCTGTTGAACCGGCATTGTACCTGGCCCAGAATGAGGATAATTCCTTCTTCTATACAGCCTTTCAAAAGAATATCCTGTTGGTAAGCCCCACTACCCTGCTGTCTACCTTAAGAACCATCGATACGCTATGGAGCAATGAGAAGCAGCAGCGAAACGCCATTGAGATCGCTGCCCATGCCTCCTCCCTCTATCATAAGTTCAAGATCCTGCTGGATGACCTGGAAGATGTGGGGAAGAAATTAAAATCCACCGGGAACGCTTATGAAACGGCGATGAAGAAACTTACCGGCAAACAAAATCTTGTGAAGGATATAGACAAACTGGAAGAACTGGGAATCTCGCCCAAACAAAAAATAGGACAAAAATGGCTGCTGGAAGCCTCAGAGAATTCCGGGGATGAAACTTTGAATTAACTTTAGATGAAGATGTATAAACTATTTACGATCTGCTTTGTAATGATCACCTCCCTGCTGCAGGCGCAGGATTATTTCCCTGCCAATGGCGAATGGGAAGAAAGGGATGCCTCTCAATTTAAGATCAATAAGGAACGGCTTTCCCGGGCTGTAGATTTTGCTGAAGGAAATGAATACACAGGTTCCAGAGACCTAAGACAGGCGATCCTTAAGGGCTTTGAGCAGGAACCTTTCCACGAGATCTCCGGCCCCACGAAGAAACGCGGAGGCCCTGCAGGAATGATCATTAAGGATGGCTACGTGATAAGCAGCTGGGGAGACACGCAAAGGGTGGATATGACCTTTAGCGTTACCAAGAGTTTTCTTTCCACCACGGGCTTGCTGGCATTGCAAGAAGGGCTTATAGCAAATGCCGGGGAGAAAGTAGCTCAATATGTCTGGGACGGCACCTTTGACGGGGAGCATAACAGCAAGGTGACCTGGCAACACCTTCTGGATCAAACCTCAGACTGGAGCGGGAATTTATGGGGAGGATATGACTGGGCAGACAGGCCGCCTTCCACAGGAGGACTGGACGATTGGAGGAACAGGCAGCTCAATGAACCGGGTACTGTATTTGAATATAACGATGTGCGGGTGAACCTACTCGCCTATTCCCTTTTACAGGTTTGGCGGCAACCTTTGCCAAAAGTGCTTAAAGAGAGAATTATGGACCCCATAGGAGCTTCACCTACCTGGCGGTGGTTTGGTTATGAGAACGCCTGGGTAGATATCGACGGACTTAAAATGCAGTCGGTTACGGGTGGTGGACACTCCGGCGGCGGACTTTTTATCAATACTGAAGATATGGCCAGGTTCGGTCTGCTATTCGCACGTAACGGAAAATGGGAAGGGGAGCAGTTGCTTTCCGAAGAACTTATCGAAGAAGCCATACAAGCCTCCCCCGCAAATGAAAATTACGGCTATATGTGGTGGCTCAACCAAAAAGGCAGCAGGCACTGGGAAGGATTGCCGGAACATATTTTTTACGCTGCAGGCTTTGGCGGCAATTTTATCATCATTGACCGGGAACAAGATCTCGTGATCGTAACAAGATGGCTGGAACCTTCCAAAATTGCTGAATTTACTAAACTGGTCTACGAGGCCCTATAATATGAAGAAAACACTGTTTATAATTCTTGGCAGCCTTTTGCTCCTGTACCTGGCATACTTCGCCTTTGTCTATTTTGTGCCTTATAGTGAAGGGACTCGTACAGGGGAGTTGATAAAATTCAGCAGGAAAGGAGTGATCTACAAGACCTGGGAAGGAGAGATAAGCCAGGGAATAAGCGGCGCCCAGATCTTTGAGTTCACTGTACTTGGAGGGAATAAGGAAGCTATAGAGGCCCTGCGGCAGAATGAAGGAAATTATGTAAAACTTACCTATGTGGAAAGATATGCGACCTTCCTGTTCTGGGGAGATACTAAATATTTTATAGAAAAAGTTGAAGAGGCCAGGTCGCCTCATTTTAGAGATAGATAATGAAAGAAAAATTTAAGAAAATAACGGCTTCGCAGGTAACCATTTCAGAATTAATGCTTCCCTCCCATTCCAACTTTAACGGAAAGATCCACGGAGGCTACATCTTAAGGCTCCTTGACCAGATTGCATTTGCCTGCGCCTCCAAACACTCCGGGGTGTATTGCGTAACCGCCAGTGTAGATACAGTGGACTTTTTAAATCCTATTGAGATTGGGGAGCTGGTAACTATGAAGGCTTCAGTGAACTACGTTGGCAGGAGTTCTATGGTTATTGGAATAAGGGTGGAAGCAGAGAATATACAAACAGGTGCCGTGAAGCACTGCAACTCCTCTCACTTTACGATGGTGGCCAAGGATGAGGAAGGAAGATCTGTACAGGTGCCGGGATTGATCCTGGAAACAGATGATGACATAAGGAGATTTGTAAAAAGCATAAAACGCGGTGCCAATAAAAAGAAACGCCGCAATGAGTTCCAGGCAACAGATTTCGCTTCAGCAGAATATATACACCTTCTGGAGGAGCATAATGTAAAGCTGGAAATGTAGTGAGGCCTAATAAGTTCATCCTTTCCCTGCTGGGTTCCATTATCCTGGCCTACTTCTTTCCCACAGCTTTAAGCAGCTTACCGCTGGGGCTGATCACAGATATAGGGATTGGCTTTATTTTCTTTTTTTACGGGCTCAAAATGGCTCCAGCCGAGTTAAAGGAAGGGTTTCTCAATTATCCTTCCCACATCCTTATACAGGCTACTACCTTTTTGATCTTTCCACTGCTCACCCTTGCCTTTGCACCATTGTTTGAAGAAGGCACCGGCAGTGATCTCTGGCTGGCATTGTTCTTCCTTGGGGTGCTGCCCTCTACAGTGTCATCTTCTGTAGTAATGGTAGCAATTGCGAAAGGTAATTTGCCAACGGCGATATTTAATGCCAGTATTTCCGGTTTAATAGGGACCCTGGCAACTCCCCTGTTATTGAGTGTTTTTATGGACTCCACAGCCGGTTTTGATTTTCTCAATATTATCCTAAAACTCGTCTATCAAATCGTGCTGCCCTTAATGGCGGGGTTATTCCTTCAAAATTATTTAGGGGTGTGGGCCAGAAGGCACAGCAGCAAACTTTCCCTGTTTGATAAGGCGGTAATTGTTCTAATAGTATTTTCCAGCTTCAGCAATTCCTTTAACTCCGGCCTCTTTAGTTCTGTAGGGATTCTGGATCTTATAAAACTATTTGGAATCGTGGTAGTCCTTTTTTTCCTGGTTTACTGGCTGGTAGGCTATCTGGCCAAATTGTTTAATTTCGGCTTAAAAGACAGTATTACCGCTAAATTCTGCGGAACCAAGAAGTCCCTTGTTCATGGCTCTGTCATGGTGAAGATCATCTTTGGCAGCAGCGCCAGCGTAGGATTATTTCTTTTACCTATTATGCTCTACCATATCCTCCAGTTACTGGTAGTGGCTATTTTTGCTGAAAACTACAGGCAAAAATGGCTTAAAGCTGAAGCAGCCAAAAGAACCTAAAGATACACTCCCAGTTTAAGCATGTTATAGGTAAACAGTACCCAGCCGGCCAACAGGAATAAACCTCCTACAGGGGTCACAGGCCCCAGGAATTTCAATTTCTTTCCTTTAGCTGAACTTAGGACCAACCCATAAATGCTGAAGGAAAACAGAAAAGTTCCTAGAATGAAGCACCAGCCCATCCATACCTGCGAGGGAGAACCAAAGGGCATAGAAAAGCCGCAGATGATCAGTACAAGCGCATGGTACATTTGATACCGAACCCCGGTTTCAAAACTTTTTTGCTGCTCTTCATTTAAAAGGCTTTTAAGCGCATGTGCCCCAAACGCGCCGAACATTACCGCAAGAGCTCCAAATGTTCCTCCAAAAATTAACAGGTCTGTTTTCATAGTGCTAAAATTAAGTGAAATTTCCTGGTCTCACCAGCACATTCCTTTTTGTTTACCTAATAAATTGTATCTTTAAACAAAATTAAAACGTTATGAAAAAATCTTTATTTACTATTGCCTTAACCGCATTTTTATTTACAGGCTGTGGCCCCAAAATGACCGGCACCTGGAATGTTGACAGGTATGCTGTAGATAATCAACAAGGCAGAAGCATGAATACCACCAATGCAGGTACTATTAAGATCAACAAGAACGGTACCGGTGAAAAGGATATCAATTACAACATGTTCCAAACGGAATTTAGCGATACCCAAAGCTTCAGGTGGACTATGCCAGATGAAAACATTATCACCATAAGCAGCAATAATAACACGCGAAATTCAGATCTTGATAAAACATGGATCATAGTTTCTCAAAAGAAAAAGAACCAGGTATGGAGATCTACAGATGGCAAGAACACTATACAGACCCTGGAACTCAGTAAAAAATAAACCAGGTATATTTAATTATTCCAGATCCCGGTACCCTGCTACCGGGATTTTTTATTCAGAGTTTTAGCAAAAAAAAGGGCTGCCGGAAATGGCAGCCCTTTTGTATTATAGAGTTCTTCCTATTTGCTTAAGTACATTTTTCTTCTTGAATAAAGATCGTAAAATGCATCATCCATTAAGCTGTCAATGAAAAGGATACTTTCCCCGGTACTCTTCATTTCAGGCCCTAATTGTTTATTCACTTTCGGGAATTTATTGAAGGAAAAAACAGGTTGCTTGATGGCATACCCTTTTAACTGTGGGTTAAAATCAAAGTCCGTTACCTTCTTGTCTCCCAGCATCACTTTGGTAGCATAATTCACATAGGGCTCCCCGTAAGCCTTTGCAATGAAAGGAACTGTCCTGGACGCCCTTGGGTTTGCTTCAATGATGTAAACCTTGTCATCCTTTATTGCGAACTGAATATTGATAAGACCTACTGTATTTAAAGCAAGAGCAATCTTGTGCGTATGATCCTTTATTTGTTGCATTACAAGGTCTCCCAGGTTAAAAGGAGGTAGCAAGGCATTGGAATCACCCGAGTGGATACCACAGGGCTCAATATGTTCCATAATTCCAATAATGTACACATTCTCCCCATCACAAATCGCATCGGCCTCTGCCTCTATTGCCCCATCGAGATAATGATCCAGCAACAATTTATTGTTTGGGATCTTTCGAAGCAGGTCAATCACGTGGGCCTCAAGTTCATCTTTATTGATCACAATCTTCATTCCCTGTCCTCCAAGTACATAAGATGGTCTTACAAGGATTGGGAAATCAAGTTCATCTGCAAGAGCCAGTGCTTCATCTGCCGTTTCAGCTACTCCAAAATCAGGATAAGGAATATCGTTGGCTTGTAAAAGTTTAGAGAAGCTACCACGGTCTTCAGCCAGATCCAGGGATTCAAAGCTGGTACCCATGATCTTGATCCCGTAGCGATCCAGTTTCTCAGCAAGTTTTAAGGCTGTTTGTCCTCCCAACTGTACGATCACTCCTTCGGGCTTCTCGTGACGAATAATGTCATAGATATGCTCCCAGAATACAGGTTCGAAATAAAGTTTATCTGCAACATCAAAATCTGTTGAAACAGTTTCGGGGTTACAGTTGATCATAATAGTTTCGTATCCACACTCCGAGGCGGCAAGAACCCCGTGAACACAGCTATAGTCAAATTCTATCCCCTGCCCTATCCTGTTTGGTCCGGAACCAAGAACCACGATCTTCTTCTTATCTGTAACTATACTTTCATTGTCCACATACCTCTTCCCGTCTGCCGACTCAATTTCGGCCTCAAAAGTGGAATAATAATATGGGGTGTAGGCTTTGAACTCGGCTGCACAGGTATCAACCAGTTTATAGATCCTGTTGATGCCCATTTCATCCCTTTTATTGTAAACCTGGCTCTCTAGACATCTTAGCATATGCGCAATTTGCCTGTCGGCAAATCCTTTTTGCTTTGCTTCCAGCAACAGGTCTTTTGGCAGTGTATCTATATCATATTTCGATATCTCAACTTCCAGGGCATATAGCTCTTCATACTGCTTAAGGAACCACATATCTATCTTAGTGATCTCGTGGATCCTGCTCAAGGGTATACCGGCCTGCACTGCGTCATAAATCACAAATACCCTGTCCCAGCTCGCATGGGTAAGCTTATCTATTATCTGGTCATACTTGGTGTACCCCTTTCCATCTGCTCCAAGGCCATTTCTCTTGATCTCCAGGGACTGGGTTGCCTTGTGTAGGGCTTCCTGGAAAGATCTTCCAATACCCATTACTTCTCCTACAGATTTCATTTGAAGCCCAAGAGTACGGTCACTGCCTTCAAACTTATCAAAATTCCATCTTGGAATCTTTACGATCACATAATCCAGGGTAGGCTCAAATAAAGCCGATGTAGATTTGGTGATTTGGTTTTGAAGTTCATCCAGGGTGAATCCCAATGCGAGTTTAGAAGCTACCTTTGCAATTGGATAACCGGTAGCCTTTGATGCCAATGCTGAAGATCTTGAAGTACGTGGATTGATCTCTATCGCATAAATATCTTCCTTTTCATCTGGGCTTACTGCGAATTGTACATTACAACCCCCGGCAAAATCCCCAATGCTGCGCATCATTTTAATGGCCATATCCCGCATTCTCTGGTACGTGGTATCACTCAAGGTCATCGCAGGGGCCACGGTGATGGAATCCCCGGTGTGTATCCCCATTGGATCCATATTCTCAATGGAACAAATAATTACAACATTGTCATTCTTATCCCTAAGTAGTTCCAACTCATATTCTTTCCATCCCAGTAGTGCCTTGTCAATAAGTACCTCGTGAATTGGGGAAGCTTCAAGCCCATAGGTAAGCAGCTCGTCAAAATCCTCTGCTCTGTGCACGAAGGATGCACCACTACCACCAAGAGTAAAAGAAGCACGAATAACCAGCGGGAAACCAAATTCCTGTGCTACCTCCTTACCTTGTAAATAAGAAGTCACGGTCTTGGCCGGAGCCACGGGAATTCCAATTCTCCCCATAAGCTGCTTGAATTTCTCCCTGTCTTCTGTGATATTAATTGCATCTATATCAACTCCTATTAATTTCACTCCAAAGTCGCTCCAAATTCCTTTTTCATCGGCCTCAATACAAAGGTTAAGAGCAGTTTGGCCTCCCATAGTTGGAAGAACAGCATCAATTTCTGGATGATCTTTAAGTATTTCTACTATGGATTTTGTGGTAAGGGGTTTAAGATAAACGTGATCTGCCATAGACGGGTCTGTCATAATGGTGGCAGGATTGGAGTTAATAAGAACAGTCTTAATTCCTTCCTCACGTAATGATTTTAATGACTGGGCACCGGCATAATCAAATTCACAGGCCTGACCAATTACTATAGGACCAGATCCAATTATTAAAATACATTTAATGTCTTTGTTTTTAGGCATCTTTGATATGGTATATAATTACTGTTTTAATAGGTAGCGCTTAGATATAAAAAAAGGCGTTACTTATAAAAGTAACACCTTATTATTTTTAAGACTAATTTTCACTAGTGTTTGTGTCTATTCTCTGAAGATACAGATAATTTTTTTCGACCCTTGGCTCTTCTTCTCGCCAGCACTTTTCTTCCGTTCACACTTGCCATGCGTTCTCTGAACCCGTGCTTGTTTTTTCTTTTTCTCTTAGATGGTTGAAACGTTCTTTTCATTTTAATTATCTTTAAATCTTCAGTGGAATCCTTAGTTAAATTAGTTCTAAACCTTTCTTTAAAACTGCGGGCAAATATACAAAGACTTTTATCTCTTCCAAAAACTAAATTAAAATAATTTTTAATTGTTTTTACTACCTTTGCCGCCTGTAAAATCGAGGCATTATGTTCAATAAGAATATCAAACTAATATTAGCCGGGGCAATAATTGCCATTTCCATCTGGCAATTCTTTCTGGGAAACATTGGAAACGGGATCATGTTCATCCTGCTTTCCCTAATTTTTATTTTCCTGTACTATAAGAATGAAATGATCCTTATGGCATTCTTACGCCTTAGAAAACAGGATTTTCCCGGAGCCAAAAAATGGCTGGATCGCATAAAGGACCCGGAGGCTGCGCTTACACAAAAACAACAGGGATATTATTGGTACCTGCACGGGCTTATGCTTTCACAAACTAATATGACCCAGGCAGAAAAACATTTTAAAAGAGCCATCAAACTAGGTCTTTCCATGGACCAGGACCTGGCCATGGCAAAACTTAACCTTGCCGGAATAGCAATGAGTAAAAGACGTAAACGTGAGGCCCAAAATCTTCTTACAGAAGCTAAAAAACTGGATAAGCACGGGATGCTGAAAGAGCAGATCCAAATGATGAAACAGCAGATGAAAAAGATCTAAGGATCAATTCGTTAGAAAAAACCTAAATTAGGAATAATTTAACTGCATTTCACCCATATAATTTACCCTTCAACGAATAATTTTCCTACCGGGCCTCTTCTTTTGTAATTTTGCAAAAAGAACTGTAAAGGCGAAGAATGGTAAGAATTTTACTACTTATTTTTACATTTTTACTTACCCAAATATCCACTGCACAGCAAGAGGAGGATAATGCTATTCTTTTTTCTGAAGCACTTACATTACACTTGCCAAAATATGAAAAGCGTGCAAAAGATGCGTATTTCTATAGGGATTACGAAAAAGCACAAAAATTATTCGATTCCCTTACCAGGTATCAACTTGCCGGTAGCTATATGGATGATTTCAAATTCAAGAATCTAAGAGGAAAGAAAATTTCCCTGCACAATTTTAAAAAACCGGTTTATCTTATAACATATGCTTCCTGGTGCGTAACATCACAGGGAGAAGTGCCTGCACTAAATGAGCTGGCAGATAAATACCAGGATAAAATAGATTTTGTAATTCTATTTTGGGATAGCAAGATAGATACCCGAAAAGCTTCTAAAGATTACAGTAAAAATATTCACATTACTTATGTGGACGAACTGGACAACAAAGACCCACATGTTGTACGCAATTTAAAGCATTCCCTTGGCCTACCTACCACTTTTCTCCTGGACAAGGATAAAAAGATACTTAATATACGAAGAGGTGTTACCCATAAATATGGTAAAAGCTTTGAGGAGTCTCTCGATGCAAACTACAACTCTATTTATGATGGGATAGCCAATCACCTCCTGGGAGACAGAAATTTCGAGCCGCGCCCGGAGCCGGTGGCCTTAAATAATTAAGGCCATTCCCCAAAAGTTATTTAACGTCCCGGTAGTATCCTTTATGAGGGATTTCAATCTCATATACTTTTCCCGATTTATTGTTTAAATGCGCCTCTCTTAACCAGGGATTGTGAATTTTAAGAATCTTGTAATTGATCCCCTGTTCTTTGGCAAAACTGGCAAAATCCTCTACAGGTGTATTAACCTTTACAGTGTATGTTGGTATATGGCTGTATAGATCATCTTCAGTAAAATTAAAACCATATTTTTTTGGGTCTTTCATGATCTCTTTTACAGCCAGGATCCTGAACACATATCTCCCTGTTTCCTCACCTAATAGCAAATCATAATAATCGCTTACATCCTGCCTGGTTAACTGTCTTGAAATACCGGCATTACCGGCATTATAAGCAGCCGCGGCCATAGTCCAGCTACCAAACTGTTCCCTGGATTTTAGGAAATACTCACAGGCGACCCGGGTAGATTTCTCTATATGATACCGCTCATCCACATTCGAGTTGATCTCCAGTTTATAATCCTTACCGGTTCCTTCCATAATTTGCCAGAACCCCGTAGCCCTGGCAGGTGACACAGCCTGGGTTAGACTGCTCTCAATAACGGCCAGGTATTTAAAATCATCTGGGACACCATATTCTTTCAGGATAGGTTCAATGACAGGAAAATATTTGTGCGCCCTTTTCATTAACAGCAAGGCATTGGACTGCCAGTAGGTGTTTACCAGCAATTCCCTGTCCATTCGCTCATAAACATCTGGATCTTCCAGGGGCACTTCTTCTCCTGCAAAACTAAGTTCCTGCGGCATTGGAAGCGCATATACATTATAATCCTTAGTCACCTTGTCTTTTACTGTGGTCTCTTCCTCAGTTTCCTCAGTATAAGGCCCCTCCTGCACAGCCTGTATACTTATAGCACTTATAGCTAATAGTCCTACACTCATTAACAAAACCTTCAAAATTTTCATCGCTTTTCTATTTTATTCATTTTCTTTTTGTTTAACCCTCCAGTTAATATGATCTCAGGTAAATGCCGGTTAAACCACCTATACCTATTTATGATCATAATATGGGTTCCACCTTTGACAGGAATACAATTCCTTATATATTTGATCGGAAAAATAAGATCTGCATCCCCATGAATATGTACAAGGTCCTCCCGAGGTTTTTCACATCCCCAGCATACCATATTCTTGATCGCCCAGTCCAAATATTTATTATTGCGAACCGAGAGATACTTACGGTATAATCGAGCTCTTTTTTTCAGAAAATCATTTACCGCCAGTTTTTCAAAATGATCTACATAATCCAGCAAACTGGTGGGGATCAATTTAAAAAACCCTGTTTTGGCCGCAAATCTCATCCTTCTTGGAAGCTCATCTCTGCATTTTACACTTGAAATAATTATTAACCTGCGTACTGAAATATAATTACTCATTTCCTGTACAACAACTCCGCCAAAAGATACTCCTATTAAAACAATGTTATCATGCTTTACATATTTATTCATACGCAAGGCATAATCCTTTAAGGATTCATCATCCAAAGGTATGATCCACTCCAGGAAATGCATTTTAAATTTATCCTCTGGCAACTTTATATATTCAAAAATTGCCGCATTTGCTGCCATCCCCGGCATAAAGTAAACGTGAATAATCTCTTCCTGATCCATCATTCAATGAATGGTTAAACTGTGGAATTTAAATGTTATTTTACGCCTTACCAAATTATATTTGATCAATACCAGAGCTATTTCTTAACAGCCCTATTATTTTCTTTTTAAACTTAGTATCACCACACCCAAAAGTTTCATTGGGTTATTGATAATTAATGCCTTAACTTTGTACATCACATTAATTTAGGAAAAAAATTAAGATCAAAATGAAGTTTTAGTATTCTTAACTTCAAGGTTCTCTCATTACATCATTCGCCGACCTTCTTTTTTTTTCTCCAGATGTTCATGAAACCTAAAAATACTACTATGATGACAGAAGATGCAATTGAGATCACCAACAATGAATTTCTTAGACAGTTTGAAGCCGTTATTAATGAAGAGTTGGTCACTGTAGAATATGCCCAGCAGGAGCGAAAAATTTTCCTTACAAAATTAATTATGTCTGATGAACTTAAGGAGGAGGGATATCTCGAACCATTCCTTACAACCCTGCTCAACAGGATCAAGGAAGGAACAGACCGTGTAGTTCCTACCAGCCCTGAGATCGCAAAATTTATGAGGAAGAACAGAAGGAAATACAAAGACCTGCTTCCTGTAGGAATTAATATTTAAACAACTGCTGCAGGCTCACAATATTTAAAACGCACAATTCCATCCTCATCGATGCTTGTGAGTTCAATTTCATGCAAACTATTTACAAGCCCCGGATTCCAGGGGGTTTTTACTTTCACATAATTACCGGTGAAGCCGTGAATGAAACCTTCTTTATTCTCACCTTCAAATAGAACAGTGTGAACCTTCCCCAACTGACTTTCATAAAAGGATCTTCTCTTTTTTGCTGAAAGGCCCCGCAGCATCTTACTTCGTTTTTTTCTCACCTTAAGAGGTACAACTCCCGTCATACTTGCCGCCGGGGTATTATCCCTTTCTGAATAGGTGAATACGTGTAAATAAGATATATCCAGTTCATTCAGGAAATTATACGTTTCCAAAAAATGCTCTTCAGTCTCCCCGGGAAATCCAACAATTACATCTACCCCAATACAGGCATTGGGCATCACCTCTTTAATTTGCTCCACCCTGTCTACATAAAGCTCTCTCATATATCTGCGCCGCATTGCTTTTAAAACATCATTGCTCCCACTTTGCAGTGGAATGTGAAAATGGGGAACAAAGGAATTACTTTGAGCAACAAAATCTATAGTCTCGTTTTTAAGCAGGTTTGGCTCTATTGAAGAGATCCTGAGCCTTTCAATACCCTCAACTTCATCAAGGGCTTTAACGAGGTCCAGGAAGGTGTGCTCATGCTTTTTATTACCAAACTCTCCTTTGCCGTAATCCCCTATATTCACACCGGTAAGAACAATTTCCTTTATCCCTTTAGCCGATATTTTTGAAGCATTCTCCAGTACATTTTCCAGTTTATCACTTCTTGAAATTCCTCTGGCCAATGGAATGGTGCAATAGGTGCATTTATAATCACAACCATCCTGAACCTTGAGGAAGGCACGGGTGCGATCACCAAAGGAATATGAACCTACATAGAAATCGGCTTCTTCGATTTCGCAAGAATGTATTTGTGCCTGCTCGTTCTTTACAAGGTCGTTAAGATATTGAGTGATCTTAAATTTCTCTGTAGCTCCCAGAACAAGATCTACCCCCTCCACATCTGCAAGTTCTTCAGGTTTTAACTGGGCATAACATCCCACGGCGATAACAAAGGCATCTTCATTAACCTTCTGCGCCTGTTTTACAATGGTCTTAAAACGTTTGTCTGCATTCTCTGTTACAGAACAGGTGTTAATCACATAAATATCGGCTTCTTCTGAAAAATCCACCCTTTGAAAGCCTTCATCTTTAAAAGAACGGGCAATGGTAGATGTTTCAGAAAAATTAAGTTTACACCCAAGGGTGTAAAATGCTACTCTTTTAAGACTGTTCATTCCAAACGCTATTTAAAACCTTCATTTTAAGGGCTGCAAAGATACCGGATTTAATTGGTTTTTAAAAAGGTTGTTATTAGTTGTTGGTTATCAGTTGTGGGTTTGTCGGTTGAAAAAAAGTGGAGAGTGGAAAGTGGAGAGTGGATAGTCAAGACTTGTATGCTGTAGGGGTTGGGCTTGCCCCGACCCGGAAGTTGGCAATTGCGGTTGTATATTGTAGGTTGTAGGTTGTAGGTTGTAGGTTGTAGGTTGTAAGTTGTAGGTTGTAGGTTTGAAAAAGTGGAGAGTGGAAAGTG
Source organism: Antarcticibacterium flavum (assembly GCF_006159205.1). Classification (NCBI taxonomy): domain Bacteria; kingdom Pseudomonadati; phylum Bacteroidota; class Flavobacteriia; order Flavobacteriales; family Flavobacteriaceae; genus Antarcticibacterium; species Antarcticibacterium flavum. The sequence goes on along the minus strand of NZ_CP040812.1, from coordinate 4,251,004 downwards.
GAGAGAGGATAGTCAACGCGTATTGTAGGGGTCGGGCTTACCCAACCCTTTAAGTTCAGCTGTAGGCGAAAACCCTTAAATACCAAAAAAAAAAGGTCTGGATTCTAGTCTCTAGACTCCAGACCCTTTTTCTAAAATCTCACATCTCAATACTCATATCTAACTACTCCCTTCTCCACTTCTTGCTTTCTTCAAAAACATATTCCAGGATCTCCCGGTCGTCATTTGTAAAATCAACGTTTCGTCTTTTCATAACCTCTTCAGCAACCTCAAAGGCCTTGGAGGTTTTATAAGTAGTTGTACCGGCGCTGCCACCCCAGCTAAAGGAAGGAACAAAATTACGTGGAAAGCCGCTGCCAAAGATATTGGCACTTACCCCTACTACTGTTCCTGTGTTGAACATAGTATTGATGCCGCATTTGCTGTGGTCACCCATCATTAGCCCGCAAAACTGCAAACCTGTGGGAGCAAACCTCTCGGTTTCATAATCCCACAATCTTACCTCTGCGTAATTATTTTTAAGATTTGAAGTATTGGTATCTGCTCCAAGATTGCACCATTCCCCCAGTACAGAATTGCCCAGAAAACCATCATGCCCTTTATTGGAATAGCCAAAAATAACCGAATTATTTACCTCCCCTCCTACTTTGGAAAAAGGCCCCACAGTGGTGGGACCGTATATTTTGGCCCCCAATTTTAGTACAGAACCTTCACAAATGGCAAATGGCCCTCTAACAAGTGAGCCTTCCATGATCTCGGCATCGGCACCCATATAAATAGGGCCGCTTGATGCATTTAATGTAGCAAATTCAACTTTTGCTCCTTCTTCAATAAAAATATTATCTGCGGCGAGAACATTATTGGAAGCAGGAATGGGTTGCGACTCCCTGTTTGCGGTAATTAACTCAAAATCGGCAAGAATAGCTTCCTGGTTCTTTGAAAAAATATCCCAGGTTTGACTTACTTTAAATGCTTCCCCTTCCAGGTTTATCTTAATATAACCGCTAAAATCTACTTCCTGATCCTCAAGTGAATAAAAAGCTACTACCTCTTCCTCCAAAAATATTGCCTGGTTGGGTTCCAGGGCTTCTATTTGGGCAACCAGCTTGGGTGTGGGCAAGAAAGAAGCATTGATCATTACATTTTCTTCCATTTCCACAAGTGGCCATTTATTAGAAAGGTAATCCTCTGTTACAGTTGAAGTGGTTGACCCCAGGATTCTTTCCCACTTCTCACGAATGGTAAGTATACCTATGCGCAAATCTGCTACCGGCCTGGTGAAAGTAAAGGGTAATAATTGCCTTCTTGAGGGACCGTCAAACAAAATGTAATTCATAAAAAATTTTTAAGTGTGCTAAATATAAAGGTATTTAAAAAGTAAAATTAACGGGCATCTTACTTCCTCATTTTTTGAACCAAAAAAGAGGCCGTCTAAAAAGTAATTTTTAGGCGGTTTCTCTTTTTAGGTTATTTAATGATTTGTTTGGTCTTCTCCTTTTTAAAAAATTAATAGAAAGTCAAGGATATAGTCTTTTTAGGCTACACTGAACTTCCTGAGGTTGTGTGCCATTGCTATGAGTCCTATCTCAGTGGTAGCTTTATCCATTCCCCGGAGCATAAACCGTTTGAAACCCATGTTCTGCTTGATATTTCCAAAGACAGCTTCCACATCCCAGCACCGGCGCTTACGATGTGCTATTCCTTCTTCACTTAGCAGCAAATCTCTTGCTTTTTCTTTTAGGCGAATTAGGTTGTGATTGCGTTCGATGGTCCTGTTCCCTTTTGCTTTATGGCAGCTGCCTCGCAGCGGGCAGCCAAGGCAATTCTGAGCCTGGTATTTGTGGATCGTTTGTTTAAAACCATTCTTAGTTTCACTTTCGTAGCTTTCTATTTTATTCATCGCCTGCCCCATTGGACAGTAATAAGTATCTGTTTCCTGGTTGTAAAACAAGTTATCGGGATGGAAAGGGTTTTCTCTGTGCTTTTTATCCCGTTGTTCTTTGTGAAAGTAGTTGTATTTCACATAGGCAGTAACTTCTTTCTCTTCTAGATCAACATAATTTTCTTCACTGCCGTAACCAGCGTCGGCAGTAAGAGTTTGAGGAGCTTCTCCATAGGAGGCAATATGTTTTTGCAGGTGATCTTTTAAAGTGGTGGTGTCAGCTGTAGTTTGTGCTAAGGAGTAGTTAACGATAAACTGATTATTGGTTGAAGCCTGCAAGTTATATCCGGGTTTTAATTGCCCATTTTGCATATAATCATCTTTCATCCGCATAAAGGTGGCATCGGGATCTGTTTTGCTGTAGCTGTTCCTTGTTCCCAGGATCTTCTCCTGCTCATTATATTTTTGTAGGTTCTGTGGCCAGTTCTTTTTGGCATAATTGAGCTTTTGTTTGACCTTCTTGTCAATCTCTTTGTCCTTCAGGGCCTGGTTTATGGTGTCAATGGTTTGAGCAACTTTTTCAGGATCGATGGCTTCAAAATCAGGTTCATTAGGCAACATTTGCTCCTGGTCATAGACACTCTCAACATATTTCCATAGTTCTTTAAGTTGTTTTTTGATTCGCTCTTTACTGGTCTTGTTAGACTTGCCCCACACAAAGGTATAGCGGTTAGCATTGGCTTCTATCTTGGTGCCATCCACAAAAAGTTCTTTAAGTGATAGCACTCCTTGTTCTGCCAATAAAATTACAACCTGATTAAAAATGTTTTGAAAAGTTCCTTTTAAGCGTTTTCCCCTAAAATCATTGATGGTATTATGATCTGGTTTGCTTTGCCCGCTAAGCCACATAAAGTGTATGTTCTCCTGTAGGGCTTGCTCTATCTTACGAGAGGAGTAAATGTTGCGCAAATAGGCATAAATGGTCACTTTTAATAACATCCGGGGATGATAGCTGGAAGTGCCACCTCCTTTATAGCTCCTTTCTAAAGCGGAGATATCAAGGCGATCAACAATCGTATTTACAATTCGGACAGGATGATTCTTAGGAACCAAATCATCATAGCTGGGCGGAAGAAGACTTAACTGGTCCTGTGAGTAAGTCTTAAATACAACTTTCTTGTTCATAGCATGAAAATAATACTATCCATAATTATTTCCAACAAAAAAGGCTGCCTTTTCAGACAGCCTCTTGTATTTTGGGTATTCAGGAAGCTTACTTCTTGAATTTTGCGTACTTGTTCTTGAACTTATCAATTCTACCTGCTGTATCCAGTAATTTGGATTTTCCAGTGTAGAATGGATGAGAGGTTCTTGAGATCTCCATCTTTACCAATGGATACTCTTTACCGTCAACTTCAATAGTTTCTTTTGTATTAGCGGTAGATTTAGTAATGAACACCTCTTCGTTAGACATGTCCTTAAATGCTACCAATCTATAATTTTCCGGATGGATTCCCTGCTTCATCGCTTTATTCTTTAAATGGTGTTCGTTTTTTCGAGTGGCAAATTTAAGCAAATTTAGGAAATAACAAACAAAAATGAGGATGATTTTTTTTACACCTCCAATTTTAAGTAAAATGAGACCGGTGTGTAACGTTTTCCTATATTTGTTAACTAACCGGGAAATATTAATTAACCTTTATCCAAATGGAAACACAAAAAACAGAAGCAAAGAAATTTGTGCTTAATTATGGGGTCTTACTTGGGATCCTCTCGGTTATTATGGGAGTAATAATGTATGTTACCAATGCATACCTGGACCCCGGCTTTATTTATTCTATCCTTGGCTTTCTCATTTTAATAGTGGTAATCTCCCTTGCAATCAAAGCTTTTAAGACTGAAAATGGGAACTATTTGAGCCTTGGAGAAGCTTTAAAAGTAGGGATAGGTGTAGCCGTGATTGGCGGTATTATTACTGCTTTATGGTCGTTTGTACTTATGAATTATATCGAACCAGATTATATGACGCAAATGATGGATGTAAGTCGGGATAAAATGACAGAAATGAATCCTAATATGACAGATGCTCAACTGGAAGCTGCTATGGAATTTAATGCTAAATTTAGCTCCCCGTGGATTGTTATGGCCTTTTCACTTATTGGCAACCTGTTCTTTGGCCTTATCATTTCACTTATCGCAGGATTAATAATGAAGAACAAGAACCCTTACGAAGCTTAGGGTATAAATAAATCTTAATGCAATTATCTATTGTAATTCCTCTTCTAAATGAGGAAGAGTCTTTAAATGAATTATATAATTGGATTGTATCTGTGATGCAATCCAATTCTTATTCTTATGAAATAATTTTTATAGATGATGGCAGTACAGATGGTTCATGGAATACTATACAGCGGCTCGCATTAGAAAATCCTTCGGTAAAAGGAATTAAATTCAACCGGAATTATGGAAAATCCCAGGCCCTGCACGCAGGGTTCCTGGCAGCACAGGGAGAAGTGATCATCACAATGGATGCCGACCTTCAGGATAATCCCGAGGAGATCCCCGAGCTTTTCAACCTGGTTAAAAAGCAGAATTATGATCTTGTATCCGGCTGGAAAAGAAAAAGATATGACTCTGTCCTTACTAAAAACCTGCCTTCAAAACTATTTAATGCAGCTGCCAGAAAGACATCTGGGGTGCAACTGCATGACTTTAACTGCGGGCTTAAGGCTTACCGGAGTGAAGTGATCAAGAATATTGATGTTTACGGGGAAATGCACCGGTATATCCCTGTGCTTGCTAAGAACGCAGGTTTCTCCAATATCACTGAAAAAGAAGTTAAACACCAGGCCAGAAAATATGGTAAGACCAAGTTTGGGATGGAAAGATTTATCAACGGTTTCCTTGACCTTATAAGTATATGGTTCCTGTCCAAATTTGGAAAAAGGCCTATGCATCTTTTTGGGGCTCTTGGAGTGCTTATGTTCTTTTTTGGATTTATAGCTGCTGCCTGGATTGGCCTGTCAAAATTATATAAAATGTACCACGAGCTCCCAAACATCCTGGTTACAAATAATCCCTGGTTCTATATTTCCCTCATTCTCATGGTTATAGGAACCCAATTCTTTCTTGCAGGTTTCCTTGGAGAACTTATCCTGCGCAGCAAAAGGGATAAAGACCGTTATCTTATTAGCAAAACAACAGGGATTACTAAAGCACTTTCAGCTTAAATCCTTATTTTTGTTCCTCTAAAATTTTAGCTATGACACAGATCAAACCTGAAATACTTAATAAGGCCAAGGAATGGCTTTCAGATAATTTTGATTCAGAAACCCAAAAAAATGTCAATAGTTTAATTGAAAATAATCCAGCGGAACTCGAGGAGAGCTTTTATAAGAATGCTGCCTTTGGTACCGGTGGAATGAGAGGCATAATGGGTGTTGGCCCAAATCGTATAAATAAATACACTCTTGGGAGGAATACCCAGGGAATAAGCAATATCCTGAAGGAAGAATTCCCGGGTGAGCAGCATAAAGTAGTCATAGCTTACGACTGCCGGCACAACAGTAAAGAACTGGCACAGGTGGTGGCCACTGTTTTTTCTGCCAACGGGATTAAAGTATTTTTATTTTCAGACCTGCGTGCCACACCGGTTCTTTCCTTTGCAGTTAAGCACTTAAATTGCCACTGTGGCATCGTCCTAACCGCGAGTCATAACCCGCCCGAATATAACGGCTACAAGGTTTACTGGCAGGATGGTGGCCAGCTTGTACCCCCAACGGATATAAAAATCATTGAGGAAATAGAAAATGTAGATTTTGCAAGCATTAATTTTAAAGCAAATAAAGACCTTATAGAATTTATAGATAAGGAAGTGGATGAAGCGTTTATAAAAGCTTCAGTAAAGAACGGAAGTTTTGATACCCCTGCTGCTGCAAAGGATAATTTAAAGATTGTTTTTACCTCGCTGCATGGCACGGCTATAACTGTAATTCCGCAGGTATTGGAAAAGGCAGGTTACAAAAATGTCTTTACAGTAAAAGAACAGGAGGAACCAGATGGAAATTTCCCTACAGTGGTATCCCCCAATCCAGAAGAGCCTGAAGCCCTGGAAATGGCGATAAAACTTGCTGAAGAAAAAGATGCCGATATTGTCATAGGAACCGATCCCGACGGGGACCGCCTTGGAGTTGCTGTGAGGGACCTTTCAGGTAAATTAATTTTGTTGAATGGGAACCAAACAATGCTAATGATGGCCTGGTTCCTGCTGGAGCAATGGAAAAAAGAGAACAAACTGAATGAGAATTCCTTTGTAGCATCCACCATTGTTTCTACTCCAATGCTAAAGAATATTACTGAAAATTATGGAGCACAATATCACGAAGTCCTCACAGGCTTTAAATGGATAGCCAAATTGATAAAGGACCACCCGGAATTGAATTACGTTGGTGGCGGGGAAGAAAGCTTCGGGTTTATGGTTGGCGATTTTGTAAGAGATAAAGATGCAGCCACCTCTACCCTGCTGGCTTGTGAAATTGCTGCTCAAATGAAAGCCAATGGCAGCTCCTTCTATAAGAAACTACTGGAACTATATGTAGAATTTGGATTGTACAAGGAAGAATTGATCTCCCTTGTTAAAAAAGGAATAGACGGAGAAATGCAAATTAAACAGATGATGGTTGACCTTCGTGATAACCCTCTTAAAGAAATTGCAGGAGAAAAGATCGTGCTTATAGAAGATTACCAGTCATCTATTGCCCGTAACCTCCAGGAAAATACAGAGCATAACATCGATATTCCAAAATCCAATGTGTTGATCTATTACACCGAGGAGGGAACAAAAGTTGCCGCACGACCCAGCGGTACAGAGCCGAAGATCAAATTTTACATTAGCGTTAATAAGGATCTTGAAAAGGTAGAAGAGTTTGATAAAGCCAGTAAAGAACTGGATGAAAAGATCACCAGTGTAAAGGATGATCTACAGGTAGATTAAAAAAATTAATGACATATTTTAGAAAAATCCTTCAGTTTGCGAAGCCTTATAAACACTTCGCAGTATTAAATATCATCTGTAATATTTTTTATGCCCTATTTAGTACCCTTTCTTTTATTGCGCTCATCCCTGTAATTAATATTCTGTTTGATGAAAATGAGCGCGTAGACCGCAAGCCGGTTTGGGAAGGTTTAAAAGGGATCAAGGATTATACTGTAGATTATTTTAATTATCACGTGAGCCAGCGGGTTGCAGAGGATGAACTCTCTGCCCTTATTTTCATTTGTGGGATTGTGGTGCTGCTGTTCTTCTTAAAGAACCTTTTTGGTTATCTGGCGGCATTTTTTATTACGTTCTTAAGAAATGGAGTACTGCGCGATGTAAGAGATGCATTATATGATAAGATACTTGCGTTGCCTGTTGCTTATTTTTCTGAAAAGAAAAAGGGTGATACGATCTCCAGGATCACGGCCGATGTGAATGAGGTCCAATTTTCCTTTCTTTCTATCCTGGAATTGATCGTAAGAGAACCTCTTACTATTATATTTACCATCATCGCTATGCTTATGATAAGCGCGAAGCTTACGCTTTTCGTTTTTATATTTCTCCCGGTCTCCGGATTTATTATTTCCATCATTGGTAAAAAGCTTAAAAGCCAGTCTCACCAGGCACAGGAGGAAAATGGTCATTTTCTGTCTATCGTTGAAGAAACCCTGTCCAGCTTAAAGATCGTGAAAGGTTTTAATGCTGAAAATCAATTCAGAAAGAAATTCCAGGATTCTACTAACCGGCTAAATAACATACTTAACAGCCTGGTAAACCGCCAAAACCTTGCTTCCCCTGCCAGTGAGTTCCTGGGGATCTTTGTGATCGTGGTGATCCTATGGTTTGGAGGAAATATGGTGCTGGTAGATGGCACCTTAAATGCTGCGGCATTTATCGCCTTTTTAGGTCTTGCTTATAACATCCTTACCCCTGCTAAACAAATCTCCAAAGCTTCCTATAGCGTTAAAAAAGGAAATGCGGCAGCAGAAAGGATCATTGACGTACTGGAAACCGAATCGACTATTAAAGATGCTCCAAATGCCACAACTATTGAAAGCTTTGAAGATGCGGTAGAAATAAAAGACATCAATTTTAAATATGAGGATGAACCCGTTTTAAAGAATTTTAGCCTTAAGGTTCCCAAGGGAAGTACTGTGGCATTGGTAGGCCAGTCCGGTAGCGGCAAATCTACAATAGCCAATTTGGTTACGCGCTTCTATGATGTTAACGAGGGAAAGATCGAAATTGATGGTCATGATATAAGGCATTTGACCAGGCATTCCCTGCGAAACCTTATGGGGCTTGTGACCCAGGATTCTATTCTATTTAATGACACTATCCGAAATAATGTAGGACTTGGAAAAGAGAACGCTGGTGAAGAGGAGATCATAGAGGCCTTAAAGATCGCAAATGCCTGGGAATTTGTAAAGGACCTGCCAAAAGGGCTGGAGACAAATATTGGAGACAGCGGGAACAAATTAAGCGGGGGCCAGAAGCAGCGGCTCTCTATTGCCAGGGCCGTGCTTAAAAATCCGCCAATTATGATCCTGGATGAAGCTACCTCTGCCCTGGATACAGAAAGTGAAAAGCTGGTGCAAAAAGCATTGGAGAATATGATGAAGAACAGGACATCCATTGTCATTGCGCACCGGCTTTCCACAATTCAAAATGCAGATATGATCGTAGTTATGCAAAAAGGTGAGATCGTGGAGCAAGGTAAACATGAATACCTTTTGTCTCGTGAGGGCACATATAAGAAGCTTGTAGAAATGCAATCCTTCGAATAAAAACACTTATAATTTTATTACAACCTCCCGGAATAAATTCCGGGAGGTTTTTTTATGCTCTTTAATTTGCGGCCCTGCCACCCACTCCCGCAGTTATGACTTAAAGATACGCCTGGGTAATATTCCCTGGTAAAATATTTTTAACTAAGTCTTAACTATATTAAGCAAACCGCCCCTCCTCCTCACTTCGTAGATATAGTGTAATTAACAAAATCAAGATTATGAAAAAACCAGTAATTAAAGTGCAGCAAAAGGAAATTGCAGCAAAGGGAAGTAATAATTCCAGAAGGCAATTTCTCAAAATGGGAAGTATTGTCGTTGCAGGATCGGGCCTTTTGCTTGCCTGTAGTAACGACGATGATGATATGGGAATGATCCCTGAAGGAGATGTCTTTGACCTTGGAAGTGGTGATGTAGGTATATTGAATTATGCTTATGCCCTGGAACAACTGGAGGCAGCCTTTTACACTAGTGTCCTGGACGGGTCTTATTGGATGAATGCCGGTGCCGAGGAGAGGTTGGTCCTTGAAGACCTTTATAAACATGAAGTTATTCACCGGGAATTTTTTAAAGCTGCCATAACAGGAGCAGTAAATGGTGATACATCAAAGGTATTACCTGAACTTGAATTTGATTTTTCAGCAGTAGATTTCAGCAGCAGGGATTCTGTATTAGGAACAGCCAGGGTACTTGAAGACACCGGGGTTGCAGCATATAATGGTGCAGGAACACTATTGCAAACGCCAGGTTTTCTTGTGATTGCAGGGAAAATCGTTTCAGTAGAAGCCAGGCATGCAGCAGCAATAAGGTCCCTTTTTCTCGATGATCCCAAAGCATTTGCCGGGGATGAGGTGGTTGATGAAAATGGACTTGACCTTGCAATGACCCCTTCAGAAATTTTAACCGCAGTTGGGGAAACCGGTTTTGTAAAGACAGCTTTTACGGCAAACCAATTACCTACAGGATAAAGAGAGACTAATTAACCTTAAAAAACACATTATGAATATTATAAAATTATTAGATGAATTCACCTCAGAGCGTCTTTTGGAAAAAACTTCCTCAAGGAGAGATGTATTTGGAACTTTTGGTTCATTAGGAAAGAAAGCTGCCCTGGCCGCCATCCCTTTTGGAATGGCAACTTCAACGGGAAAAGCTTTCACAGCACAGGACCAAAATGCAGCAGTAAGTGCATTGCAACTGGCTTTAACCCTGGAATATCTGGAGGCTGAGTTTTACATTAAAGCCCTGGACTCTGGTGTATTACCTGGTGGAGGCCGTGCAGAAGCCGTGTATCAACAAATTTCAAAACATGAAACGGCTCACGTGGAATTTTTAAAAGCCGGTTTAGGCGAGAATTCTATAGATTCTCCGCAATTTGATTTCACCGCCGGGGGCGCCTTTGATCCTTTTAATCAAAATGGCGCAGGACAGGAAGTGGCGTACGCTCAACTGCTTGCACTGGCACAGGCTTTTGAAGATACAGGCGTTAGAGCTTATAAAGGACAGGCAGGAAATCTCATGGGCACCCCCTTCCTGACTCCCGCTTTACAAATACATTCTGTAGAGGCAAGACATGCTTCAGAAATTAGAAGATTAAGAGCCAATGTAATGGGAATGAGCACAGAGCAAAATGCTCTTGGATGGATCACACTTGATAACCGTGGGCCGGGAATGCCCGAAGCTACCCAGGCTGTGTACAACGGGGAGGAGAATATTACCCAGGGAGGTGTAGACCTTGTGGCTGCAACAGGCTTTGATGCCGTTGTTGTATCACAATCCTACGATGAACCTATGGATGGAGAGACAGCAGCCAACATTGCCAGTTTATTCATTGTTTAAAAGAATCTTGGTTGGTTGTTGCTTAAGATCGCCTGGAGAAATTCAGGCGGTCTTTTCCATTTAAGTGTATTAAATAACTTAACCCTTCCTAAAAATAACTTTCACTACTTAATTATCTAAGAAAATTCTATACATTTAAACTTCAAATCCCTCAATGCAACAGGACCTTCTTATTTCCCGGCTACAAGCCGGTGATGAAAAAGCTTTTGAACGTATATACTTTCTTTATTCTGAAAGCTTATATGGTATCATATATAATATAATTAGGGATGAGAAAGTTGCTGAGGAGTTGCTGCAGGATGTCTTCCTTAAAATATGGAATAATGCTTCTTCCTATGATCCTAAAAAAGGCCGATTTTTTACCTGGGTCCTGAATATTGCGAGAAATGCCTCCATTGACCGCTTAAGATCGAAAGATTTTAAAAACAGCAAGGGAAATCTTAGAAGTGAAAATTTTGAAGATATCCTGGTAGCCCAAAGTAATTCAATTGGCAAAATCGATGCTATTGGACTTCAAAAATATCTTGACAGGATTGGACCGGTATGTAAAAGGCTTATTGATCTTTTATTCTTTAAGGGGTTTACCCAAAAGGAAAGCGCAGAAGAACTTGATATTCCACTTGGAACCGTAAAATCCAGGAACAGGGTTTGTATAGATAAATTAAGAGCTCACATAATCTCACCATGAACGTAAAGGAGTACATATCGTCCGGAATCCTGGAATTATACGTGTATGGTGCCCTTACTGAAGAGGAAAGTGCCGAGGTTACGCGTATGATGCAAAAATATCCTGAAGTAAAAACGGAAGTGGAGGAAATTGAAAAAGCTCTCATAGAGCTTTCAGCGGCTGCCGCACCGGGAGATACTGAATCATTAATACCTGCCGTAAAAAGATTATCTCAACAGGAAATTAGAACCGAAACTTCTCGCAAGAACTGGTCTGCTTACATGGGATGGGCTGCCAGTCTTATATTTTTGGTTGGACTATTTTTTATGTACTACCAAAACCTTGAACTAAGAAGATCCCTGCAGGCGGTTCAGGTTGAAAATGCGCAAATAGAAACCCAAATTGCAAATGCCAGGGAAGATGCTGAAAAAACCCGGGAACTACTTAACGTTTTACGAAGCAGAAATATAATACAAATTCCCCTGGAAGGCCAGGCTCCCGCACCTGAAGCCTTTGCTACAGCCTACTGGGATAAGGAAAATAATGTAACTTATATAGACGCGGCAGATCTCCCTGCTCCCCCACAAGGAATGGTTTACCAGGTGTGGTCACTAAAAATGCAGCCTCTTACTCCTACCAGTCTTGGTTTGCTGGATTCCTTTGAAGACGATGAAAATAAGATCTTTCGACTGGAAAATATAAATGCATCTGAAGGTTTTGGGATAACCCTGGAACCTGAAGGCGGTAGTGAAACTCCCACGCTTGAGAGATTGTATACCCTTGGAGTGGTTTCTTCCTAGAACTATCTTCATCACTAGGCCGCAATTCCACAATGAATAAGATTTTCTTGTTTTTTGAGCTTTAAAATAAACACAGAAGGATAAGACTATTCCATCATTATAATAATCTATAGATTGTTATAATCCTTTCTCATAGACAAGGTTAAATTACTCCTGGCCAGGTTTTCAAAATATTTAATTGAGATAAAAAGAAAAACCAACCTTGCTTGATCCAAAATCAGTGTTCAAATAGAGCACAAAAAAAATGGATGAAGTAGGTTCATCCATTTTTAAAACTATTTTCACCTTGGGGCAAATGAAAATAAAAATTGATTCAAGTAATTTTTTGTTGGGGCAAAAAAAGATTAAATCGTTATTGATACTTCAAAGATACACGAAAAAAACAATCCACCAAAAAAAATATGCTTTTTATCTTATAATTTTACCTTTCATCGATTAAATACAATTTCATTCCTACAAATTCCTACAATTATTGCTGTGATAAATGTGATTTATAATTAAAAGTTTTACATAACTTTATCCCTGCTTTTAACCGGAGTACCAATTGGAAACCCCAGAAGATTTATTATTAATACGTCTCAAAGACTCTTCATCACGTGACGAGGCTTTCCGGGAGCTCCTGAGGCTGTATAAGGAACGGTTATACTGGCACCTTCGCAATATGGTCAAGGACCATAATGATACAGATGATATCCTGCAAAATACTTTCATCAAAGTCTACCGGAATATTGAGAAATTTAAGGGAGAAAGCAAATTATATTCCTGGATGTATCGTATTGCAACCAATGAAGCAATTACTTTTTTGAATAAAAAATCACGCTCCCTTCAGTTATCATCAGAAGATTTACAAAATACCCTTATCGATAATATTGAGAGTGATGTTTATTTTGAAGGGGATGAAATTCAATTAAAATTGCAGCGGGCCATTGCCACCCTGCCTCAAAAACAACAGCAGGTTTTTAATATGAAATATTTCCAGGAGCTCAAATACCGGGAGATGGCTGAAATTCTTGAAACAAGTGAAGGAGCCCTTAAGGCTTCCTACCATATTGCAGCAAAAAAAATCGAAGATTTTTTAAAATGCAATTAAACCATTGTTAAGAAAATTAGTCAAATAATAAAATGAAAAGGAACAAGTTACCATATTCGCAAAAATCAGGGTTCCAGGTCCCGGAAAATTATTTCCAGGATCTTGAGGATAGGATCATGAACAAAGTAACAAATGATGAAAGTTCCCTTGAATACCTTAAAGGACAATCGGGATTTGTGGTGCCGCAGGATTATTTTGAACAATTTGAAGGAAAAGTTATAGATAAACTGGGACTGGATACTCCCGATAAGAAAGTTATTCCTTTGTGGAAAAAGAAGAAGTTTTATTATACTACAGCGGTTGCAGCAGTTTTTATAGCCATAATCTCTACTGTTTTGTTTAACCCTGTGCTACCAGATTATACAATGGAGAATATAGAACTTGCAGCCTTTGAGGAATATATTGACCGTGGTTATATCGATCTTAATTTTAATGAGATCTCTGCTTTCATTACAGAAGAGGGATACGCCGGGGATAGTTTTAATACCGCGGAACTAAGTGATGAGGAAATGCTGGATTATTTAAACGAAAATGTAGAAGATCCGGAATTATTATTTGATTAATCTATGAAGAAATTACTAATATTTTTAAGCTTATTTCTCGCTGTATTTTCCGGGCTGCAAGCACAGGAAAAACACGATCGTGAGAGCCACAGGCAAAAGATCAAAGCCTTGAAGGTTGCTTATATCACCGAGGAACTCAATATGAATACAAGGCTTGCTCAAAAGTTCTGGCCCATTTATAACAAGTATGAGGAGCAAAAACGGGAACTATGGCGAAGAGAACATATTGATTTGGACGAAGCCGAGAAGTTTACCGAAGCTCAGGCACAGGAAATGCTTAAGGAATATCTTGCAGTAGAAAAGGAAGAATACATTATTAAGAAACAATTATTTGCCGATCTCGGTAAAATTCTTACCGCCAGAGAGATCATAAAGCTTCATAAGCTGGAAGCAGATTTCAACAAAAAGTTGCTCAAAGAATACCGAACCAGAAAAGAGAACAATAAAAAATAATAACTATCCCTGCAAATATCACTTTCCTAAAGTGATGCAATGAAATTCCGGTTAATTTTAACCGGTTTTTTTTTTACTTGAACTTCAGCCGTGCGAGCCTGTTCTTTCCACCTGCATATGCAATAGAATCATTGAGAAATCTAATTGTATAAAAACCTTCTTCACTTAAGGTATTCCAATTCTGGCCTCCGTCGCTGGAATAGGATATTCCCGTGAATCCTACTGCAACTATTTCCCTGGCGTCGCCATTGGGTATGTACCTTATGCTGCTTTTATAACCGGGGTCCTGCCCGTCACCAATAAGCTCCCAGGTTTTCCCTCCATTAGTTGTTATTGCCTTGTTAGCTTTATTCCCTTCAGGATTGGTATAATCCCCACCTATTATCATTCCCCTTTGCTCATCATAGAAATCTATACTATAGCCACCGGTTGTAGAAGTACCCTGGATTAACGGAGTAGAAAAGACCTCCCAGGTAGCGCCTTTATCGGGGGAATAGAATACTCTTGAACTCATCCCACCGCTAAGGATCCACGTGTGATCCCCAACCACGGCGATATTGGAATTACTGGCAGCAAACGCTGCTTCCCCCTCCCTTGTTTCGGGTAATTGCTCACAGGAAAGTTTCTTCCAGGTCCTGCCCCCGTCCCTCGTAATGATGACAGATAAGCAATTCCCTGTAGGATCACCCATACCTATACCCTCTTCATCATTCCAAAAGGTCATGGAATCATAAAAGACATTCTCATGTTCTTCCATATAAACAAGTTCCATTCTGCCTGTATCTCCCGTTTTATAAAGCAAAGCCGGGTTTCCTACACTAAGCATGAAAAAGTCATCGCTGGTACCGGAAACCGCTCTAAATTCAGGTTTAATTGAGTCATATTCCTGTACGTTTGTGCGCACTACCCCACCCTGCGAATCAAAAAGACCATATATACCATTATTGGCTGCAAAGGCCAGGTCGCTACCCATGATCTCAATAGCCCTCACACTTATGGAGTCTTCGAGAAGTACCTCTACCTCCACATCAACAAATGGCTGTTTTTCATTTGAATTACAACCAATTAACAGAAAAACTAATAAAACGCCTAATACCTTCATTCTTAGAATTTGCTCCAAATATAAAATATTAGGTGGCAAATTTGAGTACCTTTGCAGCCTTATAATAAAAAATATGCGCTTACACAGGAATTTAGTATTTGCAACCATTGATGCCCTAGCAGAAATTTTCAACGAAGGGAAATATGCAGATAAAGTAATAGAAAAAACATTAAAGAGAGACAAACGCTGGGGTTCCCGTGATCGTAGTTTCATAGCTGAAACCACTTACGACATAGTAAGATGGAAGCGTTTATATACAGAAATTGCCGAAGTTAAGGCACCCTATTCTCGTGAAAATCTTTTTAGATTATTTGCCGTATGGGCTACATTACGTGGTGTTAATCTCCCAGATTGGAAACAAATCGAACCTACTCCCAGCAGAAGGATTAAAGGTAAATTTGATGAACTTAGCAAGATTAGAAAGTACAGGGAATCTGTACCAGACTGGCTGGATGAGCTAGGGGTAAAAGAACTGGGAGAAAAGGTTTGGGAAAAAGAGATCCACGCCCTTAACCAGCAGGCCCCCGTGGTACTTCGCACCAATACATTAAAAACCACCCGAGATAACCTTAGAAGTGCTTTAAAGGATGAAGGCATTATGGCAGAACCTATCAAAGGTTTCCCTGAAGCTTTGCAACTTGAAGAAAGAGCTAATGTGTTCAAGACCGAAGCTTTTAAAAATGGGTTCTTTGAGGTGCAGGACGCTTCCTCGCAGCTTGTTGCAAATTTTCTTGAGGTGGAACCAGGCATGCGCGTGGTGGACACCTGTGCAGGGGCCGGTGGCAAAACCCTCCATGTTGCTGCCCTTATGGAAAATAAAGGACAAATCATTGCTACAGATATTTATGAGAATAAACTCAGGGAACTAAAAAGACGCGCCAAGCGTGCAGGAGCACATAATATTGAACCAAGGGCCATAGATTCAACCAAGGTAGTAAAGAAACTATATGGTACTGCAGACAGGGTCCTTATTGATGCACCCTGTAGCGGGCTGGGGGTTTTAAGCCGTAATCCCGATGCAAAATGGAAACTGCAGCCGGAGTTCATTGAAACAATAAAAAAAACCCAGGAGGAGATCCTAAATACTTATTCAAGGATCCTGAAACCGGGAGGAAAAATGGTTTATGCCACCTGCTCTGTCTTACCATCTGAAAACCAGGAGCAGGTCGAAAAATTCCTGGCGGGGGAAGCCGGCAAAAGTTTTAAGCTGCTTAAAGACCAGAAGATCCTTTCATCAGAAACCGGATTTGATGGATTTTATATGGCCCTTTTGGAAAATACCGCAAAATCATAAGGCTGGTTGAGAAAACTTCAGGGTAAGGCATCTTTTCACCATATAGAATTTTCGAAAAAAATAGTATCTTAAAATAAATTTCAGCCTATGAGAGGAGCCTTATTTTACCTGTTTGTAATGACCTTTATTTTTTCTTCCTGTGAAAAAGATGATGCGCGGGAACCCATTCTGGTAGAAGAAGAATTTTCACCAGATCTATTCTTTTCAGAATATATTGAAGGCACCTCTTTCAACAAAGCGCTGGAGATCGTCAATCTTACCGGCAGGGACATCGATCTTGGTGCTGAGGGATATTCTATAAAAAAACAATCGAATGCTGCGGGTGACTGGACCGGGGAATTACTTCTTACAGGCACCCTGTTAAGGGATAATGTATACGTAATTGGTAATGAAGCAGCTGTTTTACCAGAAATCCTTGAAAATGCCCACCTGCTCAGGGCAGGTGCTCCTATGGATTTTAATGGTAACGATCCTATTGGTTTATTTAAGGAAGGAATCCTAATTGATGTGATAGGCGAGGTAGATAATGATCTGGATTTTGGAAAGGATATGACCCTGAGAAGGAGAGATGATGTAACCGGGCCTACTTCCACCTATCTACCAGATGAATGGGATATCTATGAGGTAGACACTGTAGATGGCCTGGGATATTATTAAGCCTTACAATTCATCTTCCCTCACCATCTTTCGATCATTTACTTCCTGCTTAAAAACTACACTTAATTAATCTCTTTAAATATCATCATTTAGTTGTAAAAATCTTAAATTTGGTCCTTCCAAAAACAACACTAAACAACGCAGGATGATCCTTTTCTTCGGAACCCAAACCGCTAAGGTTTACGCAGTAGAAACCCATACAGCGCTAACAGCAGCCTCAATTACTAAATTAAACTGGCTTTTTGGCAACGCGCAATTCCTCAACAAATCTGCCCTGGCAGATTTTTTTGTTGGTCCCCGTGCCGCAATGATCACTCCCTGGAGTACAAATGCTGTGGAGATCACCCAAACCATGGGTATTAAAGGAATACTTCGTATTGAAGAATTCCTTAAAGTTGATCCTCATTTTACCAATTACGATCCTATGCTTTCCCAGAAATATGAAGGACTGGACCAGGAAATTTTCACCGTGGACACAAAACCACAACCGGTCATTGAAGTAGAGGATATAGCCGCTTTTAATAAACAGGAAGGCCTGGCTTTAAATGATGAAGAGGTCGAGTACTTAAATAAACTGGCAAAGAAACTTGAGCGTAAGCTTACAGATTCTGAAGTATTTGGATTCTCACAGGTAAATTCTGAACATTGCCGCCATAAGATCTTCAATGGTAGTTTTGTAATTGACGGGGAAGAAAAACCTTCTACGCTTTTCAAACTCATCAGGAAAACATCAGAAGAGAATCCCAATAATATAGTTTCTGCCTATAAAGATAATGTAGCCTTTGTAAAAGGACCACGGGTAGAACAATTCGCTCCCAAAAGAGCTGATGTTCCCGAATATTACACAGCATCGCAATTTGACTCTGTCATTTCCCTAAAAGCTGAAACCCACAACTTTCCAACTACCGTTGAGCCATTTAACGGGGCAGCCACAGGAAGCGGCGGGGAAATTCGCGACAGGCTCGCAGGAGGAAAAGGTTCCCTCCCACTTGCAGGTACGGCGGTTTATATGACTTCGTATTCGCGTTTGGATAACAACAGGAAGTGGGAAAAAGGTGTTGAGGAAAGAAAATGGCTTTACCAGAGCCCAATGGATATTTTGATCAAAGCTTCCAATGGAGCTTCAGATTTTGGCAATAAGTTTGGCCAGCCTTTGATCACAGGATCTGTATTGACATTTGAACACGAGGAGCACAACAGGATCCTGGGATATGATAAAGTGATCATGCTGGCAGGTGGCGTTGGTTATGGCAAGGCAAGCCAGGCCATTAAGGATGTCCCTAAGAAGGGAGACAGGATCGTTGTCCTGGGAGGTGAAAATTACCGTATTGGAATGGGAGGAGCCGCAGTATCCTCTGCCGACACAGGTGAATTTAGCAGTGGTATAGAACTTAATGCCATTCAAAGGGCAAACCCCGAAATGCAAAAACGTGCAGCAAATGCCATAAGAGGTATGGTTGAAAGTGAGCACAACCCTATTGTTTCCATCCACGACCACGGGGCAGGTGGCCACCTTAACTGTTTGAGCGAACTGGTGGAGGAAACCGGGGGGAATATAGACCTGGATGCACTACCGGTTGGAGATCCTACCCTTTCAGCTAAAGAAATAATTGGTAATGAGTCCCAGGAGAGAATGGGCCTTGTGATAGGAGAAAATGATATGGAGATCCTTAGAAAGGTCTCAGAAAGAGAGCGGGCACCAATGTATAATGTTGGGGCAGTAACAAACGATCATAATTTTAAGTTTGAAAGTGGAAAAACGGGGGAAAAACCAATGGACCTTTCCCTGCTGGATATGTTTGGCAGCTCTCCAAAAACGGTAATGAATGATGTGAGCGTGAATAGGGATTATGCCGCTCTGGAATATACTGGCGACCAGTTAACCAACTACCTGGAACAGGTGTTACAACTTGAGGCCGTGGCCTGTAAAGACTGGCTCACTAATAAAGTTGACCGTTGTGTGACCGGTCGGGTTGCAAAACAACAAACAGCAGGGCCCTTGCAACTACCGCTTAACAATGTTGGGGTGATGGCCCTTGATTATAATGGTAAGGAAGGGGTGGCAACTACTATTGGCCACTCCCCTGTCTCGGCCCTTGTGGACCCCGTGGCAGGTTCCCGGAATTCAATTGGGGAAGCATTATCCAACATAGTGTGGGCACCCCTGGAAAATGGCCTTAAATCTGTTTCCCTCTCTGCCAACTGGATGTGGCCCTGTAATAATGAAGGTGAAGATACAAGACTATATGAGGCAGTCCAGGGAGTATCAGACTTTGCCCTGGCACTTGGGATCAATGTCCCTACGGGAAAGGATTCCCTTTCGATGAAGCAAAAATATAAGGATAAGGAAGTACTTGCGCCCGGTACGGTGATCATTTCTGCTGCCGGTCATTGCGATGATATTACCAAAGTTGTGGAGCCTTTGCTGCAAAAGGATGGAGGCCCAATTTACTACATAAACCTTTCTGGCGATGATTTTAAACTGGGAGGATCCTCTTTCGCCCAAATTCTTAATAAAGTTGGAAATGAAGTTCCAACAATAAAAGATGACAAAAAGTTTGCAGCTGCCTTCAATGTCATCCAGGCATTAATAAAACAGGATCTAATACTAGCCGGTCACGATGTGGCATCTGGTGGATTGATCACTACTCTACTGGAAATGTGCTTTGCAGATGTGAACCTGGGAGCTAATCTTGACCTTTCAGAATTAAAGGAAGAAGATATCATAAAGCTTCTTTTTAATGAGAACTGCGGAATTGTTTTCCAGGCCAGAAACACATCTGTTGAAGAACTTTTTACTGAAAACGATATAGAATTCTTTAAAATTGGATCGCCGGCTGAAGGTGATACCCTATCTATTAAGAATGGAAGCCGGGATTTTGAATTCAACATTCCAGCTCTTCGTGATACCTGGTTCCAAACCTCATTCTTACTGGATCAAAAACAAAGCGGACTGGACAAGGCAACAGAGCGATATAAGAATTATGTTCACCAGCCACTCGAATTCAAATTTCCTGAAAATTTTACAGGAAAACTGCCGGGACTGGATGCATCCGGGAACAGGATCAAAGCAGCAGTAATTCGTGAAAAAGGATCTAACAGTGAGAGGGAAATGGCGCGGGCGATGTACCTGGCAGGTTTTGATGTGAAGGATGTGCATATGACAGACCTTATAAGCGGCCGGGAAACCCTGGAAGATATAAGATTTATTGCTGCTGTGGGAGGTTTTTCCAACTCAGATGTACTTGGAAGCGCAAAGGGCTGGGCAGGGGCCTTTTTATATAACGAAAAAGCCAAAACGGCCCTTGACAATTTCTTTGCAAGAAAAGATACCCTATCTATTGGAGTTTGTAATGGTTGCCAGTTGTTCATTGAACTTGGACTTATAAATCCTGATCATGACGAAAAACCAAAGATGCTTCATAATGCTTCAAAGAAGTTTGAATGTACCTTTACCTCTGTAGAGATAAAAGAGAACCATTCTGTAATGCTTGGTTCCCTTTCTGGCACCAAACTGGGAATATGGGCGGCACACGGGGAAGGGAAATTCAGCTTTCCATACGCGCGTGAGCGTTATAACATCGTAGGAGAATATGGATATGATAAATATCCATCCAATCCAAATGGGTCCAATCATAACACAGCTATGCTTACAGATGATACCGGAAGGCACCTGGTGATGATGCCACACCTTGAACGCTCTACCTTCCAATGGAACTGGGCCTATTATCCAAAAGGAAGAAAAGATGAAGTAACCCCATGGATAGAGGCATTTGTAAATGCCAGGAAATGGCTGGAAGAGAAAAAATAGTTTTTGGACATAAAAATTACTAAAAAGCCCCATTCGGGGCTTTTTTAATTATTTACCATCTCTTTCACCTTTTCCTAACACAAACTCTTTTTCATTTTTTTTACCTTCTTTAGAAACACAAAGCGACTATGAACACAAAAGAGAGGGATAAAAAGTATTTTGGAAGAGGAAATGAAGCGCTCGATTTAAAAGTGACTAAAGCCAAGGGAAGTCTTATTTATGATGAACAAGGTAATAAGTATATAGACTTCCTTGGTGGAGCGGGGGTTGGAAGCCTGGGATGGGGCAATGAGGAAATTGAGAATGAAATAAGGAAAAATGACAGGCCGGCATATGTTTATCCCAATTTCTATTATGAACCCTGGACACAACTTGCAAAATTACTGGCAGATCTCACCCCTACTCATTTAACCACAAGCTTTCGTACCACAGGAGGATCTGAAGCTGTAGAGGCTGCCATGCAAATGGCAATGATGTATACAGGCAGGAAAAAATTCATATCTGTAGAAGGGAGTTATCACGGGAATACTATAGCCTCTATAAGCCTTGGAGCTTCTTCAAAACATAGCAGCTTTCCTAATTTGCTTCCGGGTTGTGAAAAGATCGATCTTCCCCTGGATGATAAAGCACTTAAAACATTGGAAGAAAAACTAAAGGACCACAGCCTTGCTGGATTCATTATGGAGCCGGTTATTTGTAATTTGGGGGTAGTGATCCCATCTTCAGAATTCATGGAAAAGCTGGACAACCTTTGTAAGCAATACGGGACCCTGCTTATTATGGATGAGGCTATTACAGGATTTGGCCGAACAGGTAAAATTTTTGCTACTGAACATTTCAACATTAAACCAGATATGATATGCATGGCCAAGGCAATGTCTGCAGGCCACGCGGGTATAGGTGCAGTGATAATAACAGATGAAATTGCAAATAAGGTGGAGGAAGATGTTGGTTTATACTCTTCATATGGCTGGCATCCAATAAGTGTGGACGCAAGTCTTGTAGCTATTAATTACCTCATTGAACATAAACAGCAATTATTTAATAATATTAAGGAAACAGGAAAGTTTTTTGAACAGCAATTAAAGGATATAAATTTTAACGCTGAAACAGAAATAAGGATTAAAGGGCTTGCTATAGGGGTTGATGTTAAAGACCAGGAATACGCTACTCAAATAAGGAAGAGATCCCTCCAACACGGTCTTTTAATGGATACCGAAGGCAGTAGCCTGGTTTTCTTTCCGGCACTTAACATAGATATAAAAACTGCCAAGGAAGGGCTTGAAATTCTGGAAAAAAGTGTTGAAGAGCTTAATAGGGAAAATTAGAACTATTGTTGCCGGAATAAAGAACAAAAATAGTTGTTAGGTTTTTACCTGTATAAGCATTCATTATAAAAGCCTGGAACGGTATCTATATAAGATTAAGAAACTTCAGGTTTTGTTCGGGGAGATAAGCTAAATTTTTTCGCCGCTAAGGTTTAATTCCGATATCCAGGAGTGTCGAACAGGTTGGGCAGGCGCAGTGATCCTAACTCTTCTATCTGAAAAAGAATTGATAAGAACTCTCAATATTTTAACGAAAGTAACCATAGGTTTAACCTTCTGCTCCTGCTTTAGTGCTTAATTAACAATAGTTTAGCCTAACCTTAATACATATCCCTTAACCTATATGGTAATTTCGTAGGTAGTGTTTAAAGCAATTACTAATCAAAAAATTAAAATTATGGCAGAAATTAAAATTGAAAAGAAAAAACCTATTTGGCCATGGATCCTGGTAGGATTAATCATTCTTGGTATTATTCTTTATTTCCTATTTGCGGGAAATGATGATGACATGGACGACATGGACGATAATAGAACAGAGCAGGTTAGTGATACTACTTATACAGATGCTCAAAGAAGAGATAATGATAACTCTACCATGGGATGGGATGAGACCTCACGTGATACTCTCAATGATGACAGTGTATCAAATTATCTTTCTCACGTGGGAGACCGTGAGAGAATGGGAGTAGACCACGAATACACTAATAATGCTTTGATTCACCTTATAGATGCTGTTGAAGCCAAAGCTGCAGAAGTAAATATGGATATTGATAAGGATCTTGAGGAAATGAGAGATGAAGCAGAGGCGATCACTCAAAATCCCCAGGCAACAAATCACGCCGATAAGATCAAGGAAACCGGAAATAAAATTGTCGATGTACTTGAAAGGATGCAGGAAGAAAACTTCCCAAACCTATCTGGGGATGTTGAGGATGTGAGAACTGCACTGCAGGATATAGATAGCTCTACACTAACCCTGGAGCAAAAAGAAGAAATTAATTCATTTTTCAGAGAGGCAGCAGATGTCCTGAGAAGTATGAGTAACCTATAAAATAAGATATTATGGCAACTAAACATGAAAATAAAAATAAACACCTTTTTTACCTTAATGAACTATCAGATTATAAAATAGCAAGTGATGATCCCGATGTAAGAGGTTGGCAGGTGAAGGATAAAGACAATAGGGTAATTGGTAAGGTAGATAACCTGCTTGTGAATAAAAAAACAGAAAGGGTGGTTTATCTGGATGTTGAAGTGGATAATAGCATAATCGAGGCAGATCATGATCCTTACGGTCAACCTGCAGATAGCGATGTCCACGAGTTTATCAATAAGGAAGGAGAAAATCATATTATCATTCCTGTTGGCCTTGTGAATTTAAATGATGACCAGAAATTTGTTTATACAGACAGGATCAACCACCAAACCTTTGCAGAGACCAAACGAATTGAAAAAGGAGCGAATGTTAACAGGGAATATGAAGTGGTAGTTCTGGATTCCTACGACAGGCATAGAGGTGACCATGATCGTAGAGACAGAGATCGAACTGTCGACCACAATGACAGGAGAGACAGAGACAGGGACAGAGATGAAACTCAAAGAACTGTTGTTACCGGCACCACGGCAGATGATGACAAGAGAAGCCATGATGACAGAACAAATGTAGCCGACAGTCGCCAGCACGATTCTGCTTTTAAGGAAAACGAGAGACGTGAGGCCCACAGGGATGATCATGGTAGGAGAGATAACGATGCAACTTATCGCAGTGATCGTGACAGGGGAAGAACTACAGATGATGATAACTTCTATGAACGAAGAGAGTTTGATGGTTCCAATTACCGAAGAAAAAGGTAAATGAAATCATTTTTGTTGAGTGTAAAAGCCCGTTTGCCAAGTGTCAAACGGGCTTTTTTTTTAAAAAAACCCTCCCCAATTAATCTATAAGTGATAATTGGATCCTTTTGGATTCAAGATTTACATCCAGTACCTTCACGGTTACCTGTTGATTTAGTTTTACAACAGCATTTACATCACTTACAAAACCTTTTGCAAGTTTCGAGATATGCACCAGGCCGCTTTCTTTTATCCCAATATCTACAAAACAGCCAAAATTGGTGATATTATTAACAATTCCTGGCAGGCTCATCCCGGCATTCACATCTTCAATTGTTCTCACCGAAGGATCGAATTCAAAAAACGATATCCTTTGACGTGGATCAACCCCCGGCTTTACCAATTCCTTGAGGATATCCCGTAATGTTGATAACCCAAGATCTACCTGGATATAATTATTAGGTTTAACCTTCTCCAAAATATCTGTATTCCCAATTAATTCCTTCACCTCAAGATCAAAGTCTCCGGCGATCTTCTTAACCAGGTCATATCTTTCAGGATGAACGGCAGAGTCATCAAGAGGGTTTGTTGAATCCTTTACTCGAAGGAATCCGGCAGCTTGCTCATAGGCTTTAGCCCCGAGCCTGGGAACTTTGAGCAACTCTTTTCGGTTTTTAAAAGGACCGGTTGTTTTTCGATATTCAGTAATATTTTCTGCCAGTGCAGGCCCTATTCCTGAAACATATGAAAGCAACTCTTTACTGGCTGTATTTAAATTAATCCCTATTCGGTTTACACAACTCATAACAACAAAATCGAGTTTCTCCTTTAGTTTTGTTTGGTCGACCTCATGCTGGTACTGTCCCACTCCTATAGATTTAGGATCTATTTTAACAAGCTCTGCCAGGGGATCACTTAACCTCCTTCCAATGGATACAGCTCCTCTTACTGTAATATCATAATCTGGAAATTCTTCCCTGGCAACCCTGGAAGCAGAATACACAGAGGCTCCGGCCTCGTTGACCACATATACCTTTACATCCCTGTCAAATTTTATGCTCTTGATAAAATGCTCTGTCTCTCTTGAAGCAGTTCCGTTTCCAATAGCAATTGCTTCTGTTTGATAAGCATTTACCAAAGACCTTAGCTTTTTACCGGCAAGGGAGCCTTCTCTTTGAGGAGGATGAGGATAAATGGTTTCATTATATAATAAGGAACCATTCTCATCCAGGCATACAACTTTACAACCAGATTTAAAACCGGGGTCAATTCCCATGATGCGTTTTTCCCCTAAAGGTGGTGAAAGCAGCAGCTGTTCCAGGTTAGAGGCAAAAACCTGTATGGCATCTGCGTCGGCTTTATTTTTTGCTTCACCCAGAAATTCATTATAAAAAGATGGCTTTAGTAACCGGTTGTAGGCATCTTCTACAGCATCTTTCAGCAGTTTATTTTTACCTTTTTGAAAAGACCTAAGAATTCTTGAAACTGCCTCCTCCTGCTCTACCTCGATCTTCAGCCTTAAGTATCCTTCCTTGGACGCCCTGTAAATAGCAAGAAATCTATGGGAAGGTATATTTTTTAATGATTCTTCCCATTCAAAATATTGTTTGAATTTTTGAGCTTCAGCCTTATCTGCTTCAGCTTTTAGCACCTTTGAAGTTATAACGGCCCGGGACCTATACAAGTTCCGTAAGGCTGACCTCACTTTTTGATCTTCGTTAACCCTTTCAGCAATAATATACTTAGCCCCCTGCAAAGCATCATCTATGGATTCTATTTTAGCATTGAGGAATTTTTTTGAGATTTGTTTTATATCTTTTTCCCTTTGCTCAAGGATCATTGTTGCAAGCGGTTCTAAACCCGCTTCCCTGGCTGCATCTGCTTTTGTTTTTCTTTTCTTTTTAAAGGGTAAATAAAGGTCTTCAAGATCGCTAAGGCTGGTGCTCCTGCTTATTTGATCCCTAAGATCCCCGGATAAAGCGCCCTGGGCATCAATGGCTTTAATTATTGCCTGTTTTCTTTTTTCCAGTTCGAGGTGTTGTTTGTAGAGGTCATGGATCTTCTCTATCTGCACCTCATCAAGATTCCCTGTTTGGTCTTTCCTGTACCTGGCAATAAATGGAATAGTGGCATCATTCCTGAGCAGTTCCACGGTATTTTCAATAGCCTTTTTAGGAAGATCAAGACCGGCCTGGATAAAAAAAGTTGCGTTCAAAATTAAATGGATTAATGAAGTAGCGAATATAAGAGAATCAAAGGAGAATGGGCACTGGCCCATGACTTTCATACCAAACTAAAAATCCGCACCTAAAATTTCTTCAGATCAAGAAATTGAGACCTTACACAGCAGCTTTTCCTAATAACCCTGTTTTCTTTGATTTAAGTAAAGATCAAATAATCCCTATGTTTTTGGAATGCAGGATCGCCTTGTCGCTCCCTAAAAAATAGCAGGTTTCTACATTAAGGCTCTCAATATTCTTCAGGACAGAATATACTTTGATTTTTTGCTTTTTTCCGGTTTGGCGCAGGTAGACCGCTTTAATATTTTTTGGAAAAATCTTACATATACGCTCATAAATATAGGCATCATGCTGGGAATCATCTCCTAATAGTACATACTGAAGATCTGGATAAAAAGAGATTATATCCTTTATCTTTTCAAACTTATGATTGTGACTGCCCCTGCCGGTGAAAAGAAAATCTGAAATTCCTGTCTTTATCTTCTTAAGCTTTATAACCGCTTTTGGTAACCCGTGCATTTCAGCAAAATCATTTATGAATCCATACAGGTTCCATTCACTGCTGGAAACGAAAAAAAATGAGTTGGACGCTTCCTTGCTGTCCTGCCCTGCTATACTTAAATGTTGGTAATGCTTTACCACATCATCAAAGATCTTGCGCTTATTTATATTTTTTAGTAACATCACATATAGTTTTTTGAAAAAACTATTGCT
The DNA here is from genome assembly GCF_006159205.1 of Antarcticibacterium flavum. Lineage (NCBI taxonomy): Bacteria > Pseudomonadati > Bacteroidota > Flavobacteriia > Flavobacteriales > Flavobacteriaceae > Antarcticibacterium > Antarcticibacterium flavum. The sequence continues at coordinate 4,223,906 of NZ_CP040812.1, read as the reverse complement.
GTGGGAAATTAGAAAGGTGTCATCAATATCAGATATTATTCCCACTTTACTCTCAAAAGGCTTTAAAAGCTCTGCTCTCTCAATAATACCTAATTCATTTATCTTGCATGAGACACAGTACTCATGCCAGCCGCTCTCAAGCTCTTCATGAAAAGGAACATCAAATCTAAAATAACCGTCATCCAGGGTTTTTGTTATTACCTCAAGATTTTTGAATTTAAGTTTAATAGGGATGTTCTTTAAGGGCTTTATGCGAAACATATGAATAATAGAAAAGGCATGTTTTATACCCCGCCTGTCTGTGCGATACTTATCTGGTGCCCAGGATTCAAATACATGTCCAAACACTACCAGGTGATTATCGTTCACATAACCCCTGTATAATTTTAAATCAAATTTCACCCTATTGACTTTTTATTAACTCTAATTTTCTCCAAAATAATTAATTTTAGCTACAAATTAAAGCAATGGGAGCGATAAAGAATGTTTTGCTGGTGGTTAATCCAATTTCGGGGGCTATGGACAAAACAGATCTTATAGAGGATATTAAAAAAGAGGTGATCAAAAAGCAAGCAACTCTTTTTGTTTTTGAAACCTCTGGCAGAGAGGATGTATTTAATTTAAAGGAAAGGATCAAAGAATTGAACCCCAGCCGTCTAATTGTAGCGGGCGGTGATGGTACTATAAAACTTGCAGCTGAGGCTTTAAAAGATCAGGATATTCCCCTGGGAATAATTCCGGCAGGATCTGCCAACGGCCTTGCTTTTAACTTAAAATTACCTGCAACCCTTCCAGAGCAAATAACGGCCGCTTTTGGAGATAGTTTTAATTACCTTGATATAATACTGCTTGATGGTGATTATTGTCTTCATATGAGTGATTTTGGAGTTAACGCAGAGCTTATTAGGAGGTATGAAAAATCCAGCATAAGAGGTAAATGGGGTTATTTCCTTCAAACTGTCCCAACTCTTTTGAACAGCGATTATCCTTTTAAGTTCACGGTAGAAGCTAATGATAAAGTCTTCGAAGCAGAGGGTATTCTCCTGGCAATAGCCAATGCCAGTTCCTATGGCACAGGAGCTAAGGTCAATCCTAAGGGTAAACTTGATGATGGATTTTTTGAGATCCTCATTTATAAGGAATTTGATTTCATCGAGATCTTAAAAACTTTAAGAAATGTTGTAGATCTTGACCCTGCAGTGGTTGAGGTTATTAGTACAAAGAGAGCTAAAATTACCTGTCATACTCCAGTACCATTCCAGATCGACGGGGAATATCTGGGTAAAAGAAAATCTATTGAAGCCGAAATTATACCCCAAAAACTGCGTATCGCCGTCCTATAACTCTAAATTTTAAATTTTTATTAACACTCTCAAATTTAACTTTTAATAGAAAGTTAGAATTTTGTCAAAATTAGGCAGAAACCTTGTAGTTCCAAGGGTTCTTCTGCTGCACCTCCCCTTACTACCGGCCATTTTTCCCTTGCATAAAATGAAGAAAACTTGCCTAAAAAATGAAAAAATGCTATTACTAAATGGTTTGCGAATATGATATGTTTGATTTTTCGGTTTATTTTTCATTAAATTTAGTAATTGAACTTATCAGGTTTTAACTAATCAAATTGAAAAATGAATTTTATGAAACAAAAATTTCTTAAGGGTTATTTGTTGCTTTTGGCTGTCTTAAGTTTTGCTTTTGTCGAAGCTCAAACAGTCACAGGAACAGTAACAGATGGGGAGATGCCATTACCCGGTGTAAACATCTTAGCGCAGGGTACTTCAAATGGTACCACTACAGATTTTGACGGGGTCTACACCTTGAACAACGTACCGGCAGATGCTGTTTTGGTATTTAGTTTTTTAGGGTATGCAACCCAAACAATTCCTGTTAACGGGAGAGAAACAATTAATGTGACACTTGGTGAAGATGCCTCGGCATTAAGCGAAGTGGTGGTTATTGGTTACGGCCAAACAACGGTAAGAGATGCAACAGGTGCGGTAGCCACTGTGACCGCAGAGAATTTTAACCGTGGGGTGGTTGCTTCTCCAGAAGAACTAATCCAGGGTAGAACTGCCGGTTTACAAGTTACCTCTGCAAGTGGAGAGCCCGGTGCGGGGGTTAATATCCGTATTCGTGGTACAACCTCTGTGCGAGGTGGAAATGACCCATTATTTGTGGTAGATGGAGTTCCACTGGCAGGAGATAATGTTTCTGCAGGAGGAACAAACGTAGGTTTTGGTGATAGTTCACCAAAAAACCCTCTCAACTTTTTAAATCCGCAGGATATTGAGAGTATGAGTGTGCTTAAGGATGCTTCTGCAACTGCCATATATGGTTCCAGGGGTGCCAATGGAGTTGTGATCATAACTACCAAATCTGGTCGTGGAATGACTGGAGGAAGGTTTGATTACTCGACTAATCTGGGTGTTGCAACGCCTGCAAATTCGTATGACCTCTTAAACAGGGAAGAATTTCTTAATGCCTACGAAGGTATAGGTGGGGACAGAGCTGCTGCAGATTTTGGCGGGGATACAGACTGGCAGGATGAGATCACCAGGACTGCATTTACCCAGGAACATAACCTGTCCTACGCAAATTCCTATAATCAGGGGAATTACAGGGTATCATTAGGTTATTCAGATCTTATGGGTATAGTGGAAAATTCTTCTATGGAAAGACTTTCAGGTAGATTGAACATCAATCATCGTTTATTCAATGACAGGCTTAAATTAGGACTTCAAACCGCTGTTTCAAGGGTAAATGATGTACGTGCTCCTATTTCAAATAATGCAGGTTTCCAGGGGGATTTACTTGGAGGGGCCTATAGAGCCAATCCAACTCTTCCAAGCGATCCAGATTCTCCATTCACCGGGCAGCTTAATCCTAATTCGCTCTTGAAGTATACCCTTGATGAAACAGAGACTGACAGGATGTTATTGAACTTTTCTGCAGATTATGAAATTGTACAGGGTCTTTCTGCCAGGTTAAACCTGGGATATGATAAAGCTGAGTCTTATCGTGGTTTCGGAATTTCAGGAGACATTCAGGGGGTACTTAGTGCGGTACCGGGGAACGGAAGGTCTCAGATCAATGAGATTGACAACACTAACAAGCTGATGGAATTTACCCTTAACTATGAAAAAGCTTTTGAAAATTCAAAAATTGACGCATTAATAGGTTATTCTTATCAAGAGTTTGACCGCCAGGGAATCAATGTAAGTGGATGGGGCTTCCAGAGCACTGCAATGGATGCAATGATCAATGATTTGCAGTCTTCCCGCGATATTCTCGAAGGTAGCATCCAGGGATCATATCAACAATATGGGTATGATCAAAATGGAATGTTCGTTAATAGATTATTTCCGAATGTAGTTACAGAAAGACCTACCGCTCCATCTGGATTGGGTGCGAGAGCTGTTGCAGGAGATACCTTCTATACTATAGATGAGCTACAATCTTTCTTTGGTAGGGTAAATTATACTTTGGCAGATAAATATCTTTTCACTGCTACCCTGCGTGCAGATGGTTCTACACGTTTTGGTGGGAATAACCAATACGGTTATTTCCCTTCTGGAGCCTTTGCATGGCAATTAGGTGACGAAGACTTTATTCCCGATACTTTTTCGACTCTTAAGTTTAGAGTTGGGTACGGGGTAACCGGTAACCAGGAAATACCTTACAACTTATACACACCACGTGATAGATTTGGAGGTTTTGGTATAAACGATAACGGGGAGATAAATATCCCGGGAACAGGCCAGGTGACTTTTAGAAATGAAGATCTTAAATGGGAGACTACTTCCCAGACCAACGTTGGTTTTGATTTTGGTTTTATAAACGATCGCCTTAGCGGTTCTATAGACTATTATTATAAGTCCACCACAGATCTTTTATTCCAGACCTTCTCTGCACAACCTGCAGCCCAGGATTTCGTATGGGAAAACCTGGATGCGAATGTAATTAACAAGGGGGTTGAATTTAGCCTGGACTATGATATTTTCCAGGATCAGGAATTCTTCTGGAATGTTGGATTCAACATTGCCTATAATGAGAATATGGTAGAGGATTTCGATGGTTTGATCCAAACTGGAGGTATTAACGGGCAGGGTTTAACTAATGCCTATGCTCAACTTCTGGCAGGGGGACAACCGCTATTTTCATATTATCTAAGAGAATTTGGAGGATTTGATGAAAATGGGCAAACCATATATCCAAATGGGGATGTACAAACCTTTGTGGGTAAGAGCGCCTTACCTACTACCAACCTTGGTATTTCCACACGTATGGAATATCGTAATTGGGACCTATCTGCTTTCCTAACAGGACAGTTTGGATTCTACGTATATAATAATACAGAGAATGCCTTCTTTACTGCAGGAGCATTGAACTCTGGTTCCAACGTTACAAGAAATGTAATAGGAAATGGAGAGGCAGCTAATAATGCACCAGATGTTTCGACCCGTTTCCTTGAAAAAGGTGACTTCCTGAGATTACAAAATGCCACCCTTGGATATAATTTTGAAGTAGGACCAGACAGTTTCCTAAATGCACTACGTTTAAGTGTTACGGGACAAAACCTGTTCCTTATTACCGGTTACTCCGGGTTGGATCCTGAAGTTAATACAGATAAATCATTGAATGGTATTCCTACAGCGGGGATAGAGTATACTAGCTATCCAAGAGCAACAACTGTAACTTTAGGTCTTAACGTGTCATTCTAATAAATAAAAAATAATATGAAAATTAATTTTATTAAATCATCGATTTTGCTTGGAGCGGTGCTAAGTTTTACAGCTTGTACTGATCTTGAGCTTGAAGAGACCGATTCAATTTTCCGTGAGGACAGCGGGGACGGGTTCTCTGGAGTAAGTGATGTTCCCAGTGCTTTGGTAGGTAGTTATGACCAGATAAGAGGGCAGCTGGATACACAGGAGAATTTGTTTGCCCTGCAGGAAGTAACATCAGATGAGATGTTGGTTCCCACTCGGGGAACAGACTGGGGTGATAATGGATTATGGAGAACCCTCCACCAGCATACCTGGGATCCAAACCACCAGTTCATTCTCAATAGCTGGAATGCATATAACAGAAATGTCTTTAATCTTTCTGAAATTATAGCTCCAGAAAGTAATGCAAATGCGCAACAACTGGCTGAGGCCAAATTCTTAAGAGCATTTAGTATGTTTTGGGTTATGGACCTTTTTGGACAGGTTCCTTTTAGAGAAGTAGATGAAGGAGCAGATGTTGATCCAAGGGTTATGACCAGGAGCGAGGCGTTTGATTTTGTTATGAAGGATCTTACAGAAGCTTTACCAGATCTTCCTGCGACTGGTCCGGGACCCGATGCAAATTTCGCAAGTAAGGCATCTGCCCATTACCTTATGGCTAAGATCTTATTGAATAAACATATCTATTTAGGAAATGCTACTGCAGATGCTGCAGATATGACCCAGGTGGTTAGTCATGTGGATGCAATTTCTGATTTTGGTTTTGGATTGCAGAGTGGCTATTTCGAGATCTTTAAGCCTGCAGTAGATACAGAAACTATCTGGTTTACTAATACAGGTGTAGGTTCACGCATATGGAATGGATTGCATTATTTCCAAACAGTTCCCGATAACACAGGGGGAGGATGGAATGGCTTTTCAACTCTTGCTGAATTCTATGATCTGTTTGAGGGAAGCCCTGAGCACAACCACCCTGATGCCGGGCAGGAAGAGCGAAGAGGATTTGTTCCCTACGAAGGTACACGTGTAGGTGAAGGTGATGGTTATTTTGCCGGTGGCAGAGATGACGACGGTGATGGTTTTATTGATGGTTCTGATATTGGAATAGGCTTCCTGTTTGGACAGCAATACGAACTGGACGGAAATATGACTGAAGATCGTGGTGGAAATCCACTTTTCTACACCAAAGAATTACCAGGACTTCTGGGTAATAATGAGAGTACTGGTATTAGAGTACTTAAATATCATCCTACGAATGGTGCGTACACAGGACATATGGTTCTGTTCAGGTATGCAGATGCCCACTTAATGAAGGCAGAAGCTATCATGAGAGGTGGTACAGGTGGAGACGCCCTGGCACTTGTAAATGAGCTAAGGGAATTAAGACAAGCCTCTCCTCTTGGATCTTTAACAGAGCAGGATATGCTCGATGAAAGAGGTAGGGAACTCTATATTGAAATGTGGAGAAGACAGGATCTTATAAGATTTGGACAATTCACTGAAGCATGGGAATTCAAACCTGCAACAGATGATACCAGAAATCTTTTCCCAATCCCATCTATAGCATTAACTTCCAATCCTAACCTGGTCCAAAATCCGGGATATTAACAGGATTATTTAATAATAAAAACGGGGCTTAAGAGTTTATCTTTTAAGCCCTTTTTTTATTTCCTGCTTCAAAAAATTCTGTTAAATTGTAGCTCCAAATCCATAGGAAATTTAATTCCTTTTTATAGTCAAATGATGCACTATTCCTACCAGCTACAACAAATCCCTAAACAGGTACTTCTCTCATTGATAGGCTTGTTATTGGCAGCAGCATGTGTTAAAAAAGATCAAAACAATACCGGGGAAAAAAAGGAGCAGAAAGACTTCTTATTCAGCAAAGTCCCTGCAGAGGAAACGGGAATAGATTTTACAAACCAGGTAAAGAACGAAAAGGACTTTAATATCTTCAAATACCGTAATTTTTATAATGGAGCCGGGGTAGGAATTGGTGATATCAATAATGATGGCCTGCCAGATGTTTACCTCACTTCAAATATGGGTGAAAATAAACTCTACCTCAACCTGGGCGACTTTAAATTCAAGGATATCACAGCAACTTCAGGAACAGGAGGCACTAAAGCCTGGTCTACAGGAGTAACTCTTGTGGATATCAATCACGACGGCTATCTTGATATTTATGTAAGCAATGCAGGGAATATAGAAGGTGAAGACCGCCGCAATGAATTGTTCATTAATAATGGTGACCTTACATTTACAGAGGCTGCAGCTCAATATAATCTTGATGAGAATGGTTTTACCACCCATGCCGCATTTTTTGATTTTGATGGGGATGGAGATCTTGATGTGTACATCCTCAATAACAGTTTTATTCCGGTTTCAAGCCTGGGATATGCCAATAAAAGAGATTTAAGAAGTGATGACTGGAACCTGCCTGAAGTTTTTAAAGGCGGGGGCGATAAATTGCTGAAAAACAACAATGGAGTTTTTGAAGATGTGAGTGAAGAGGCCGGCATCTATGGGAGCCTTATTGGCTTTGGTCTGGGTGTTACCATTGGCGATGTAAATAATGACAATCTACCCGATATATATGTATCCAATGATTTTTATGAACGGGATTATCTGTACATCAACCAGGGCGACGGTACTTTTAGGGAACAAATTAAAGATTATATTTCTCATTTAAGCCTTTCCTCCATGGGGGCAGATCTGGCCGATATCAATAATGACGGCTTTCCGGAAATTTTTGTAACAGATATGTTGCCAGAGGATGATGAACGGCTAAAGAACACAAGTGATTTCGAGCGGTACGACCTTTACAAACGCAAACTGGATAATGATTTTTACCACCAGTATATGCAGAACACCCTGCAGCTTAACAATACCAATAACACCTTTAGCGAAATAGCATTTTACAGCGGGGTCGCTGAAACAGACTGGAGCTGGGGTGCCCTTATCTTTGATATGGATAATGACGGTTTCAAGGATATCTTTGTAAGCAACGGGATTTATCATGACCTTACAAACCAGGATTTCATGGACTTTTTTGCCAATGATATACTTCAAAAAATGGTACTTACCGGCAAAAAGAAGGAATTTGATTCAATCCTCAATCAAATGCCAAGTACTCCCATTCCAAACTATGCTTTTAAAAATAATGGGAACCTTACCTTCGAAAATGTAGCTGAAGATTGGGGACTGGCTACCCCGGGTTTCTCAAATGGTTCTGCTTATGGGGATCTTGACGGGGATGGGGATTTAGACCTTATTGTGAGCAATGTGAATAGTGAGCTTTCTGTTTATAGAAATAATTCAGATAAAATGACCGCTAACAATTTCCTGAAGGTCAACCTTAAAGGAGAAGGAAAAAACACCTTTGCAATAGGCAGCCGCGTAAACCTCTATATAAAAGATAAAATCATTTACCAGGAATTGATCCCTACACGGGGCTTCCAATCCTCCATAGATTATGCCCTTACCTTTGGACTTGGTGAAGCCGTAAAAATAGATTCCTTGCAGGTTATATGGCCAAACCGGCAAATTGAGATGGTTTATGATATAGCTGTGAACCAGGTGCTTATGTTGGACCAACAGAATGCAGATTTCGATATTTCAGTACCTGTGCCTTCCACCACTCCCCTATTTAGCCAGCACAACCACAAGCTACAGGCTCATAAGGAAGACAATTACGTGGATTTTGACTATGAGGGGCTAATACATCAAATGCTTTCAAGGGAAGGACCTGCTCTTGCTGTGGGTGATGTGGATGGTGACGGTAATGAGGATATTTTTATTGGAGGCGCCCGCAACCAGCCAGGGAAATTATACCTGCAGCGTTCTCCCGGTAATTTTACAGAAGCTAATAATGAGATATTTATCCAGGATGCAGAATTTGAAGATGTCGATGCCATTTTTGCAGATGTTACAGGAAATGGTAAAAAAGATCTTATAGTAGTTTCTGGAGGTAACAATGTTCGTGCTGAAGGCTCTCTTTATCAACCAAGAATTTATGAAAACAGGGGAAATGCAAATTTTGTGCGGTTGGAAAATACATTACCATCTACAGGACATAATGCGGCAGTAGTAACCGCTCACGATTTTGATGGGGATGGAGACCTGGACCTTTTTATTGGAAGTCGCAGTGTCCCGGGCATTTATGGCATAAACCCTACTCACCAGTTACTGGAAAATGATGGTAATGGGAATTTTAAGGATGTAACAGAAGCAAAGGCATTTGAGTTAAAAAATATCGGGATGATTACCTCTGCTATTTGGGAGGATATGGATGGAGATGGGAAAAAAGACCTGGTAGTCACAGGAGACTGGATGGCACCTAAAATATTCAGATCCACTCCCCAGGGCTTGCTCCCATATAATACCAACCTTGATGAATTTACGGGTGCCTGGACGGCTGTTGCTGCAATAGATCTTAACAACAATGGCCATAAGGATCTCATCCTGGGCAACCGGGGTACCAATTCATTCTATAACCCTTCTTTGGAAGGACCTGTTAAGGTTTACATCAACGACTTTGATAATAATGGTACTATTGAACAAATTTTCACCCGTCCAATTAATGGAAAAGATATTCCCGTTCATTTAAGAAGGGAACTTGCAGGACAAATTTCTTCTATCAAAAAACAAAACCTCAAATTCTCTGAATATGCGAAAAGGTCCATAGACCAATTATTTTCAGCAGAGATCCTGGAAAACTCTATAGTAAAGAATATTTCAACGTTTAAAAGTATGGTGGCTATCAATAATGGAGATGGCACTTTTACAGTGGAAGAATTACCAGCCGAGGTGCAATTATCCAGCATTCATGCCCTTGAAATATTTGAAACTAAAGTGGGTAATAAAAATATCATTCTAGCCGGGAATAACCATAATCTCAAACCACAGTTTACCCGCCTGGATGCCAACCAGGGGATCGTTTTAAACAGAAGTAAAGAAAGCTCCTACCATATCATGAAACCTGAAGAATCAGGTCTTATTTTAAAAGGACAGGTACGTGCCCTTCGCCTGTTCACTAATAGGAAAGGGGAAAAATTCCTCATTGCGGGAAAAAATAATGAGTCTCCTGAAATATACAAATTGAACTAATGGGTAAGCTCAATAATTACATAGGTTCATTTTTACCCCTGCTCTTGACAGCAGTATTTTTTATTGTCACAGGCTGTAAAAACGACCCTAAAGAGGAGTTTCTCTTCAAGACGCCGGCTGTTAAGGAAACAGGACTTGATTTCACCAACACCCTTACAGAAACAGATGTCTTGAACATTCTGGATTATTTGTACTTCTACAATGGCGGTGGTGTTGCCATTGGCGATATTAATAATGATGGCCTTCCCGATATATATTTAACAGGCAATCAGGTTCCAAATAAGCTTTTCTTAAACCAGGGGAACATGAAGTTTGAGGATATAACAAAAACTGCCGGGGTTGCAGGTAATTCAAGCTGGAATACGGGCGTAACCATGGCCGATGTCAATGGGGACGGCTACCTGGATATTTATGTTTGTGCAGTGGTAGGCATTAATGGATTACGCGGGAAGAATGAACTATTCATCAATAACGGGGACAATACGTTTACGGAAGAAGCTGAAAAATATGGCCTGGCAATTCAAAACTACTCCTCTACCGCGGCTTTTTTTGATTATGATAATGATGGCGATCTGGATATGTATCTTTTAAACCATGCGGTACATACAGTAAATACTTATGGCCCGGCAGATATAAGAAATAATCGTACTGTAGAAAGTGGAGATAAATTATTTCGAAATGATAACGGAAAGTTCATAGATGTAAGTGAAGAAGCGGGAATATACGGTGGTGCAAACGGGTATGGACTAGGACTGGCAACGGCCGATTTCAATAATGATGGTCTTACAGATATTTACGTAAGCAATGATTTCCATGAAGATGATTATTACTATATCAATAACGGAGATGGCACTTTTACTGAAGAACTTAAAGAAAAATTCACCCATGTAAGCAGGTTCTCTATGGGGAGTGACGTGGGGGATGTGAACAATGACGGGTATCCAGATATCTTAACCCTGGACATGCTCCCCGAAGACGAAAAGGTGCTTAAAGCCTCTATGGGAGATGACCCACTGGACCTTCATAATATGAAGATCAACCGGCTTAATTACCACCAGCAATACACCCGTAATATGTTGCAAATAAACCGGAGTGGGGAATATTTTCAGGAAATGGGATTGTACAGCGGCCTTGCAGCGACAGACTGGAGCTGGAGCCCTCTTTTTGTGGACCTTGACCTCGATGGGCATCAGGATGTTTTTATAGCCACAGGTATACCACGACGGCCTAATGATCTTGATTATATAAAATACGTATCCAATGAACAAATACAGCAAAAGATCACCACTACCAAGCTTGTAGACCAGAAAGCTCTGGATATGATGCCAAGTGGAAAGGTTCATAATTACATCCTTCGGGGCTCCCGGGATCTAAAGTTCAGTGATCAATCGGGTAAATGGTTTGGCAGGGATTCCATAATCTCCACTGGCGCCGCCTGGGGCGACCTTAATAATAATGGAGCAATGGATATTGTAACCAATAATATTAACCACCCCGCAACTTTATATGTAAACAACTTCGCAGGAAATTCTTCTTATTTAAAGATAAAAATGAATTTTACTGCTCCCAACACATTTGGTATTGGCTCTAAAGTGATCTCTTACCATAACGGAAATATGCAGCTGAAACAATTATATACCACACGGGGTTTCCAATCCTCGTCTGAGCCAATCATTCATTTTGGTTATGGTGACCTGCAAAAAGTAGATTCCCTGCTGGTAATATGGCCAGATAATACTGCTGAAAGATTATATGATGTACGGCTAAATCAAACTCTCAACCTCACGCCGGGGGAAAACAGGGAGAATGTTAATTATAAAAAGGTCTTTCCAAAACCGGAGCCTTTTTTTACCAAAATTGATTCAATCCCGGGTATAGACTATGTTCATAAAGAAAACAATTATGTGGACTTTAACCGGCAAAAACTTATTCCCTATAAAATTTCAGACCGCGGCCCTGCCAGTGTAGTGGCCGACTTTAATGGGGACGGGCTTGATGATATTTTCTTTGGAGGTTCAAAACTTGCGCCGTCTTCTATATACTACCAATCCTCCCGGGGATTCAAAAAACAGAATTTCAGCGATATCTTAAATGACTCTATTACCGAGGATATTTCAGTCATTGCAGAAGACCTCAATAACAATGGCCACAAGGACCTATTTGTGGTTTCGGGGGGAGGGGAATTCTATGGAGATAGCAAGGCCCTGCTTGACCGGTATTATGTAAATGACGGTAAGACCTTCAGCAAAAATGAACTTCCCTCCTACTATGAAAATGGGAAGGTAGTAAGGGCGTATGATTATGATAATGACGGATTCCAGGACCTCTTTATAGGTAGTGGCGCTGTTTCCAATAACTTCGGAAAGATCCCCGGCTCCTACCTTCTTAAGAACAACAAGGGGAGCTTCGAAATTATAGAGAATGAAGAATTAAGGAATATTGGCATGGTAACTGATGCTATTTGGACAGATTTTGACGGTGACAATAACAAAGATCTTATTGTGGTGGGAGAATGGATGAGTCCGCGGTTCTTTAGAAATGAAAACGGAATTCTGAAGGACAGGACCTCCCAATTTACAAAGGAACATCTCAAAGGGCTGTGGCAAAGTATTATTCCCTTTGATATAAACGGTGATGGCAAAATGGATTATTTATTGGGTAATTGGGGCTTAAACACGAAATTCAATGCCAGCAAAAATGAGCCATTGCGTATGTATTACGGCGATTTTGATGGTAACGGCAGTACCGAAACTATAGTGGCCTATTCCAGAAATGGTCAATATTACCCCGTTGCAGGATTGGATGAACTGGTGAGCCAGCTATCTTATCTAAGGAAAAAGTTTCCTGCATACAAGAATTTTGCAGGCAAAACTATAGAAGAGATCTTTGATAAGGAACAACTGGAAAAGGCAGAGCTTTTAACAGTCGAAACAATGGCCTCTGGATATTTGCTAAATTCAGGCGGAACATTTACTTTTAAAGAGTTTGAAGCTCCTTTACAGGTAGCACCGATTACCTCCTTTTTAGTAGAGGATTTTAACAATGACGGGGAAAATGAAGCATTGGTTGCAGGAAATTATTTTGGTGTAACCCCATACCATGGGAACTTCAGTAGCCTGGCGGGTGCTATGATCACTTCATCAGGAAAAATAATTGAAGCAGACCACCTGGGGCTTAACCTTACCCAAAAGAGTGTGAGAAATCTTGCGATAATAAGGATTGATGGAGAAAGATATTTAATGGTAACAGTGAACAATGACAAGCCACAATTTTACAAACTTGCAAAATAAGATGAGGAATATTCTGCATATTTTTATCATAGCATTACTGCTGGGCGGCTGTGAGAAACAGGCAGAACCTATTGAGATAACTGCAGGGGATTATCACAATGCCATGGACCGGCTAACGGAGATCATGGTGCACGATATTTTTTCTCCTCCTGTTGCCAGCAGGATCTATGCCTATTCTAATATTGCAGCTTATGAGGTTCTGGTAAAGGGAAATAACAAATTAAAATCATTCTCCCATACTTATAAAGATTTCGAACCTTTACCCGATCCAGATACCACAGCAAACATTAATTTCCAGCTCGCTGCCCTTATAGCGCATATGGAGATAGGAAAGCAGCTTATTTTTTCAGAAAATGAACTTCTAACTTATCGCGATAGCCTTTATACTGCCTGGAAAAAACAAAATAAGAGGGTTTTTGAAGCTTCAAAGAATTACGGATTGGAAGTAGCCGGCCACGTTGCAAACTGGAAAAGTAAGGATAATTACAAGGAGACCCGCACCCTTCCAAAATTTTCTGTATATTCAGATGAGCCCCATCGCTGGCAGCCTACTCCCCCACTTTATATGGATGGAATTGAGCCTCACTGGGCTAAAATAAGAACATTTTCCATGGACTCGGCCTCACAATTTAAACCCGCTCCCCCACCTGAATTTTCTATGGAAAAAATTCTAAATTCCAACAAGAGCTTATGGAAGTTTATACTTTGAGATATTCACTCGATACTCTTGGTAATGAAAGCGAGGAGATACAAACAGCCAGGTTCTGGGACTGTAACCCCTATGTATCAACTCAGCGGGGGCACCTTATGTTTGCAACCAAAAAAATTACCCCGGGCGGCCATTGGATGGGAATTACGAAAATTGCCAGTAAAAAAAGGGATCTGGATTTTGACAGGACGGTATATGCCTATGCCGCAACATCTGTTGCCATTGCCGATGCTTTTATAAGCTGCTGGGAAGAAAAATATAGTAGTGAGCTTATACGGCCCGAAACTCTAATTAACAGCTTTATAGATGAAAACTGGGCACCGGTACTACAAACCCCTCCCTTTCCGGAATATCCCAGTGGCCACTCTGTAGTATCTGGAGCTGCGGCAACCGTTTTGACCCAATTGTTTGGAGAGGACTTTTCTTATGATGACGATACCGAAGTAAAATATGGCCTGCCGGTAAGGTCCTTTAATTCTTTTCACCAGGCAGCCAACGAGGCTGCTTTAAGCAGGCTTTACGGCGGTATACACTATAGGAGTGCTATTGAAGAAGGTTTATCCCAGGGATTGAACCTTGGGGCCCACGTCGTAAAAGATCTTGCCTTACAGCCTTTAAATATGTAATTTCCCAACTTGAATGCATAAGACCAATTTGATTCGCATTTTTTTGCTCCTGCTTGCTGTTTTGGGAATATGGTATTTTATCTTGAAAAGCTACGATTATTCAATAAGTTTTAAGGCAGCTGGTCTGCCCGGGGAGGTATACCAGAAGATCCTGGCATTCGATTATGAAAACTTAGGGAATATTAATGACCTAAATCGTACCCCGTTTAATGAAATTGAGCAACAAGCCAGTGTTGAAGGTACTAATCTGGAAATAACATGGCTCTTTGAAGAAGAAAATGATAGTACAACCAGGGTAAAGGTTCTGGTAAATGAGGAGAATACTTTTCTTTCCAGGCTACAATTACTCACCGGCAGCAGCACTACGCAGGAAATTCTATCACAGGATCTAAAAAGATTAAAGTGGGCCCTTGAAATGGATACCGAACAATATAAGGTGGAGATTACCGGAATGGTGCCTTCACCTGCTGCAACCTGTGCTTGCATATCGCTCGAAAACAAAATAGAAAAAAAGGCCGGGGATATGATGCAAACAATTGGCAGGCTGGCTGAATTTATGAAGCAAAATGAATTGGAAATGGCAGGAAAGCCAAGGATACAGGTTAACAACTGGGATCTTCCAGCTAACAAGATCTTTTATGAATTTTGTTTTCCTATTGGTACAGGTAGTATAAAAGTTCCTGCGAAAGGTATTTACTTTAAAGATTTCCCGGCAAAGAATTCCATTCACGCAATTTATAATGGAAATTATATGTACTCTCACCTTGCCTGGATAAGGATTCTGGATTATGCTGAAAAGAATAATCACGAAATAACAAAGACTCCCCTGGAGATCTTCCAGGAAAATCCTGAGTTGGGAGGTGATTCAAGGTTTTGGCGAGCAGATATTTATTTACCTTTAAAATAGATAGTATTTCCTTACAGGATATATTTTAAATAAAAAGGGGCTTCTTCACCAGCCCCTTTTTTATCACGTAAAAAAATTTTTATAATGACATTGCCTTCCCGCTGCCTAGTTCTGTCACCGGGCCGCAGGCAATATATTCGCCAGGGATAGGATCATACCACAGGACATTTTCACCAATTTCCTCGCTGGCTTTCCAGGCCCAAATTGCCATTCCCCTTACATCTGTAAGATAAGAATAAGCCCCGGCCTCAAAATCCATTTTTTCTTCGGGATCCTTATCCATTGGATCCTGCGTCTCTGTATTTCGGCGCATATAATCCTCACGTTGCTCAGGGGTGGCCCTTAAATATTTATCAACGATCTGCCGGTATTCTTCTTCATCACCGTTTTCAGGCTCCTTATCGAACATATCATTAAAAGCCGCGGCAAAGGCGTTGGCACCTCTATTAAAATTTCTTTGCCTTTCCTCACTTGCCACCTCGTTCATATAGGAATCTATGAAATTGGCAATATTAAGATCATTAGCGCCCGGCGTTTCTGTAGCAGGAAGTATAATATTCAATACCTGTTTTAAGGCAGCTCCATTGGAAACAGAGAGGAAAACCGGTTCCCAATCCACCTTTGGATCATTCTTACAACTTTGTAGCAGGCCCAGGGTCGTGGGCCCCACAACCATGATCCCTGCTCCCAGTCCTAAATTTTTTAAAGCTTGTCTTCTATTCATAATACTTTTTTATGCATTGGACTTTTTGAAATTCTTTGATGCATGATCGGCTGCACGGGCAGTCATAGCCATGTACGTCAATGAAGGATTCTGGCAGGCGGCAGAGGTCATGAAAGAACCATCTGTAACATACACATTCGGCACATCGTGCACCTGGTTATTACCATTTAGGACAGAGGTCTTACGGTCTCTACCCATTCTTGCAGTTCCCATTTCATGAATACCCAAACCAGGGGCTCCAATATCGTCGTAACCGTTCACATCTTTAAACCCGGCTTTCTCCAGCATGGCAACAGCCTGCTCGACCATATCTTTGCGCATTTGAAGCTCGTTTTCTTTAAATTCGGCATCAAAAGTTACAGTTGGCAGTCCCCATTCATCCAGCTTATCATAATCCAGGGTCATTTTATTTTCATGATAAGGTAGTGTTTCACCAAAGCCCATGAGGCCCATATTCCAACCTCCCGGTTTTACTATAGCTTCTTTAAGTTCCTTTCCATATCCTGCTTCTGCAATGTTTGCAGCCCAGTCTCCACGGCTGGCACCTCCCTGGTATCCATACCCACGGGTGAATCCAAGATTGTCACTCCCGTTTAGGTTTCTAAAACGCGGTAAATAGATTCCGTTTGGTTTTCGACCTTTATAGTACATATCTTCAAAACCTTCATATCTACCAGAGGCGCCGGCTTTAAAATGATGGTCCATCACATTATGCCCAAGTTCACCACTGTCATTACCCATTCCATTCGGGAATCGGTCAGATTTTGACTGCATTAAAATACTGGTAGATGCAATGGCAGATGCGCATAAAAAGATAACATTGGCTTTATATTCTATGGTTTCCTTTGTTTCAGCATCGATTATTTTTACACCGGTCGCCCGTTTATTATCTGCATCATACATCACCTCGTGCACGACAGAATTTGGTCTTAATGTCATATTCCCTGTACGTTCTGCAGCAGGTAAGGTCGAAGAGTTACTGCTAAAGTAAGCTCCATAAGGACAGCCTCTAATACACCTGTTCCTATATTGGCAGGCTGCGCGGCCTTCAAATTGTTTATCACCTGTAATATGGGCTACCCGTCCCGCGGTTAAAACACGGCCTTCAAAATTTTCAGCCATATTTTTCCTCAAATGATCCTCCACACAATTTAATTCCATGGGGGGAAGGAATTTACCATCTGGCAACTGGCTTAAGCCAAGATTTTCCCCGCTTATTCCCACGAAAGATTCTACATAATCATACCAGGGTGCAATGTCTTTATATCTTATTGGCCAGTCTACTGCCACACCTTCTTGTTGGTTGGCTGTAAAATCCAGGTCGCTTAATCTATAACTATGTCTACCCCACATTATTGATCTTCCGCCAACATGGTATCCCCTCATCCAGTCAAATCTCTTAACCTCATTATATGGATGCTTCACATCATCTACAAACCAGTGTTTACTCGCCTCATTAACAGTATAACCTGTTCGTGCCTGCTTTTCCTGCCTTTTAGCTTCCTCACGTGGAACCTGCCCTTTAAACTTATAGTCCCAAGGGTCATCGTTCATCGTTGGATAGTCTTCCACATGTTTAACCATGCGTCCCCTCTCCAGCACCAAAGTTTTAAAACCTTTTTCACATAATTCCTTAGCGGCCCAACCGCCACTAATTCCTGTTCCTACAACGATAGCGTCATAAGTGTCGTTTTCATAAATTTTACTCACAATCTGGTTATTAGTTTACTATTTGGGTTAACGTATTGAGCCAAATATATCAATTATTGTTTAGTATTTTACAGGTTTAAAAAAAAGTCTACATTTAAGATTCTAAAAAAACCATCTAAACTTTAAAATTAAATTAACCTTTTAAGCCTTAAACATGACCCAAAAATTAACAAAATTTTTATCTTCTTTATTCCTCGCTCTCCTGTTCCTTGCAGGTTTTAGTTCATGTAAAAATGAAGACAAAAAAAATGTAGATACTGCTGAACAGCAAACCGATGAAAATATAGAAGAAGAGCTGTTTTTCAAGTTGTCCCTTGCACAATGGTCGCTAAGCCGCCCAATTTTCGAAGGTGAAATGGATCCTCTTGATTTTGCTGAAAAAGCGAATGAACTTGGATTTGAAGGAATTGAATATGTAAGTGGGCTGTATAATCCATGGCTGGAAAAAGCAGGTAATTCACCTGAAGCTATGCAATCTTTACTGGATACTCTTAAAAACAGAAGTAATAGATATAATGTAGAAAATGTCCTTATTATGGTAGATGGTGAAGGAGACCTTGCAATACCAAATGAAGAGGAAAGAAACCAGGCGGTTGAGAATCATAAGAAATGGGTAGATGCTGCCAGTTTTCTTGGAGCAAAGGCCATTAGAGTAAACCTTTTTGGTAGTGACAAGCCTGAAGAATGGAAAGCAGCCTCGATAGATGGCCTTAAAAAACTTTCAGATTATGCAGCCGGGAAAAACATCAATGTTCTCGTAGAGAATCACGGCTACCTTTCCTCCAACGCTGCATTACTTGTAGAAGTTATGGAAGGTGTGAATATGGAAAACTGTGGTACCCTGCCAGATTTTGGAAATTTTTGCTTAAAACGTGAAGGCGGTGAACGCTGGGAAGCTGCTTGTGTAGATGAATATCCAAAATATCAGGGCGTTGAAGAGATGATGCCTCACGCTATGGCCGTAAGTGCAAAATCCTATGAATTTGATGAAAATGGGCAGGAAACCAGCATCGACTACGGCAGGATGCTTCAAATCGTAAAGGATGCAGGCTATACAGGTTATATTGGGGTTGAATTTGAAGGGCAAGATCTAAGCGCTGAAGAAGGTATAATTGCAACCAGAGACCTTTTAATCGAAGAAGGACAAAAATTAAATAACTAATCACCAACTTTCATTGCATGAAAAATACTGTACGCTTTCAATTGTCTACAATGATGTTCCTTGAATTCTTTATTTGGGGTGGTTGGTTTGTAACTCTTGGAACTTTTCTTGGAAATAATTTACAGGCCACGGGTGGACAAACTGCCATGGCTTTTTCAACACAATCCTGGGGGCTATAATAGCTCCCTTCATTATCGGGTTAATTGCAGATAGGTTCTTCAATGCCGAGCGCATTCTGGGCTTCCTTCACCTTGCAGGAGCAGGGCTGCTCTACATGATGTATCAAAGCGAGGATTTTGCTACCTTCTATCCCTATGTTTTGGGATATATGATCATCTATATGCCTACACTGGCACTGGTAAATTCAATATCTTTTTTCCAAATGAATGATCCCGAAAAACAATTTTCTGGCATAAGGGTGTTTGGTACCCTGGGATGGATCATCTCAGGATTAGTGATAAGTTTGGTCTTTGCCTGGGATGCACCTGCAGCCCGCGCAGTGGGAATGCTTAGGTACACTTTTCTTATGGTAGCAATCGCTTCAGCTGTACTGGGACTTTTCAGTTTTACCTTGCCTAAGACTCCTCCAAGCAGTAAAGACGAGAAGGTTACCCTTAGGGATATTCTTGGACTGGAGGCTCTGGCTTTATTAAAAGGCAGGAATTTCCTTATGTTCTTTATCTCTTCTGTACTTATTTGTATTCCGCTTGCCTTTTATTACCAGAATGCAAACCCTTTCCTTGCTGAAGTTGGAATGGAAGATCCTACGGCTATGATGACTATCGGACAAATTTCAGAGGTATTATTCCTCCTGCTACTGCCTTTCTTCTTTAAAAAATTCGGCTTTAAGATCACTCTTTTGGCGGGAATGCTGACCTGGGCGCTTAGGTATTTATTATTTGCATATGGCGATGCGGGAGAACTTATGTATATGCTCATCATTGGAATAGCGCTTCACGGGATATGTTATGACTTCTTCTTTGTAGCCGGCCAAATCTATACCGATTCCAAGGCAGGGCCTAAAATTAAAAGTGCAGCACAGGGGTTAATTACCCTTGCCACATATGGCGTTGGTATGTTAATAGGATTTTGGGTTGCAGGACAAATAAGTGATATGTATCTTAACCCCGATGGCAGCCACGACTGGGAAAGTATCTGGATAGTTCCCGCAGGATTTGCCTTTGTTGTAATGATATTATTTGCTATTTTCTTTAAAAATGAGAAGCTAGATAAAAAAGTAGTAGAAAACTTTTAAAAATACAAAATGAGTAAAAAAATAAAACTTGCTATTCTGGGTGGTGGTGGTGATTCCCTTATTGGAATCCTTCACAGGGTAGCATCGGGAATGTTTGATCAATTCGAAGTGGTAGGAGGTGTCTTCAATGTTGACCTGGAAGAAAGCCAAAATTTTGCCAGGAAAATTGGAATTGGGACCAACAGGATCTATAAGGACCTCGATGGCCTAATAGCTGCAGAGAATGCCCTTCCCGAGGAGGAAAGAGTGCAGGTAGTATCAATTCTCACTCCCAACTTCCTTCATTACCCAATGGCCAAACAGCTTTTGGAAAATGATTTTCACGTGATATGTGAAAAACCGTTGACCACCACATATGAAGAAGCAAAGATCCTGGAGGAAACTTATAAAAATTCAAATTCCATATTTGCCGTAACCTATACCTATACCGGGTACCCAATGGTACGCCAAATGAAAGAGATGATTGCTGAAGGAGTCCTGGGAAAGATCCAGAAAATTGATGTACAATATTACCAGGGGTGGATAAATCCAATCATTCACGATGAGGAAAAAAGAGCGAATACCTGGAGACTCAATCCTGAAAAATCGGGAATAAGTTGCTGTGTGGGGGATATTGGAACCCACGCCTTTGATATGATAGAATACGTAAGTGGTATGGAAGTCAAGAATATCCTTGCAGATCTTAATTACCTGTACAGGGATAATCGTATGGATATTGACGGCACAATTCTCCTGCGGTTCGACGAATATGTAAAAGGAGTAATTAGGACCAGCCAGATAGCAACGGGGGAAGAAAATAATTTTACCGTGAGTATCTATGGAGAAAAGGCGGGCCTGAAATGGGAACAGGAAAACCCGAATTATTTATATCTTCTCGAAGAGGGAGAGCCTATGAGGGTCCTGAAACCGGGGCACGCCTATAATAGCAAATTATCCCTGGACGGCACAAAACTTCCACCTGGACACCCGGAGGGTATCTTTGATTCCATGGGCAATATCTATAAAGGAGTTGCGCGTGCTATTAGAAAAGAGGACTATCACCCGGGGGAATTCCCTACAATACACGATGGGATAAGGGGAATGAATTTTATAGAAAAAGCAGTAGAATCTCACCGGCAGGGAAACATCTGGGTAGAGATAGATGAATAGGAACCAAAACAATATTTAATATGAAAACAATCAAAGGACCGGCTGTTTACCTGGCGCAGTTCATGGATGATAAACCACCTTTTAACTCCCTTGACGGCCTATGCAAATGGGCGGCAGATCTTGGTTACAAAGGAATACAGATCCCAACCTGGGAAAAGGCATTGATAGATATCAACAAGGCCGGGGAAAGCAAGACCTACTGTGATGACCTTAAAGGAAAAATAGAATCCTACGGCCTTGCGATCACAGAGCTTGCTTCTCATTTACAAGGGCAACTAGTCGCGGTTCACCCGGCTTATGATACAATGTTCGATAATTTTGCACCAGATGCTTATAAGAATAATCCAAAAGAAAGAACTGCCTGGGCAGTAGAGCAGCTTAAAAGTTGTGCACGAGCAAGCCGCCATCTGGGGCTGGATGTTCATGGAACCTTTAGTGGCTCCCTTCTTTGGCATACTGCCCACCCCTGGCCTCAACGCCCTCAGGGCCTTGTAGAAATGGGTTTTGCTGAACTGGCAAAGCGATGGATGCCCATCTTAAATGCCTTTGATGAAGTGGGGGTTGACGTGTGTTATGAAGTACACCCGGGAGAAGACCTGCACGATGGGGTGACTTTTGAGAGGTTCCTGGATGCAACAAATAATCACAAGCGAGTGAACCTCTTATATGATCCAAGCCATTTTATTTTGCAACAGCTGGATTATATCGAATACATAGATCATTATCATGATTACATAAAGATGTTCCACGTAAAGGATGCTGAATTCAATCCTACCGGAAAAAAAGGAACATTTGGCGGTTATTCAGACTGGATAGACCGCGCAGGAAGATACAGGCACCCTGGAGATGGGCAGGTTGATTTTAAGACGATATTCTCCAAACTTACCCAATATGGCTGCGATGTCTGGGCTGTAATGGAATGGGAATGTTGTATAAAATCCCCCGAACAGGGAGCTCGAGAAGGTGCTGCATTTATTCAAAAGCATATCATTGAAGCTACTCAAAAGAAATTTGATGACTTTGCAGGCAGTGAAATCGATGAGGAAAAATTAAAGAAGATCCTTGGAACCAATTAAATCAACTATATGAAAAAAACGAGTATTTTATTAATGGCTGTTGCCGTTTTTACCCTAAGCTGTAAGGACAATGACAGGGAGAGAGAAGAAGATGACCTAATGCAAACTAAAGAAGAAACAATGCAACAAGAAAGCGAACCGGAAGAAAGAGATCTCTTCAATGGAGAGGATCTGCAAGGGTGGAAAGCCTACAATTCCAATGAAATAACCCAATGGCAGGTGGAAGACGGTGCCATAGCCTTTACTCCTGCTGAAGGGCAACGCGAGGGTACAGAAAATATTATTACAGAAGAAGAGTATACCAATTTTGAACTCTCCCTGGAATGGAAAATTTCTGAAGGCGGTAACAGCGGGATCATGTGGGGAGTGCAGGAAGAAGAGCAGTTCAATGAACCATATTTGACCGGCCCTGAGATACAGGTCCTGGACAATAAAGCGCATCCAGATGCACAAAATGGTCCCATAAGACAGGCAGGAGCTTTATATGATATGGTAGAGCCTTCCAGCGACGTCACAAAACCTGCAGGTGAATGGAATACTATGGTGCTGCGAATAGATCATACAGAAAATAAAGGTAGTGTAACCCTTAATGGTACCACCACTACCGAGTTTCCTTTACATGGAGAGGAATGGGATAAACTTGTACAGAACTCCAAATTCAGCGACTGGGAGGATTTTGGAAAACATCGCACCGGCCATATAGCCCTGCAGGATCACAGCGATAAAGTTTGGTACCGTAACATTAAGATAAGGGAACTGGAACAATAGAAAATTTTTAATTCATTTTAAAGGCTGCACCTCCCCGTGCAGCTTTTTCTTTTTCTACCAATTTTTTACTTATTTTCATAGAAATTAAAAAATATGATCACAACCAAGATTTTTTTTGATAACGATGACAATGTAAAGCTTGCCGGTTACCTGGAATTACCAATGAACCAGGAACCTCATAATTTTGCCCTTTTTGCCCATTGCTTTACCTGCAATAAAAATTTTAAAGCCGTAAAGAATATTTGTACATCCCTTACTCAAAAAGGTTTTGGAGTGCTTAGATTTGATTTTACTGGACTGGGAGAAAGTGAAGGTGATTTTACAGATACAAATTTTTCAGGCAATGTTGAGGATCTCCTTAGCGCCGCCAAATATCTTACTGAAAATCATAAAACACCCTCGCTCCTCATTGGGCATTCCTTGGGGGGAGCCGCAGTTTTAGTTGCTGCCCATCAATTACCTGAGGTAAAAGCCGTCACCACCATTGGTTCCCCTTCTACCCTTTCCCACGTCACCCACCTACTGGAAGAGGGATTGGATGAAATTAAAACAGAGGGTGCTGCAACCATAAATATTGGTGGCAGGCCTTTTAAAATAAAGAAACAGTTCCTTCTGGACCTCGAATCGCATACCCTTGAAAGCCGTGTGAGGGACTTAAATAAAGCACTTCTTATTTTGCACTCACCCCAGGACCGTGTGGTGGAAGTAAAGAATGCAGAAGAATTGTATAAGGCAGCCAGACATCCTAAGAGTTTTGTCTCCCTTGACGGGGGGACCATCTTTTAACCAATAAGGAAGATTCCCTTTACGCGGGATCAATTATTGCCAGCTGGGCTTACAGATACCTGGACCACCCGCAAATTCCTGAACCACAATCAAAACATCAGGTTGTGGCTCAACTGGGAGAAACGGGATACACTACCTATATGCGAGCCGGGAACCATTCCTTTATTGCAGATGAACCTGAGAGTTTTGGAGGTAATGATTATGGCCCCTCCCCTTATGACCTTCTTTCGGCTGCTCTGGCTTCCTGTACATCAATGACCCTGCAAATGTACGCCCGCAGAAAAAAATGGCCACTTGAGGACGTGGAAACACATGTAAATCATTCTAAAGCACACGCCAAAGATTGTGAGGACTGTGAGAATACTTCAGCAAAAATAGATACGTTTCAAAGAGATATCATTATCACTGGTGACCTGGATGAAAAACAAAGACAGCGCCTCCTGGAAATAGCAGATAAATGCCCTGTGCATAAAACCCTGCACGCCTCTGTAGATATTCAGACTCAATTAATTAAATGAGATTTTATCTGAATGCTGTCTGGTTAAAACACAGGAAATTTAACCGAAGTCTTTCTGTAAAAAATAAAATAGTAAATCTAGATTGTCCTGGGGATGGATAAAATTCTGAAACACTATAGATTTCTAATTTTCATGCACTGTTGGTGAAGTGTCAAATTTTCAAGCCCCGCGACTTAAAGCATAGTTTCTGAATTTTGATGATCATCTGTGAATGTTTTTCCAGAAGAAAAGTGGATACTAATTCTTAAGTTTTTCCTTTATTTTCTCAAAGAAATCTTCTCCAGCTCCCGGCCTTTCATAGCCAATAAGAAAGCCTAGTGGTTTTAATTCCCGGCTGTGATCAAAGATGATCTTAAGTATCCCAAAAATTGGTACAAACAATATGAGCCCTGCAGCTCCCCATAAAGCCCCGCCCAGGATAATGGCTATAATTACGAACAAGGGGCTTTGCTGTACTTCAGACCCAATGATGACAGGCTCCAGCACATAACTTTCAATCAATTGAATGATTATAACCAATATCGAAAAACTAATTATTTCCAGGGAGCTTCCCCCAAATATGATCATAAACAGGATAGGAAGGATCCCACTTAATAAAGGTCCTATATAAGGAATAATAGTAATGATTACTCCAAATATGATCAACAGGCCGGCATGCTCAAGGTCATAAGCCAGGAACGTGATGGTATACATAATTCCAAGCAGGGTCATTACCTGTATCCTGCCCCATAGATATTTATGAGCCACCTTCCTGGTCTGCTGCATAATTTCCCGTGCCTCTTCCTTGTTCTCCCCAGAAATGTACTTCATAATGAAATCCACAAATTTATCCCGGTTTATAAGAAGTAAAAGCACATATATAAGTACCAGGAAAAAATTTCCAAGGATCCCTGTAATCCCACCTAATAAACCTGTGATAAATCCCTGAATTCCCTGAAGGATCGAAGCCATTTTTTCTTTTATCATATTTTCCTGCTGTTCCACCGTGAAGCCGGTAGATTCCATAAGCTCTACCTGCATCGAATTCAAATAACCAAGGATGTCATCCTTACGGTCGATAAGATCATTAAGGAAAACTCCCAGCTGGCGGAATAGGAAAAAGATCAAAAGGCCAATCCCAATAAAAAGAAGAAGGGTACTCAGAAAAGAAGAAACTACCCGGCCCATGTTCCATTTCTTTTCCATAAAATTACTTACAGGAAATACCAGGGTGGCAAAGAAAATTGCAAAGGTGAGGGGGATCAAAAAAGAAGATCCATAGTACAACCCGACAATAATCAGAAAACAAAAAAGTAAAACAGTATTTGCTTTTTGTAACTTTCTCCTAACCATAGGTTGTATCTTATATGAAAGCTATAATAATTATTATTTTGAAATTTATTAGTTAAATAAAATACAATAATGTAATTCAGGATATTAGCACAACACTTTTAAGTAGTTTTTTGATAGCTCATTTTCAACTTTAAAAAGTTAATTGAAAACCAGTACTTTCAAGGATAAAACAAACTTGATTTTGACTCCTTATGCCTTCTGCTGCTATGTTAAGCAATCCTTAAATCTTTGGTGAATCTTTAGATTCAGTTTACTTTAGTCCTACTAATCACTAAATTTAATCTTCAACGATTATGAAAAAATTAAGCTTAACATTTTTATTTTGTGCAGCAGTTGCAATTACAGGCTGTAAAAATGAAAACCGGGAAAATGAGACAGAACTGGAAACTGAAACCCAGATGACCCAGGATACACAAACCGAAGAAGCAAAAAAAATACGAGTGACCCTTGAAGCCAAAAGCGGTAGTGATCTTTCAGGAAACGTTGTTTTCACCGAAGAGAATGGGGAAGTAACTATGACTGCAGTGATCGATGGCCTTTCTGAAGGAATGCACGCTATCCACCTGCATGAAAGTGCAGACTGCTCTGCAGAGGATGGTTCATCTGCCGGAGGCCACTGGAACCCAACCCGGGAACGCCACGGGAAATGGGGTGCCCCAGAGGGATATCATAAAGGGGACATAGGAAACTTTAAGGTTGATGCAAATGGAAATGGTACAATTACCATGACTACAGATGAGTGGTGTATTGGATGTGATGACGATACTAAGAATATTGTAGGAAAATCTGTCGTAATACACGACGGGGTAGATGATTTTGAATCTCAGCCATCCGGAGACGCAGGAACCAGAGTTGGATGCGGAAGCATAGAGGAATAAATACTCCATACAAATTTTAAAAAAAGCGCGATCTTCTGGTTGCGCTTTTTTAATTTACTCTAGCCACTCCCGGAATTCCTTTACTTTTTCACGGGCAACTATGATTTCCTGTTCTTTATATTTATTCAACTTAATCTTTAGCCGGGAATTGGAGTAACTTACAATATCCTGTATAGAGTTTAGGTTAACATAGAATTTTCGATTTACCCTGAAAAAATTTGCTGGTGTAAGTTCTTCTGCGAGGTTTTCCAGAGAGCATTCCAGAGGATAGTTCCTACCTTCAGCTGTAAAAATATAGGTCCCTTTATTTTCACTATAAAAACATTCAATTTCTTCTACAGGAACCATTTTGAGGTGCTGTCCTATTTTAACTGTAAACCGCTTCTTGTATTTTCTTTCTATGGGATTTATGAGAAGTTTTTTAATATCTTCAAAATTTAATCGTGTGTGGTCTGCCGGTTTACCGACTTCCCTTTCCCTAAAAAATGAACGATATTTACTTACCGCAGCCTGTAGCTCCTCCTCATCTATTGGTTTCAACAAGTAATCAATGCTGTTGAGTTTAAAGGCCTGCAGCGCGTACTCATCATAGGCTGTAGTGAATATTATGGCACTTTTGATCTCCAGTGACTCAAATATCTCAAAGGAAAGTCCATCGTTAAGCTGTATATCCAGGAAAATAATATCGGGGTGCACCTGCTCATTGAACCAGGCAATTGACTGTTCTACAGAATGCAGGGTGGAAATGATCTCCACGTCCAGTTTCTCCAACATTCTGTTTAAACGTCTTGCAGCAGGTTTTTCATCTTCAATTATGACGGCTTTCATAGGTTCGATTTTATTATTTTATGCCATTGAAACACCCGATGGCTTCCCAAGGGTTCCAATGTCCAGAGAATGGGATTCGAAATCCAGTTTCTCGAAGGGAAACGCTGCCACTTTTTACCAGGCAAGGTTGATAAAAATACAATTATTCCCACTTTCTCCTTTCCTGCATTTCCCTGTCCATGAGTTCCTTTATCTTTTTTTCCTCCCATTTTCTTCCCAGAACCCACCCGGGGCCAAAAACACCGGCCCAATGGGCTAATAGTCCTATTCCCCAAAAGAACAGGGTGAAATAATTTGAAATGTCTCCCAGCTCCACCCATATATTTTTGCCAATGAACTGCGGGATCAATATCGCTGCGTTGATAAAGATGTAAACAAGCAGGTGTATATAGAAACCTTTTATATCCTTAACTCTTTTTTGAGCAACTTTATAGGAGTTGTCCTCATTATATTTTCTTTCCATTATTTCCAGCCGGTTTTTGTCATTTCTTCTTTTTCCATAATTTCACGGATCTTGTTTTCTTCCCACTTCGCCCCATAGCCAAATACTGTGAAAGCATGGATGGTGAGGCCTAATCCCCACCCCAGCAGCGGAAACCAAAACCATTGGAATTCCCAGTAAGTCCTGTAATTAATAAAGATTAAAAATGGTATTACCAGGCAATAGGAAAGTAAATTCCCGTAAAACTCTTTCATTTCCTTTACCCTGGCTTTTGCGGTAAAATAAGCATTCTCCTTGTTTGATCTTTGTGCTTCCATGACAACAATTTGTTTGGTTAATAATGGGATACGTACCTTAAACATATCTTCATCCTCTTCTATAAGGACCTTTCTCGATGTGACAAGGCTGTATCTTTCTTCAATATTCTTTAGACCTACCCCCTGCCGGGATTGAATGATCTCCTTTTTTTGCAGGTTATTTTCCACGACCAGGTAACCGGCCTCCTCATAAATTCGTATGTACAATGGCCTATTCTCGCTTACTACATTATGTTTCACCGTATTCTCGAGGAGGAGCTGTAGAGATAGCGGCACTACTTTGGCATCGGGATTCTCTGGAGTAGCGGGTGCCTCATAGAACACGCTCCCTTCAAACCTCATTTTAAGCAGTTCCATATAGGTTGAAGCAAAACGTAACTCCTCCTCTACCTCGATGAGTTCCTTATCTTTTTGTTCCAGCACATACCTGTAGATCTTAGATAGAGAAGTAGTGAATTTTTGGGCATTGTCTGGATTTTCTTCAATTAATGAGGTGAGTACATTTAAACTGTTAAACAAAAAGTGAGGGTCTATCTGGTTCTTAAGACTTTCAAATTGAGCAGAGGCAGTACCGGCAATGATCTTTTGCTCTGTCACCTTCTTTTCCTGGGCGAGCCGGTAAAAATGAATTACGTGAAAAAATAGAGCGATTACAAGAGTGATCAACAAAGCTATAAAATAGAACTGGGGATTCTCTGAGCTGAAAAATTCTTCAAAGCTCAACCCCTGGAACGCAACCCGGTGAATGATCCTAATTACAAAGATCGTGAAGAGAGTTACAAACACCGACCCGAAAAGACCAATCCAAAACCGGTATTTCGAATTTCTTTCCCATTTAAGGGAATTGAAATAATCAAACAAATATCCATTCACTAGACTTAAGGGAATACTATAAAGAATATAGAGCCCTAAATTGTGAAGCGTTCTTAAATTCCAGGTAATACTGCCTCCAGAAATAATCCTAAAGCTGTTTTCCAGTATAAAAAGAATTATCCCTATTAGAAGGCCAATTACAATTGTTTTAAAAAATCCTTTCATTTCAATTTGACATATAAAATTTTCCGGGTATAAAAACCTTCAGAAGAAGTCTTAAAGATATTAAATAAGGACTTCAGCAATAAATTCTTATACAGGGTAAATTTCTATCAAAGAATGGGTTAAACCAATAGGATATTACTGAATTGTTGATTTGAATGGATGAAATGTAATTTTAAGGACGAAATAGCTTTACACCCTCCTGTCTTCCATCTTTTCCTTGGCTCCCTTAAAAGGTCTTATTATTAAACGGGCAGCCTTATCATAGTTGATATAATTATAGACCCAGTTAAAGAATGTAACAAGACGGTTCCTGAAGCCAATAAGATACCATAGGTGGATGAACATCCAGACGAACCAGGCAAAGAAGCCTCCAAATTTCCATTTATCCAGGTCTACCACCGCCCGGTTTCTCCCAACCGTGGCCATGGTACCTTTATCTTTATAATGAAAAGGTTCCAGCTTTTCCCCTTTTACAAGGCGCTTTAAATTTTGAGCTAAATGTTTTCCCTGCTGTATGGCCGGCTGGGCAACCATGGGATGTCCCCTGGGGTATTCTTCATTTTGCATTACAGCAATGTCACCAATGGCAAATATATTCTCATACCCGTTCACCTGGTTAAACACATTAACTTCATACCGGTTTGCAGCCTCAACTAATGCCGATGCATTCAATCCTTTTACAGGTGCTCCCGTTACTCCCGCACTCCATATAAAAGTAGATGATTTAAAGACCCTGTCTGTATTTGTTGTTACGTTTTCCCCGTCATAGGATTCTACCATCGTATTAAGATGTACCTGTACCCCCAGTTCTTTAAGGAACTTATGGGCCTTTGCAGAAGCCTCTTCACTCATTGGCGGCAGTACCCTGTCCAGGCCTTCCAGCAGATGGATCTCCATTTCATCAGGATTTAGGTCGGGATAGTCCTGAGGCACGATGTTTCGTTTTAATTCGGCTATGGCACCACTTAATTCCACTCCTGTAGGGCCGGCTCCAACAAGAATAAAAGTGAGCAAAGCCTTTCTCTTTACAGGATCATCTGTGATCACTGCCTGCTCCAGGTTTTCCAGGATTAAACTACGTATATTAAGGGCCTGAGGCACTGTCTTCATCCACATCCCGTGCTCTTCTATGCTTTTGTTTCCAAAGAAATTGGTCTTGGACCCGGTTGCAATGACAAGGTAGTCATATACCATCTCTCCAATATTGGTATAAATAGTATTTTTTTCAGGATCGATACTTTCCACTTCTGCCATTCTAAAAAATGCCCTGTCACTGGAACGTGTTATCTTTCTTAAAGGATAAGCTATGGAATCTGGTTCCAAACCAGAGGTCGAAACCTGGTATAGCAAAGGTTGGAATGTGTGAAAGTTATTGCGATCAAGTAAAACTGTTTGAAAATCTTCTTTAAGTAAT
Source organism: Antarcticibacterium flavum (assembly GCF_006159205.1). Taxonomy (NCBI): domain Bacteria; kingdom Pseudomonadati; phylum Bacteroidota; class Flavobacteriia; order Flavobacteriales; family Flavobacteriaceae; genus Antarcticibacterium; species Antarcticibacterium flavum. The sequence goes on along the minus strand of NZ_CP040812.1, from coordinate 4,193,141 downwards.
TTTCTGGTGAGAGTGATTCCGGCAAATCCGCCGCCTATTATTACAACTCTGGGTAAATCACTTTTAGGGATATTCATATACCGGGTTTTTTCAAAGTTATTATTTAGCGGCCAGAGGCTCGCTTAAATTCTTGCAAAAATTAGTTAAATCTCCCGATATTGCCCATTCAAAGTCTGGAAGGCAAAACATTTTGTAAGAAATTACGGTTTAAATCTGTAACAAATTGAATAATCTTAAGACTTACTCTGTGCTAACCACAACCTGTGAATAAAGAACTTGAACATAAGTTTGTGAGCAATCTGGAAAAGAACCAGAACATTGTGCACAAGATCTGTAGAATCTATACCAACGACCAGGCATCACATAATGACCTGTTCCAGGAAATTACCATCCAGCTGTGGAAAGCTTATCCAAAATTTCGTGGTGATTCAAAATTTAGTACCTGGATGTATAGGGTAGCACTTAATACAGCCATTACATTATATCGTAAGAAAAAGAGAGGAATACAGACACAGGATTACGATACCGTTCATTTTAGGATCCATGTAGAGGAATATGATGATGCTACAGAGCAGCAGTTAAAAGTAATGTACAGCGCAATTAAAGAGCTGAATGATATTGAAAAGGCCCTGATCTTTCTTTATCTCGAAGACAAAAATTACAGGGAGATATCTGAAACACTGGGTATTACCGAAGTAAATGCCAGGGTAAAGATGAACAGGGTGAAAACCAAATTAAAAAGTATTATAAATCCGTAACCATATGGATGAACTGGAGTTATTAAAAAAGGACTGGAAGAAACAGGAAGGGAACTATCCCCGGCTAAGTTATGACCAGATCTATAACATGCTTTGGAAGAAATCTTCTTCTATTGTAAAATGGATATTTGTTATAAGTATACTTGAATTTCTTTTCTGGGCCCTTATCACTATCTTTTTTGCAGACAATGATTATTGGAAGGAAATGGAGCGCCTCCATTTGAAGGAATTTACCATTGCAGCCTATATAGTAAGCTACGGGATCACATTTTTCTTTATCTATTTGTTTTACAGGAACTACCAGCGTATCTCTGCCACAGATGATTCCTCAACACTAATGAAAAATATCCTTAAAACCAGGAAGACGGTAAAATGCTATATTGCTTATATCCTTATTTCTACAGCAGTTACGACCCTGGTCTATACATATTTTGCTTTTTATTACCATCCTTATACGGTACAGGTAGATGATGTTTCCAAATACACCTTTACCTTCACACAATGGGCTATTTTTATTGGTGTAATGGCATTGTTCTTTGGAATGTTACTTGGTCTTATATGGCTGTTCTACAGGGTGATATACGGCATACTCCTTAAACGTTTAAATAGGAATTACAAAGAATTAAAAAAACTCGAGATGTAAACTGAGGTAAACCTGGTGCCGTTTCTTTAGATAACTATTTTGATGAAATTATTCTAATTGGATAAAAAGGTACTATCATTTTACATTCGCTCTCAGGTGATAAAAAAATTTTATATAATTTTTATTAGTTAATCCTTCCGGCTTTCACCACATTTCATTAATTTATAGCAATTCTAAAACGGGTGCAATTTTTCCTTTTGGACCCTTCTAAACTATAAGGTAAATGGAATTCACAAACCCGCTGGTATACGGGGTTCCGGTATTTTTAGGAATGATCCTGCTGGAGCTTACCTATAGCAAAACCCATGGTCAAAAAGATCTTTATCAATGGAAGGATCTTACCTCCAGTTTGTTACTGGGAATAGGTTCTGCTGTTTTGGGCGCCCTGGTCAAAACAATAGCGGTAATCCTTATATTCAATTTTGTATACGAGATATTTAATCCTGTGGTTGATGGGGTAAGAATGAATATTTTTGGATATGAATCTTTTGGATACGCCTGGTATGTATGGATCCTATGTATGCTGGCCGATGATTTTACGTATTACTGGTTCCATCGTCAAAACCATATGGTTCGGTTTTTTTGGGCAGCACATATAGTTCATCATTCTTCAGATAACTTCAATTTAGGGACTGCAATTAGGAATGGTTGGTTCACAATACTTTATAAACCATTTTTTTATGTGTGGATCGTAATGATAGGTTTCCCTCCAGAAATGCTGGTGGTATGCCTTGGAATTGAAGCCCTTTGGCAATTTCAGTTACATTCCCAATACATCCCCAAATTGGGTATTTTCGAAAAGTTTATTAACACCCACACAATGCACCAGGTTCACCACGCGCGTAATTTGGAGTATATGGATAAGAACCACGGCGGAATTCTAAACATCTTTGACCGCATCTTTGGAACCTGGAAAGAATATGACGAAAACATTGATATTGAATATGGGGTATCCACTCCTCCCAATTCCTATAATTTATGGGTGATCCTCTCCCATGAGTATAAAAATATATGGGAAGACACTAAAAAGTCCAGGAACTGGAGACATAAATTTATGTATGTCTTTGGGCCTCCCGGCTGGAGTCATGATGGCAGCACCAAAACGGTAAAGGAAATGCAAAAGGAGCTTATGGAATCACAAAAACTTAAACCGGCTGCCACTGTAGTAAGGAAAAAATCGGTTATCGAAAAAGGAGTTGCTGTCGAGAACTAGTAAATAGAAATATTGCCACGCTTACTGGCAGGGAGACAACTGCAGACGGGGTTAATATTCCCACCTCCTTTTTTCATTGAGCTTTTCAACCGCGTCTATCTCTTCTCTTGGAATCACTTTAAGAAAAGATGGATGTTGCTCAATTGAATATTCCAGCTTCTCCACAATTTCCTCCACGGTCTCATTTTCATAGTCGAACTCCAATGGTGGCTTTATCTGGAATGTTTGGAGAATCCCTCTTTTTTTGATCCTGATTCCTTTTTTATCATATGCCCGGCGAAAGCCGTCTATTACTATTGGTATCACCACGGGCTTATATTGTTTGATAATATGAGCTGTTCCTTTTCTAATTGGCTTAAAAGGTTTGGTGGTACCCTGCGGAAAAGTTATTACCCAGCCATCCTTAAGAGCCACACCAATATTTTCAGTATCATTAGGATTCACCTCACGCTGTACTTCTGTTCCTTTTGCCCTCCAGGTACGTTCTACAGATACAGCTCCCGCATAGGCCATGATCCTGGTAAGAAGCCCGGCCTGCATGGTTTCTTTAGCTGCCACATAATAAATATTGAGTTTGGGTTGCCAGATGTATCCAAGATTTTTTATGGAATCCTCCCTCCCGCTCAAACTGGCATTAAAGACGTGGAACATCGCAGTAACATCGGCAAAATAAGTTTGATGGTTGGAAACAAAAAGCACATTGGTATTGGGCAAATTCCTTATGATTTCAGACCCCTCGATCTTCAATTCATTGAATCCCCTGTACCTGCGATGTGTTAAGACACCAAAAATACGGATAAGCCACTTTTTTAGAAAAAGTATATGTCCAAATGGATTTCTCTTAAAAATTCCCATCTTCTAATAATAGCTGCTTTGATTACTAAATTACCAATTAAAAGCGGGCAAATATAATAATTCAAAAATTACAGCACCTGTTTAAGTAATTCTTTCATCTCGCTCAACATCATTGCCGTGGCGCCCCATACTACATGACCATTTAGGGAAAACGCCGGCACCTCAATGTTTTGGGCATAGGATGTACTTAACCTTTGGGTAATAACGTTCCTGTCATCTAAAAAATGATCAACATCCACTTCCAGGATTTTTTCCACTTCGCTCTCCTGTGGTACCAGGCTGGGAGTGCTTTCCACAAACCCTACATAGGGATGTACCCAAAAGTTACTTGGAGGAATGTAGAGCCTGGTCAATTTCTTTACGACTTTGACATTTTCTTTGGGTATCCCCACCTCCTCCTCTGTCTCTCTTAAAGCCGTATGTTTTAGATTCTTATCATATAATTCCACCCTTCCTCCCGGGAAACCAACCTGGTTCGAATGAACACCTTTATAGGTTTTTCGAAGTATGAGCACGAGGTGCGTAATGTCCTTTGGATCTGGATAAAAAACAGCAAGTACCCCTGCTTTGTTGGAAGTCCTGGATTTAGCCGCTGAGATTTCTTCCAGTTCTTTTATTCGAAGGACGGGGGCCAATTTATGCTGTGCCTCCTCGCCGGGAAGTTCTAAATTTGTTAAATTTGATATCTTATATTTAAACTCATTAAAATCCATGTCACGATACCTTTCAATCCTTCTCTGTACGTTATTTCTCTCTTTTGCAAGTTGTGAAGATAAGGAAAAGTCAAGTAAAAATATCACTACATCTCCTCCGGCGATTGAAGATACTGCCGGAGTTGAAAAAGAACAGCAGGAAAAAGTGGAAAAGAAGGAAACCACTTCCCTGGAGAAAGAAGATAAGATTGGGCCGCTTATAGTTCAGGAAGAGTTTATTCCGTTTATGACAAAATACGGGGAAGAGAATCCAGAAACCCGGGTAAGGATAAAAACACGCTTTGGAGATATAGATGTACAGCTTTACCGGGACACCCCCTTACACAGGGCCAATTTTATTTACCTGATAAAACGTGGATATTTTGACAATACCTTTTTTCACCGGGTTGCAGAAGGTTTCGTGATACAGGGAGGAAATTCAGATAACAGGGATACCAGCCGCAAAAGGAATTATATTGGCTCCTATCTTGTTCCAAGCGAATTTGAAGCAGGGCACCGCCATACCAGGGGGGCCTTTTCAGCAGCAAAATACAGTGAACAAAATGTGAGTAAGGCTTCTTCTCCTTATGAGTTCTTTATCGTACAAAGTCACCGTGGGGCCCATCATCTTGATAATGACCATACAGTTTTTGGGCGTGTTACCAGCGGGATGGATGTTGTTGATGAAATTGCCGCACAGGAGGTAGGAGAAGGAGAATGGCCATTAAGGAATATTTACCTCGAAGTAGAGGTCCTTGATTAATTATCCATTGATGTCCTATTAAAATTTGAATACGTTAGGCCTTGTATAAATAGCCACAGGTCATATCAATCTTAACATGGGGGTGGTCCCGAATCTAATTCAGTTTAAGAAAATTCAGGCTTTTAAAAAGTGTGTAAAACGATGTTTTTAAAAGACTTAGATTTTAGTCCAGGTTCTATATTCCAGCAGCGGTAGCGGTCCAGACTCTTATACCAACAACAGTGATTAATTTCCCTGGGTGTAATAATTGTAATCCCTTAAAATTATCCTTACAAAATCTACCGGCTTTTCTTTTGGCTCTACCTCAATTATACTGGCGATCTTCTGGGACAGGGTAACAATAACCTTGTGATTTCCATACTGCCGGGCATCATTATAGATCCTCTTGATATCCTGGATATCGCGGTCCTTGAGGGCAATTACCTGCGGGTAGGTTGGCTCAAAATTCTCTGGTAAATCCATTAAAATGGTTTGTGAGAGGTTGACCTGTTTTTTTTCAGTGATCACGGTAGTACCGGCGGCCAGATCGCCTAAACGTTGGCCTTTGCCGTTAAGTAATATGGTTACCACGGCCACTGCACCACTGCTTATAGAGATATCTACGATCCTTAACAACCATCTTACAATAAACTGGTTAAACCTGGGCCTGGCACCATCCAGCCTTACAACCCTTAGATCCAGCGCTGCTTTCCCCGGGCTTTGGCCATTATTAAAAGTTTCCCATAGCAGGTAATATAGGAAAATGGGCAGTCCAACAACAAGGTAATAAACCCAAAGTTCTCCACCCCCTAAGCCAAGGCCAGATATTGCCAGGGAGGTTAGAATGGCAAATCCCGTAAGGATCAAGGTATCTATTAAGAATGCAAGGATCCTTTCTCCTATCCCTGCGACATTTTGGTGAATCCCTATATTTTGAGCGGTTTCTATTTGAAAATTATCCATTTAATACGTTTCTTTGAGACAAATATCCTGACTCATGCGCGAGGCTGCTTTCGTGAAGCAAAATAAGAATAAATGGCTGAAATTCGAAGAGGAGCTACACAATAAAAAATCTCCAGATCCTCAGGCTATTTCCCATCTTTACCTGGAGGTAACAGATGATCTTAGCTACGCAAAAACCTTTTATTCCGGCAGCAATACCGTTACCTATCTTAATGGGCTGGCAGCAAAGGCACATCAAAGGATTTATACCAACAGAAAAGAACCTGGAAACGTTTTTTTGAACTTTTACACCCGCGATTTTCCCAAAATGTTTTACAGGCATCAAAAACAGCTGCTTTTGAGCTTTTTGATATTCAGTATTTTTATAGCTGTAGGTGTTTTTTCGGCATCGAGTGATGCTGCATTTGTAAGAGCGATATTAGGCGATGCCTATGTTAATATGACTCTCGAGAATATAGCCAGGGAAGATCCTATGGCCGTGTATAAGCAAATGGGAGAGGTCGATATGTTCCTGGGTATCACCATAAATAATATACGGGTGGCCCTTATGGCTTATACTTTTGGCATCCTTGCCGGCCTGGGAACCGTTTACATCCTCATGCAAAATGCCATTATGCTGGGGTCCTTTCAGTATTTTTTTCACGAGCAGGGAATGCTTTGGGAATCTGCCAGAACGATCTGGATCCATGGCACCATTGAGATATCTGTAATAATTATTGCGGGATGCGCAGGACTGGTAGTTGGTAAAAGCATCCTTTTTCCGGGGACATATCCCCGGCTTACCTCGTTTGTTAAAGGGGTCAAAGAAGGACTTAAAATTGTATTAAGCACCATTCCCTTTTTTATAATCGCGGGATTTCTCGAGGGCTTTGTTACCAGGCTTACGGGAATGCCAGACTTCCTTGCAATTATAATAATAACTGTTTCGTTGCTTAGCATCCTGTTCTACTATGTCTACTATCCTATCTATCTAAACAACAAAAAATTAAATGCAAACAAATAGTAATATCCAGTTTAAAAAACAAAGGGAATTAGGTGACATTTTAACTGTCACATTTAAATTTATAAGGGAAAATTACAAGCCTTTGCTTAAATTGATGACCAGTATTACGGGGCCATATTTTCTTATTCTTTTGGCTGCAATCTCCTATTACACCTATGCAGTAGCGGGTAGTCCTTTCCAGGCAATAAGCAGTGGGTTTACCAATTTTCTCTTTGCCTTTCTTATTCTTGCAGCCGCATTATTACTTTTTTATGCCGCGCTCTACGGTACAATCCTTCATTATATAAAATCCTATACCCTGCATAATGGAGAGGTCAAACCCAAGGATGTAAAGCAAGGGGTGCAGCAGGATTTCTTCAAACTTATATTGCTTTCTATAATATCTGCTATCCTCATAATTGCCGGCCTAATTGTGTTTATTATTCCCGGGATCTATTTGATCGTCCCGCTAAGTTTTGCATCTGCCGTGCTGGTTTTTAAAAGATATAGTGTAACAGAATCTATAGGCTATTGTTTTGAGCTTATTAAAGATCACTGGTGGATGACCTTTATCACACTCCTGGTCGTCTGGTTGCTGGTTTATATCATAGGCCTTGTCTTCCAGATGCCTATGTTGATTTATATGTTCATAAAAGCGTTTACAATGGTTCAGGAAGGATCTGCAGCCAATCCTGAAGCGTTTATGGATTGGCCATTTATGGTGCTTAACGTGATCTCTTCCCTTATCCAATACCTGCTCTCTACCATTACGATCATTGCTATTACGTTTATTTACTTTAACCTCAATGAGCATAAAAACCTTACTGGCACCTTTGAAACTATAGATAACCTGGGAAATCATTAATGAAGTTATTCCTCCTCCTTATTAGCATTTTCTACTGCAGTAATGCCTTTCCTGCTCAAAAGGATAGTATTGCCCCAAGGCCGGTAGTGCAGTATGATACGATAAGGGAGGTGGAACCCGTGGTTTTTGATTCAGCTAAGCTCGAGGATTACCGCCAGCTCAAAGCATTTGATTATTTAAATGAGATCGAAAAGGATTCATGGTGGACCCGTTTCAAAAAATGGCTGGATATGAAGTATCAACAGTTCCTAAACTGGCTGTTTGGAGAATACCAGGCAAACTCTATTCTCACTTTTCTTTTAAAACTGCTCCCCTACCTTATTATCATTGCAATTTTGGGATTTATTGTGTGGTTATTTATAAGGCTCAATCCCGGCGCCTCTTTCCTTGGAGAGATGGAGCAACCCGGGGTGATCTTTAATGAAGAGGAAGAAATAATCCAGAAGGCAGATATTTCTGGCCTTATTGAAGAGGCAATAGCACGGGGGGATTATCGGCTAGCAGTTAGGTATTATTACCTCAGGCTTCTTAAACAACTGGACAGTAACGGAATCATAAATTATGAATACCAAAAGACCAATGCCGATTATCTTGCTGAAATAAAAGAAAATGAATTGCAAAATTCGGTGAGAAGGATCATCAGACTTTACAATTTCATCTGGTACGGAAATTTTGAGGTGTCGGCAGGAGATTTTAACAGGGTTCAGGAGAATTTCAATAAGATTAATGCCACACTAAAATCCTACACCCATGACTAGAGGAGGTAAATTTGCCATGGGACTTATCCTGCTTATGGTTTTACTGCTTACCTACTTGGAGGCATCTGAACCTGATCCTGTCAACTGGAATCCCAGTTATCTTGAAACAGACAGGATAGCATTGGGAAGTTTTATTTTTTACGAATCCTGGGGGATACCGGTGTAAATTTGGAGAAGGTAGATGTACCGCCATTTGAATTTCTGAATTCAGAACCTGGTGGTACTTATTTCTTTTTAAACAACTACCTTGATTTTGACAAAGCAGAGGTTAAGAAAATCCTTAACTGGGTAGAAGAAGGGAATACAGTTTTTCTCGCTGCATCATATTTTAGTGAATCACTTCGTGACACCCTGCAACTGGAAACATCTACACTAATCCCCGGCGGAAATTTTACCTCCCGTCCCTATGTGAGCCTGGTTAATAAAAAGCTTCAGCAATCAAATGCCTGGCACTTTGACCACGACGTGAACCTGGAATATTTCAGCAGGATTGATACCTTAAAGCATACGATCCTTGGAGTAGGAAGTCTTAAAGAATATAGGTCACAAGAGGAAGCTTATCCGCTATTTTTACATTCAGAATGGGGTAAGGGAAATATTTATATTCATTCCTTTCCCGAAGCTTTCAGCAATTATTTTTTGCTGAAGGAGGATAACTATAAATATGCTGAGGGAGTACTGGCATATCTTGATAACAAAGGGCCTGTATACTGGGATAGATACTATAAAACCGGAAAAAAATTTCACACTTCCCCCCTTTATATACTTCTTAATAACAGGGCGCTAAAATGGGCTTACTATTTTATCCTTATAGGTGCTGTTCTCTTTATCATATTCGAAGGCAAGAGGAAACAACGGCCGGTACCGGTGGTTGAACCGCTTAAAAATCAAACCTACGAATACTCCAGGACAATTGCAGACCTTTACCTGGAACAGAAACAATACAAAGCCCTGGCGCTTAAAAAAATTGATCATTTTTATGATTATATTCGAACCAGGTACAGGATCTTTTCAGCCTGGCAGGAGGAGAAAACTCTTAGGGAACTATCCCAAAAAAGCGGCCACAGCATTGAAGATATTAATGATCTAAGGGCATTATTTACAGATATATCCCGAAAACCGGAAATTAGTAAAGAAGAATTAAGGGAACTTAATGAAAAAATAGATTCCTATAAACAATAGTACTACATGAATAACGAAGTCACTCCAAACGAAGAAATACATTTTCATAACCGTATTCCCCTTGAAGAATTACAGAAGGCAGTACAGGATCTTAAAGGCCAGTTGGGCCAGGTCATAATTGGGCAGGATAGGTTCATTGAATTGCTAATAGCGGGATTGCTGGCCAATGGCCACGTACTCATTGAGGGGGTACCGGGGGTAGCCAAGACCGTAACTGCAAAATTATTTGCCCGTACCCTGGAAACAGAATTTAGCAGGATACAATTTACTCCAGATCTTATGCCCAGCGATGTCCTGGGAACATCTGTCCTCAACTCAAAAACCTCTGGTTTTGATTTCAAACCGGGACCTATATTCTCAAATATTGTCCTTATAGACGAAATTAACCGGGCGCCTGCCAAAACACAGGCGGCTCTGTTCGAGGTGATGGAGGAACGACAAATTACCATAGATGGAAAGAAGTATGAAATGAAACCACCTTTTATGGTAGTGGCAACTCAAAACCCTATTGAGCAGGAAGGTACGTATGCCTTGCCCGAAGCTCAACTAGACCGCTTTTTGTTTAAAATAAAAGTAGATTACCCTACTGCCGAAGAGGAAGTAAGGATCCTGCAGTCACATCATGAAAGAAAAGGAGCTTTGCCTGAAGCTAATATAACTCCTGTACTTACCCCCGAACAACTGCAGGCCCTGCAGGTGCAGATAAGGGAGGTTCGTGTTGAGGAAAAATTACTGAATTACATTGCACAACTGGTCATTAAAACACGTAATCATCCTCACCTCTATTTGGGGGCGTCGCCACGTGCCACCATTGCAGTAATGAATGCCGGTAAGGCTATGGCTGCTATTGAAGGGAGGGATTTTGTAATTCCTGAGGATATCAAAAAGATACTGGCTCCTGTCCTGGCTCACAGGGTTATCCTCTCACCTGAAAGGGAAATGGAAGGCATTACCCAGGAAAATGTAATTGATATTATCGCAAATACAATAGAAATACCAAGGTAGGTGCTTAAAACCTTTAAGTCCATATATTTTCACCAACGGGTGTTTACGGCGGTTTTTAGCCTTGCCGTATTATTCCTGTTCTCCTATTGGTTTCCTATCCTATATACTCCTGCCTGGCTCATAGCTGTCCTGCTTTTCATTTTATTACTTATTGATTTTATAGCTTTATATAATAAGATAGGGATCACGGCTCAAAGGCGGGTTCCAGAGAAGTTATCAAATTCAGATAACAATCAGGTTTACGTACATGTGACCAACACTTATAAGTTCAGGGTTTTTCTGGAAATAATAGATGAGATCCCGGTACAATTCCAGAAGCGGGATTTTCAGCAAAACCTTATCCTGGGTGCAGGGCAAACTTCGGGCTTTGATTATGGTTTAAGACCGGTGGAGCGGGGTGAATATACCTTTGGAAAATTGAACATCTATGTGTCCTCTGCTTTTAAAATGCTCAAGAAAAGGATGGTGTTTGATGAGGAGGCAACTGTAAAAGTTTACCCTTCATTCATACAAATGAGGCAGTATGATTTCCTTGCAATAGATAACAGGTTAAGACAGGCAGGCCTTAAAAAGATAAGAAGAATTGGCCATACCCAGGAATTTGAACAAATAAAGGAATATGTTGCGGGCGATGATGTGAGAAGTATCAACTGGAAAGCTACTGCAAAACAACCCGGGTTAATGGTTAATCAATATCAGGATGAAAAGGCCCAACCGGTATATTCCATAATTGATACCGGGCGTGTGATGAAAATGCCCTTTAACGGGCTTAGCCTTTTGGATTATGCTATTAACAGTACCTTGGCTTTTTCCAATGTAGCTTTGCAAAAAAAGGATAAAACAGGGGTGATCTCCTTCTCCAATAAACCCGGTAGTATCCTGCCGGCCAATGCCAAACGTACCTACCTCAACCAGATCCTTGAGAACCTTTATAACATTAATACAGATTTTCTGGATTCAGACTTTGGGATGTTATACACGCTCCTTAAGAGAAAAGTACGCCAGCGCAGCCTGCTGCTCCTCTATACCAATTTTGAACATATGAATGCCCTGGGAAGAAACCTGGGTTACCTGCAGGCATTGGCAAAACATCACGTACTCGTAGTAATCTTCTTTGAAAACGTGGAACTGGAAAAGGTGGTAAAAACCCAAATGACAAACATTCCGGGAATCGCTCACCAAACCATTGCTGAGGATTTTGCATATGAGAAGAGGCTTATGGCCAGGAAACTCCAGCAACACGGGATCCAAACCTTACTTACCAGGCCCGAGGATTTAACCGTGAACACCATTAATAAATACCTGGAGATCAAGGCTCGCGGGATCCTCTAACACTTCATCCCCTTTTTTCTACAGTTGGGAACCTTTACTTTTTAGGGGCCTGCCCTGCCCTATATCTTTGATCGTATTAATAACCTTAAACTATAAATTATGAAAACGATCATTTTTTTAATGCTTATGTTTGCTTTTAATTCAGCATTCTCCCAGGAAGGAAAAACAGCTACTCTAACGGTGGTAGTGGAAAATATTAAAAGCAATGAAGGAGAGGTGCTGGCCGGTCTTTACAGCAAGGAAACATTTATGAGGACAGAAGCTGAATTTGGAGCCAAAAGCGGGAAGATAGAGAATGGAAAGGTAACTCTTGTATTTGAAAACGTCCCTGCGGGAACTTATGGCCTTTCAGTTTTACACGACAGGAATTCCAATGGACGTATGGATTTTGAAGCTTCCGGAATGCCGCAGGAAGATTATGGGATTTCAAATAATATCTTCAACCCTTTTGGACCACCACGATGGGAAGATGCCAAATTTGAGGTTGATGACACTACAATGGAAATGACGATTAATCTTAGTCGTTAAACTATAGGTAAAAGTAGCAGTAAGGAATTTTTCGAATAGAAAAAATCAATACATTTGCAGCTGTAATATTTCAAGGCTTTATGACGATCACCCAGCTACAATATGTTCTTGCTGTTGCAGAACACCAAAACTTTACAAAAGCAGCTCAAAAGGTATTTGTAACCCAACCCACATTGAGCATGCAAATTCAAAAACTCGAAGAGGAACTTGATGTACAGATCTTTGACAGGAGCAAAAAACCAATCCAGCTTACTGAGACCGGAAGAAAAATTGTCACCCAGGCCAGGAATATTGTAAATGAAAGTGACAGGATCCAGGATATAGTAGACCAACAAAAAGGATTTATAGGTGGTGTATTTCGCCTGGGAGTCATTCCCACGATAATGCCCACCCTTTTGCCCATGTTCCTTAACAACTTTATAAAGAAATACCCAAGGGTAAAATTAAAGATCGAGGAGCTTAATACAGAGGCAATTGTTGAGCGGCTTAAGGATGGGCATCTCGATGCTGCCATAGCAGCCACTCCTCTTGAACTGCAAGGAATAAAAGAACAGGTGTTATATTACGAACCTTTCGTAGCTTATGTACCTGCCGGCCATAGATTGTCGAAAAAGGACAAGATAGAGGTTGAAGATCTTGAGATAGATGATATGCTCCTGCTGGAGGATGGCCATTGTTTTAAAGACGGGATATTGAATCTTTGCAAAGCTTCCAGGGATTACGAAAATGATAAATTCCAGCTGGAGAGCGGTAGCTTTGAAACCCTTGTAAAATTATCTAATGAAGGATTGGGCATGACATTACTACCCTATCTTCACACCCTGGATATTAAGGAAAGTGAAAGCAAACAACTTAGAATGTTCAGCGATCCTGTCCCGGCAAGGGAGGTAAGCCTAATTTATAACAAAAGCGAACTTAAGATACAGATCATTGAAGCATTAAGAAGCACAATAGCAGGGGTAGTAAAAGGCGCAATAGCTTTTCAGAATGTGAAAATAATCAGTCCGCTTAAAACCAATGAAAAGCTGAGATAATTATACTTTATACACACACAGGTAGTTTAAAGAATAAAAAAGCGGCCCGCAGGCCGCTTTTTTATTTTAATAAGATTAAACATTGGTTTAGTTCGGGGTTCTGCCTTGTTAGGGAGATGATCCAGATCTTTAATTCCTCGATTTCATGAGGTAAAAGTCTTTGGAGTGCCTTCTTAACTTCTTTGCAGAACAATACCGCATCAAAACTTACCTTCGAAAGGACCGTTTTGGTGTATTCAAACATCGCTCTCGCCATAATTTGAAACTATTTAGGTTGTTGATTGAATTAGAAAAGTAATTGTGAAGCAATAGGCATTATCTTTAAACAATTTAAATATAAGAAAAATATTACGAAAACGTTTGAGTAAAACTTATTTTAACATTTCCCACTTGTCGATTTGAGACTGCAGTTTGATAGTGATAATTAATCAACCCCTTGTATTACTATGATTGGCAGCAGGTGTTAATTTTATTTTCCTGGGGAATTGCAGAAATCAAGAACAGTTTGCCGATTTCTTCGTAGAAAAGAAACAGACTATCCTGAAGTCTTCTTTTCGCTGCGAACTTTTTTACGAATTGTCCACTCAAATTCGAAAACAGATACTTCAACCCCTTCTTCGTTATAACCGGTAGATTTCATCCAGAAGGTTTCCCCCTCCCCGCTCACAGTAGTATTTTCAATTGCTTTTGTGATCCTGTCGCCATCTTCACAAATAAACCTAATCCTGCCCGTAGCTTTCTTTGTAAAACTCGCCTTGTTTTGTGCAACGAGCATGGAGATTTTCTCCCCGCTCTCCTTGATTTGTGACATCACAAGAGCACCTGTGCTTAGCTCGGCAGCCATGGCTTGTACAGCAAAGTACATCGAATTGAACGGATTTTGATTTATCCAGCGATGCTTTACACCTACTTCACAGGAATGTTTGTTAATTTTTTTTACCCGTACACCGCATAACCATGCACTGGGTAATTTAACCATAAGGAACTTGTTAAGCTTGCCTGGACTGAGGTTCATGAGTGATTTTTGCTAAAAGTATTCAAATTTTCCAACATAGCGAAATGTTAAATTTTGCCAATTCGTAAAAATATTTAGTACTTTGTTTTGCATAATACCATCTTTAAGATATATATTTGTATAAGAAAATCAATCATTATGGAAACATCAACCTTAAAACCGGACAAAACAATGGCAGCCGTCATTCATTTATCCACATTCTCCAAGTATTTCATCCCTCTTGGAAATTTCATCCTGCCGCTTATCCTCTGGACAGCAAAACAAAATGATCCTTTTGTGGATAATCATGGGAAGCAGGCGCTAAATTTTCAAATAAGCATATTTCTCTATTTCATCCTGCTGGTTTGCCTATCCATTGCCGGCATCATCTTTTTTGGAGTGAGAATGGAATCTATTAACCATATGATCTTCCATAATCAATTCCACGAATTTTTCCAGATGATACATGCTTTACCCATACTTATTTTCATCGGGGTTATGGGAACTATCCTGCTCGCACTGTTTATATTGGAAATAGTTGCAGTGATTACCGCCACCGTGAAGGCCAGTGAAGGGAAGTACTATGAATATCCGCTTACCATCAATTTCATCAAACCTACTCCGGTAGAAAACCATCAATCAAAAAATGAACAGTTTAACAACACTCAAAATCCAAGACAATGAAGATTGAAAACACCAAAGCGCAAATGCGTAAGGGAGTTCTGGAGTACTGCATCCTCTCTGTCCTTAAAGACAATGATGCTTATGTCGCAGAGATCCTTGACACCTTAAAGGATGCAAAGTTGCTGGTTGTGGAAGGAACTATTTACCCCCTACTCACCCGGCTTAAAAATGCAGGATTGCTCAATTATCGCTGGGAAGAATCCACTAGTGGCCCCCCACGAAAATATTACGGCCTCACAGATACAGGAAAGGTATTTTTAAAAGAACTAACCCATACCTGGGAGGAACTACAAACAGCTGTAACCATCGTCACCAATCAAAAAAACAAGAATCATGAATAAGACAGTTAATATAAATCTTGCAGGCGTTTTCTTTCATATAGATGAGGATGCTTACGCCAAATTGCAACATTACCTCGATGCGATAAAACGTTCTCTAACCAATACCCAGGGACGTGATGAGATCATTGCCGATATTGAAGCCCGTATAGCCGAACTCTTCAGCGAAAAAATGAAGACAGATCGCCAGGTGGTTAGCTCTAAGGAGGTAGACGAGGTTATCGCAATCATGGGACAGCCAGAGGATTATATGGTAGACGAGGAGATCTTTGAAGATGAACCTGTCTATGCCCGTCCTCACACTACAGGTAAACAATTGTTTAGGGATACAGAACATTCCTATGTTGGAGGGGTTTCCTCCGGTCTTGGTCATTATTTAGGAATAGCTCCTATATGGGTAAGATTGTTATGGATCGTTCTTACCATTGCCTCCAGTGGTGCTTTTATTCTAATATATATAGCCCTTTGGATCTTTGTGCCTGAAGCTAAAACTACCGCAGATAAATTATCTATGCGCGGTGAGGAAGTAAATATTACAAATATTGAAAGGAAGATACGTGAGGGTTTTGATGATGTCGCAGGGAAAGTTAGAAGTGTCGATTATCAAAAATACGGCAACCAGGCTAAATCTGGTGCTTCCTCTGCGGCAACAGGAATTGGATCTGGTATCCTTTTCATCCTTAATATCTTTGTAAAGCTTATAGGAGTACTTCTTCTCCTTATTGCAGGAACAACTTTAATAGGGCTCTTTATTGGATTGTTCACCGTGGGAACCTTTGGGTTATTTGATGCCCCCTGGACAGATTATATTGAGATGGCCGCAATTGGAGCACCGTTGTGGTTAATTTCACTGCTTACCTTCTTTGCTGTGGGAATACCTTTCTTCTTTCTTTTCATACTTGGTTTAAAGATCCTTGTGAAAAAGTTGAGATCTATTGGCACCCCTGCAAAACTTGTACTGCTCGGCCTTTGGTTATTATCTATCATAGGTCTTGCCGTAATAGGAATACAACAGGCAACGCAACGGGCTTTTGAGGGGGAAGTGGTGATCACGGAAACCCTTCCGGTTACCTCTCAGGACACACTTTACGTGGCAATGCAAAATGATCCTCAATACTCCTCTGGAGTTTATCGTTACAGGAGTGGGGTCCAAATAAAGGTAGATGAGGAAAACCGTAAGGTAATGTATAATACAGATGTACGCCTGGTAGTAAAATCTACCAGGGATTCACTTGCGAGAATGGAGATCATTAAGATGGCAGATGGAGGCGATTCCAGGAGTGCCAGGGACAGAGCGAGTGAAATAAGCTACAATACTAATTTCGTGGACGGAAAATTGTTCCTTGATTCTCACCTTACGACTGCTCTTCAAAATAATTACCGAAACCAGGAGGTGAGAGTGGTGCTTTATTTACCTGAAGGTTCCACGCTTTACACAGATAAGAACGTGGCGTATTACCACAGGTCATCAGATTACTACGGGAATATCCTTGACTACAATTCTGAAGAAAAATTCCTGAAGATTGGGAATAACACGGCAATTTGCGAAGATTGTCCTGTCGAGGAAAGCGATGCCTGGGAAAGCGATGAATCATGGGAGAACAATAACTCCTGGGATGAGGATGAATTTGAAGGAACAATTGATATTGAAGGTGGAGATACCACCGGTAACGACCAGGTGAGAATTCGTGTGAACAAAAATGGGGTCAACATCACAGATGATGTTAAGGCTGTAAGAATAAATAGAGACGGTATTGAACTTCAAAAGAACAAGTGATGACTACTGCTGCACATTTTGTTGTTGCCACCATCCTCAATTTGTTGGGAATGGCACCGGAAGAACATCAAATTTCTACTCCGGTAGAGGCAGATATCCGTATTGAGATGCAATACAGCAACCCGCTAAAGACCGGGAAAGAAGGTATATGTGAATATAAAAATATTGTCATTAATACATTGCCTCCCTCCCACTGTCACTTGTTAAACGCGACCGGGATGTATAAGAAGAAACATCATGCGGGAAGTTAAATGAAGTTGCCGGGTGCAATGGTTTAAATATCTTTCTGGCCTATTAACCAATTAATAAGAAAAATGAAAAGCTTTTTAAAACCATTTTTTTATACATCTGTACTTAGTTTAGCACTTGTTTCCTGCAGGGAAGCCAATGAGGCCGATGATCTTGACCAGCTAAGGGCAGAAGGTGCCGACGTGAAGGTTAGCGATGATGGCCAAAAGGTGAAGATCAAGACCGATGACAAAAAGATCAAGATCAAAACCGATGATGATGGAGAGGTCAAGAAAAAAGTGAAGATCGATAATGATGATAATTAATATTAACATCTTCCAACAAAAAAAGTCCCTCGCGGGACTTTTTTATTTTATAAAGAATTGGCCTAAGCCGTAATCTCCTTTTCTGTGGTTTCCTCTACAGTCGTTAAATACCGCTCTGCATCAAGGGCTGCCATACATCCTGTCCCGGCTGCCGTGATAGCTTGCCTGTATTCCTTATCCTGTACATCTCCTGAAGCAAAAACTCCGGGAAGATTGGTCTTTGTGGATTTTCCTTTGGTAATAAGGTATCCCATATCATCCATATCCAGCTGACCTTTAAAAATTTCAGTGTTAGGCTTATGGCCAATGGCGATGAATAATCCTGTAATGTCGATCACTTCTTTTTCACCGGTCTTGTTATTTACCATCCTTAAACCTTCAACCACCTGCTCTCCTATCACCTCATCAACTTCAGTATTATAACGCAGGTCTATATTCCTGGTATTGGTAACCCTGTGCTGCATTGCTTTGGAAGCACGCATCTCATCGCCCCTAACCAGCATAGTCACCTTGTTACAAATGTTAGCAAGGTACGTAGCCTCTTCAGCAGCAGTGTCTCCACCACCCACTATGGCAACATCCTGTCCTTTATAGAAGAATCCGTCACAAACGGCGCAGGCAGATACTCCCCCACCTCTAAGGCGCTGTTCACTTGGAAGGCCTAAATATTTAGCCGTTGCTCCGGTTGAAATAATAACTGTTTCAGCCTCAACCCAATCGGCATTATCTATACAGGCTTTATGGATCCCGCCGTGCTCTGTGCTTAGCTCAACCTCGGTCACCATCCCTATCCTAACCTGGGTTCCAAAGCGCTCTGCCTGTTTCTGGAGGTCTATCATCATTGAAGGCCCATCCACACCATCTGGATAACCGGGGAAGTTATCAACCTCTGTGGTTGTTGTAAGTTGACCTCCGGGTTCCATTCCTGTGTACATCACAGGGTGCATATCTGCCCGGGCAGCATAAATAGCAGCGGTATATCCCGCCGGCCCTGATCCTATAATAAGACATTTAATACGCTCAATTTTATCTGTCATGGTTGTTTTGTTTTTAATACTGTAAAAGTAGGAAGAATAGGTAAAAGCTTACTTAAAAAGTGTGGAACTTTTGAATTCTTCCTTTAATACAAGATACTCATCGCCTCAATAAGTTCCAAATCATTGTTGCACGTTTAAAAGTCTGGACCGCTGCGCTACTGGAATCTAGAATCCGGACCAAAATATGAGTGCTTAAAAAATGGTTAGCTACCTTCTGTTTCAAAACTTAAAATCATTGTTGTCCGGTAAAAGAGTCTGGACCGCTTCCGCTGCTAGAATATAGAAACCAGACTAAATTTATGTTTTTGAAAATTAGATGTTTATCCAATTTTAAACTGCCTGGATTTTTTTAATTAATTTAGATTCAAAACCACTCCCGGTGGAGGTTGATAAGACCTCGGACTATATGTAGCAAGACTTAACGTAAATTCACATTATTTTAATCGGACCCCAATGACGTGAAATTTCCAAATTTATTTAAGATCCAAGACCACCCCCTGGTCGGGGTTGATATGTCTTCTGCTATACACGGAAAGGGTTAAGGAAAATTTACATATTTTTATCGGACAACAATGGTTTCAAATTCCTACTTTTTGGTAATTACAAGGTAACCGGAAATAAAAAAGATATCTTTGCAGGCTAAATGGAATTAAGCCTTTTCAACATATTGGATCTACTGGGTACGGTTGCTTTTGCCATTTCTGGTGCACTTGCGGCAATGAACAGGAAGCTGGACCTCTTCGGGATCTTTATTATTGCATTTGTAACTTCCATTGGTGGCGGAACGCTTAGGGATATTTTGATTGGTGCCACCCCTACCTGGATGGATAATACCATTTATATATATTTCATTGGAGTGGTGACTGTCCTGGCAATTATTTTCAGAAATAAGATCAATTACCTTAAAACCTCACTTTTTCTTTTTGACACCATAGGCCTTGGAGTATTTACAATAACGGGGGTAGAAATAGGCCTGCAAAACGGGCTTGATCCCATTATTTGTATTACCCTTGGGGCGATGACAGGAACTTTTGGTGGGGTTTTACGGGACATCCTGGTAGCAGAGATCCCGGTGATCTTCAGGAAAGAGATCTATGCCACAGCTTCTCTCACAGGAGGACTGGCTTTTATCCTTTTAAATGAGCTAGGGGTAAATACAGATGTTATTTATGTAGTTACCTCCTTAATTATTATCAGCATTAGGCTTATAGTGGTCAAATACAGGATCTCCCTTCCCAACTTCGACCTGGCCCCTGTGGAAAAAAAATAATATTCAAAAATATTCCTTCATAAACTCCCTGAAATTCTCCATCACCTTTTGAGCCAGTCGCTCATGAGTCTCGGCACTCCAGCCCGCACTTTTTGAGGCTGTAATAACGCACTCCATTTTCTCTGTTTTTTCTGAAAGTTCCTTTTTCCCATCCCCGTCAAAAATCGCAAAATTGCCGGTATGATTAATCCAGCTGCTGAAGGCTTTCTCGTCAAACGGCAATCCCAGGGAAGTATTGATAAGGATCTTTCCAGATCCAAATTTTTCAAATTCTTTTTGCTGAAGGATCTCTGTATTCCTTGGCAAATGAATGGAAAGGATCTCAACTTTTTCCAGCAGCTCTTCCAGCGGCAGGTATTTCACTCCCTTCTCCTCCCATTCCTGCTTCCTGGTCCGGCTGAAGTAGTACAGGTCGGCCCCAAATGGTAACAAACATTTTGCCAGCAGCTGTCCTGTAACTCCCAGACCAATTATCCCGATCTTCCTTTGGGTAAGCTCCAGGGGCATTTCTTTCCACTGCCACTCCCCCAGCCCATGCAGCAATCTTACCAGTTCACTTATTATGAACTCTACCACCCCGGGATCCCCGTAATCTCTAATTCCGGTAACGGTAATTCCCCGCTCCCTCGCAAAATTCACTGCCACGTTTGCCGACTCACCATCATAAAGGCTGCAGCACATTCCAATATATTGAAGATTCGGGCACCTTTTAATGACCTCCTCATCAATCTTTGTATGCCAGGAAACAAAAACAACCTCAGCATCTCCTATGCGCTCAATGACCTCTTCCTGCGTTTCCGGATAATCTGTATAGTTCGCGATCTTTTCCTCACAATGCTCCTGCAATTCCTCAATTGCCCAGGGCTTAAGTTTCGTTTTATCTATGCAAACTATCTTTTTGAATTTCATGAAAGCGTTTTCTGTTTTCTGTTTTCTGTTTCTTGCTTGTTCAGACGAAATTATTCGCCATTTTCTCGAGGATATTGGCGGTTTAACCGCCGAGTTCAAAAGGAGTTAAAAAAAGAGTTTCACGGAGTTTATTTCTCCCCATTTGGGGGCCGGGGGGCTTTTCCACTTTTTTCAACCGACAACCGACAACTTTTTTTTCAACCTACAACCTACAACCTACAACCTACAACTTTTTTCAACCAACAACCGACAACTCACAACCGACAACCGACAACCCTACAACGGAATATTCCCATGCTTCCTATCTGCCCTCAACACGGTTTTATTTTCCAGCATACTAAATGCCTTCAGCAGTTTCCTGCGCGTATCTTTTGGCATGATGACCTCATCGATGAATCCGCGTTTTGCTGCTTCAAAAGGGTTGGCGAATTTTTCAGCATACTCGGCTTCTTTTTCTGAGAGTTTTAATTCCGGGTCTGCTGCTTCCTGTATCTCTTTTCTGAAGATGATCTCTGAAGCTCCCTTGGCTCCCATCACGGCGATCTCTGCGGTTGGCCAGGCGAAGTTCAGATCGGCACCAATGTGTTTGGAGTTCATCACATCATAAGCACCACCGTAGGCTTTCCGGGTGATCACGGTTACTCTTGGAACTGTGGCTTCACTAAGGGCATAAAGCAGCTTTGCACCATGCAGGATGATCCCGTTCCACTCCTGGTCCGTTCCCGGCAGGAATCCCGGGACGTCCACGAGAACCAGTAACGGAATATTAAAGCAGTCACAGAACCTGGTGAACCTTGCGGCTTTTTTAGAAGAATCAACATCTAAAACCCCTGCAAGACTCATTGGCTGATTTGCAACTATCCCTATGCTCCTGCCTCCCAGCCTCGCAAATCCTACGATAATATTATCGGCATAATTCTTATGTATCTCGAAAAAAGAATCCTCATCAATGATCCCGGTGATCACCTCGTGCATGTCATAGGGCTTATTTGCACTATCGGGCACAATGCCCTCAAGGGATTCCCTTATTTCCTCTTTAACTTCAAAAGGTAATTTTTCAGGGGTTTGCTTATTGTTCTGCGGGAGGTAACTTATTAATTTCTTGATATCCTCCAGGCAGGTAATATCGTTTACAGAAGTCAAATGTGTCACTCCCGATTTTGTTGAATGCGTACTCGCACCTCCAAGTTCTTCAGAAGTTACACTTTCATTGGTCACGGTTTTTACAACGTTTGGCCCGGTAACGAACATATAACTGGTATCCTCCACCATAAGGGTAAAATCTGTCATAGCAGGGCTGTAAACCGCACCCCCGGCACAAGGGCCCATAATTGCTGAAATTTGAGGGATCACTCCGGAGGCCTGCACATTCCTATAAAAAATATCGGCATAACCGCCCAGGGATCGTACTCCTTCCTGTATTCTCGCTCCGCCTGAATCGTTGAGCCCGATAATAGGAGCCCCTACTTTCATTGCATGGTCCATTACCTTACATATCTTCTCTGCATGGGTTTCAGAAAGCGCTCCTCCAAAAACAGTAAAATCCTGTGCAAAAACATACACAAGCCGGCCATTGATAGTACCATAACCGGTAACTACCCCATCACCATAATACTTTTGCTTATCCATACCAAAATCTGTAGTACGGTGGGTAACCAGGATCCCTATCTCCTCAAAGGAACCTTCGTCCAGCAGGTAATCCACCCGCTCCCGGGCAGTAAGTTTTTTCTTTTCGTGTTGTCTCTCTATTCGTTTTTCACCTCCCCCTAAATGGGCAAGCTTAATCTTCTCATTCAGTTTTTCTATATTCTGGCTCATGTAATTTCTTGTTGAATTGGTAATTTTGACTTGCTACTCCTGTACCTTACTTCCCGGTACCCTTAACTGTTTCTGGTCCTCCAGGTATTTCTTCAGGGCAATTAACCCGGCGAGTTTAGCTTCTTCCTCTATCTCCTGCTGAAGTTTTTCAGCTGAATAATAATTCTTCACGAAGTGGGTATCAAAATTTCCGCTGCGGAAGGCTTCATGCTCAAATACAAATTTCCCGAAGGGCAGGGTGGTCATCACTCCCTGCACTTCATAATTATTTATGGCATACAGCATACGCTGGATGGCTTCTTCCCTGCTCTTTCCATAAGTGATCAATTTTGCCAGCATGGGATCATAGTAAATAGGGACTTCCATTCCCTCTTCAAAACCATCATCCAGCCTTATTCCTTCTCCCGCGGGAGTGCGATATTTTTCCAGAAGCCCTACACTTGGCATAAAATTATCCAGAGGATCCTCTGCGTAGATACGAAGTTCCACCGCATGTCCTTTTATCCTAAGATCCTCCTGGCCAAACTCCAGTTTCTCTCCCCTGGCTACCTTTATTTGTTGTTCCACCAGGTCCAGCCCGGTAATGATCTCGGTCACAGGATGCTCCACCTGCAGGCGGGTATTCATTTCCAGGAAATAGAAATTCTTGTTTTCATCAAGAAGGAACTCCACCGTTCCCGCGCCTACATAGTCGCAAGCCATAGCCACCTTCACGGCCGCTTCTCCCATTTTTTTCCGAATTTCTTCAGTAAGAACAACAGAGGGGGCTTCTTCAACCACCTTCTGGTGCCTTCTTTGAATGCTGCACTCCCTTTCAAAGAGGTGCAGGGTATTTCCGTGAGTATCAGATAATACTTGTATCTCAATGTGGCGCGGGGAACCAATATATTTTTCAATAAATACAGATCCGTCTCCAAAAGCCGATTCTGCCTCGCTTATAGCGCGCTTCATTTGATCTTCCACATCCTTTTCCTTCTCCACAATACGCATTCCCTTACCTCCACCCCCCGCAGAGGCTTTTATTAGAATAGGGAATCCAATCTCATTAGCGATCTTTTTCGCTTTCTCCACATCTGTAATAGCTTCGTCTATTCCGGGAACCATTGGGATCCCATAATCCTTCACCGCATCCTTGGCAGCAAGTTTACTACCCATAACGCGTATGGCTTTAGATCCCGGTCCTATCCAGGTAATGCCGTTTTGCTCCACTTTTTCGGCAAAATCAGCGTTCTCACTAAGGAATCCGTATCCGGGGTGAATGCCATCCACTCCCAGTTCTTTGGCAACTTTGATAATTTTATCTCCCAGCAGGTAAGACTCATTTGATGGCGCTTCTCCTATACAAACAGCCTCATCGGCAAATTTTACGTGGGGCGCATTACGATCTGCCACAGAAAAGACTGCCACGGTCTTGATCCCCATTTTTTGAACTGTTCTCATTACCCTAAGGGCAATCTCACCACGATTGGCGACTAATATTTTTTTCATTTAAAATTGATCTTTTTAATTCTGAAAGCTTGCTTTTTAACATCCCCTTCGGGGGCCGGGGGGCTACTCCATCTCCACCAGCAACTGGTTTTTATCCACAGTTTCCCCTTTTTTAACTGAAACAGATTTCACTACCCCGTCTCTTGGAGCGGTAAGTGTATTTTCCATTTTCATGGCTTCCAGCACCAGGAGATAATCCCCTTCTTTCACCTCATCCCCGGCCTTGATGTTCACATCCAGAATTAATCCCGGCATAGGTGCTTTAAGATCGTTTACCAGTTGGGAAGTACCAAGGGAAAGCCCCATCTCTTCTATGAGCAGGTCCAGTTCATTGGAAATTTTAATGTTGTAGGTATTGTTGTTGATCTTAACCGAATACTCTCTCTTTAAAAATCCGGCCTCCAGGACCTCAGCTTTAAAAGAGCGGTTATTTTGTAAAAGATGGTATTGTGATGCAGATATTTTTTGCGAATCCAGGGCCTTTATCTCCTCTTCAGAAAAATTATACTCCAGGGAATCGTTCACCTTTACCTTATATTTTTTTTCCATTATTATTTGTTTAGACTGGCTATTTTATACTTGTGTTGTAAATATAAAAAACTTTCAAGGCTTTTACTGCTGAATTTCTAAACAATAGGCACAAAAAAACCTTCAGAGAATTTTTCGAAGGTCTTGAGGTATATAGCCAGAGACGGCTATTTTCTTTCTCTATAAACCAGGTTGGATTTTTCCTTCTGTAGAGTATCATTAGGTTGAAGAGGTCTTTCTTTCCTGAACGGAAAAACTACCTGCCCTGTAAATGTTTTAGGAAAATCCTCATCTCCTTCAAATCCGAGTTCAATATCCTTTCCATCGTGAGGCACATAAGCGGTTCCAAATAGATAATCCCAGATACTCAGGGTGAGGCCATAATTCATCCCGTGCGGGTGCTCTTCTGGAAGTGCTTTGGAATGATGCCAGATGTGCATTTTTGGGTTATTGAAAATATAACCAAAAATCCCATAACCCCAACCTATATTCGCATGGTTTAGGTGCCCTACGAGCACTGCAAACATATGAACAATAATAAATTCCTGTATGCCGAATCCTATCATAGCAAGAGGAATGTATTGCACGGTCTTATAGATGATGGTTTCCATAAAATGAAACCGAAACTGGGCGGCAAAGCCCATCTCCTTCACACTATGATGAACTTTATGGAATTCCCAGAGCCATGGCTGTCTGTGAAGCTGCCGGTGCACATTCCACTGGATAAAGTCGGCTATTACCAGCATAATAGCCAGCTGTGCCCAAACCGGGAACGCCTGCACTTCTATGGCAACGAGATTCGTAATACCAAACAGGCTTAGAAAATCATTAAAAAGTTCCACCCCCACATTGGAGATCGCATTATAACCAATAAGAGAAAAGAGGAAAAAATTAAAGAGTATATAAAAGCTATCCAGCCAGAAATCCTTCCTGAATATCTTCTGCTTCCTGCGCCAGGGAACAAGGATCTCCACTGCCCATACCAGGAGGGACAGGCCAATGAGCCAGTAAAAGTAATTACCCCACGAAGGATTGGTGATCTCTCCCACCAGGTAATTAAAATATCCGATAAACGAATCCTGAATGATCCTGAAGTATTTCAAGTAATCGAGGTTTAGATGCAAAATTACTCAATCTCTGGAGAACTTAAAGTAACTAATGTTACACCCAGGTATGCCGGGAACTTTAAAAATTTGGCGAAATGTAACAATTGTCACATTTAGAGTAAAAATGAAAATCTATCTTCGCAGGCGAATTGAATTGATCCACTCGCAACTTAAAGGGGTTAAATCTGGCATTGTATGAATAAAAAAATAAAGAAGAACCTCCTGGTCTTTGGAAGCATTTTAGTTATCGCCGGCGGATTAATTTTTCTTGGGCTGCAAACAAATGTTTTTAGTACTCTGCAGGAGACAGCAAAAGTTGAAGACACAGCTGAAAAAAATTCAGAAGCCGGGACAAAGAGGAATTATCCGGCAGCCGATTTCCAGCTTCAGCTTTTAAATTCCGAAGGGGAAGAAGTAAATCTGGAGGAATTTCGTGGCAAGGTGATCTTTATGAATCTTTGGGCAACCTGGTGCCCTCCCTGTATTGTGGAAATGCCCGATATTGAAAATCTCTACCGGGATCTAAAAGATGAGGATATAGTTTTTATCATGCTCTCCCTGGACCACAAATTTCAAAAGGCAGTGGATTTTGTAGAAAAGAATAATTACAGCTTTGAGATCTACGAAACGGTGAAGGGAATGCCAGATATGTATATAACCCAAAGTATCCCCACCACCTTTGTAATTAATGCTGAAGGCGAACTGGTGCTCACCCATATTGGAATGGGAGATTTTGACACTGCTGAATTCAGGGAATTCCTGCTGGAACAGAAGTGATTATTTATCTATAACTTCTTAAAAATTCCGAAACTAAAGTTTTGGATAGCTTCAGTAGGGGTTATGTGGTCTATATTTTCACTGTCCACAATTTCAAAATCCTCTACGAAAAGATCGGCCATTTCGTGCAATGAATACTGTTTGATCTTGATGCCGCTGCATTTCTCCGGCCCTTTTTCTGAAAATGTTCCAAGGATAACATAACCACCCTTTTTGACATGAGCCTTCATAGACTTCAGGTAGTTTTCTATCTTTTCCTCTGCAGTTAAAAAATGAAAAGCTGCCCGGTCGTGCCACAGGTCATAGGATTCTTTCAGTTTAAGATCACCTGCATCGGCAGTTATCCAGGTAATTTTTCCGGCCTTCTTTCCCAACCTTTTCTTAGCCCTGTTGATGGCTTCTTCAGAAATATCAAGCACAGTAATATTTGAATAACCTTCAGCAAGAAGATGATCTGCCAGGAAACTATCGCCTCCACCAACATCAATGATCGCTGCATCTTTATCCAGCTCCAGGGATTGTATATAATTTAAAGATGGCCGGGGTTTTTCCTGATACCAGCTCACCTCTTTCAAGTCCTTTGTTTTATAGATCTTCTCCCAGTGTTCTTTTGTTTCCTCCATAGTTTATCCATTATCTTCGAAATTCCACCATTCCTTTTGATCGTATTTTTCACCTAAAATATACATTTCACCTATGTGCGGAGCAACAAAATCCTGGTCTTTTTTATTAGCTTCAGCAACCATACGATTTATAGGTTCATTCCAGGGGTGTATGGAAAGCACAAACTTTCCCCAATGAACAGGGAAAAGGATTTTCGCGTTGAGATCCCGTGCAGCTTTTACAGTTTCTTCCGGCATCATATGAATTTGGGGCCAGTATTGACTGTATTGCCCACACTCTAAAAAAGCAAGGTCAAAATTTCCAAATTGTTCTCCAATTTCCCTGAACTGCGGGCTGTATCCGGAATCTCCCCCTACATATATGCGGCAGTCATTCCAGATCAAAGCAAATGAGGACCAGAGGGTATTGAACCTTTTGGTGGACCTTCCGGAAAAATGCCTGGAGGGCAATGCAGTAATATTTAGTTCATTATTTACCTTTAATTCTTCCTGCCAACCGAGTTCGATGATCTTCTCATGTGGGATACCCCAAAGCTCCAGGTGCGCTCCCACGCCCAGGGAACAAACCACCTTCTTTACCTTATCTTTTATTTGCTTTATAAAAGGGTAATCGAGATGGTCGTAATGATCATGAGTGATCAACAGGAGATCGATCTGAGGAAAATCATCTGCCATATAAATATTGGTTCCTTTAAAAGGTTTTCCAAAGAATTTTACGGGAGAAGCATTTCCGCTAAAGACAGGATCTATTAAAATCACAAAGCCCTTATAATTTATCAAATAAGAAGAATGTCCAAACCAAACAACCGAAATTTTGTCTTTGGGGAGCTTAAAAAGATCGGTTTTTTTTATAGGTACTTCCCTGGCGGGAGTAACAGAATTTGGACGGGTGATGAATTCCTTCAAAACTTTAAAAAAAGAAACATCTTTAGGACTAACGGCTGTTGGCTCCAGATTATGGAATTTCCCGTCTCTGTAGTTTTCCTGTAATTTGATCCTTTCCTGCCTGTTACCTGCAGGAGCCTTTCCAAAACGTTTGAACATATATCAAAATTATTAAAACCGTGGCCAAAAACGGCCTGTAGATGCTTTATACCCTTTATACCCGGGGAATTTATCTTCCAGCCCCTGTTCCTCATAGTTACTTTTAAAATAAAAAAGAATAATAAGAAGTACGGCTATCATAAGTTTGTATCCGGAATTGAGATACAGCCCAAAGAAAATGGCGGTGATCATAATACCGGTGTAAATTGGATGCCTGAAATATTGAAAAAGACCTGTAGTAACTAAGGCCGAATTTTTTTTAGGGGTAGGAAAAGGGGAAAGGTTTTTATTCAATTGTAGCATTGCCACAAGAATAATTACTATTCCGGCTATTGCCAGTCCTAAATGCACCAGGTCCACATTGGAAGGTAAATTTAAACTCCAGTGGGGTACCTCAAACAAATAGGCTGCAAAAAGCAAAAACTGAATTCCCACAAATATGATGTCTTTTTTTCCTGCTGCCATAAGTGAATTTACAAAATTTCAAGCATTCCTGGTAAGTAAAAGAGTCTGGACCGCTGCGCTTATGGAATCTAGAATTTAGACTAAAGGTACGGGTAAAAATCACTTACCCTCTGCTGAAGAAATTGGAATTTTTTAGAATATTTAATAATCAAAACTAACCTGATAGCGAGTTTGCTTTTTTCTCTGACTTTTATATAGCTTGAGGAATTTTTTAGGTATTGTAATTGGACAACAGTTTTCAATAAGGAGGTACTGGCACCTTTCTTTAGGAAAATAGATTAGAGATGGTTTAGCTATAGATCTACTACTTTTATGCTATTGCGCTGCAATGTTATTTTACCTTCAATTTCAAGTTTTTTAAGTAACCTTGAAATCACTACACGGGAGGTATGGAGATCATAGGCTATTTCCTGGTGGGTAACCTGCAGCAGGTCATTTTTATTGATCATTGCCTTATCCCTTAAATACTTCATAAGCCTCTGGTCCATATTAAGAAATGCAATGGTGTCTATGGTATCCAGCATTTCTGAAAGCCTGTTGTGGTAACTTTCAAAGACAAAGTTGCGCCAGGATTTGAATTTTGAAGTCCATTCTTCCATTTTAGCTATGGGTATCATAATTACAGTAGCATCCCGCTCAACCACAGCTCGTATTTCACTGCGGGTTTGTCCAAGACAACAGGAAAGGGTCATCGCACAGGTATCCCCACTTTCCAGGAAGTACAATAATAGTTCATCGCCATCCTTATCCTCCCTCAGGATTTTTACGGCTCCATTAAGCAGCAAAGGCATGGCTGTTACATAATCTCCAATCTCTATAAGTTTATCCCCTCCTTTATACTTTTTAAGGCTGCCGGTTTCTTCGATTTCCTTTAACAGGGCTTCTTCAAAATTAAAGAGGGAATTCTTTTTTAAATCTTCAAGCATAAGTAAAAATTCTAGGTCCAGTAAAAATACTATATAAATTCATACTGCCCGGTAAAAGATTCCAGATCCCTCACGCTGCTGGAATATAGAATCCAGACCAAAAACTGAGTGTGTGGAAAATAATCGTTTACCATTATTAAAAAATTTGAATTTCCCTGAACTATTTCAGATCCAAAACCACTCCCTGGTTGAGGTTGATATGTATTCAGGCTATTTATATAAAAGACTAAAAAAAATTTTAATTTTTTTTAATCGAACACCAATAATTATAAATACAGGATTTCCCGTAATTATTACAATAACAATTTGATTTATAGGTTATTAGGCTAAACTCAATAAAAAGATTTTTAACTTTAAACTGAAATTAAGATCCTCCCGGCAAAGTCATTTAATAACATAAATTCTAAGTTATGAAAATATCTTTCCTTTCAACCTCTGCAAGGTTGCTGCTTGTTTTACTTTTTGCCTGTACGGCCAACACTCATGATGTAAATGAAATAAATGAGGTTGCAAACCTTAGTGCAAAGCAAAAGGCTCATAAAGCACAGGTAATAACTATTGAAGAACAGGATCTATATCCCGAGGGGATAGAATATGATATAAGAAATGACCGTTTTCTTATTACATCAATTACGCGCGGGAATATTGGGCAGGTGAAAGACGGGGTATATTCAGTATGGGTGAGTGACGATGATCTTGTTGCTACAATAGGGATACACATTGACCATACCCGTAAACGGGTGCTGGTGGCCAATGCCTCCCTGGAATCGCTGGCAGGGCTTGGCGCTTATGATCTGGAAGGAAACAGGATATTTTATACAGACCTTGGAGGTTTGACCCCGGGAGCCAATTTCGCCAATGATGTTACTGTAGACCAGCATGGGAATGCCTATGTTACAGATAGTTTTGCCGGTGTAATCTATAAAGTGGATCTGCAGGGAAATGCCAAAATTTTCTATGAAAATGAAGACTTCATACCTGCAGAAGGTAGTTTTGGCCTTAACGGAATAGATTATGATCCCAGGGGTTTTCTCCTGGTAAGCAAGACAGATTCTGGAGAGCTTATAAAATTCCCTATGGACACTCCCGATAATTTTACGGCGGTAGATCTCCCGGTAGAACTCAATTTTCCTGACGGTATTTACCTTAAGAACCCTAATGAGCTGGTCATAGTAAGTAATGATTTTGGTGGCGAAAATGCCAGCGTACAAACCTTTCGAACCAATGACAGGTGGGAATCTGCATCTTTAATAGCAGAATTCCCTACAGGAGCTGTTTTTCCAACCACAGCAACTGTAAAAAGAAATGATATCTATGTGCTTTATGCGCATTTGGATGTTCTCTTATCTGGAGGGTCAAGGGCAGAATTTAGTATAGTAAAAGCAGAATGATCAAGACTTCCTGGCGTGCAGTGGAAACCTACATTTAATTTTATATAGCTTTTTTTCATTTTATTGCGGGGGTCACCCCGGTCTTCCTTCCCGGTTTCCGCTGTCGCTTTCTGCTTTTAAGTTTTCCGTTTTAACTTAATCGGCATTGGGAATGATCCCCAGGTTGCGAAACAACCTTGCCTTTGCGTACAGGTATTTATTAAGGATATCGTTTTGTTTAAGGCGCGCCTCGATTAACCTGGTCTCCCGGGTATTAATAAGGAATAGGGAGCTTTCTCCAAAGCTCATCCTGCGCTCTTCTGCCGCGAGGAGCGTGGCATAATTCTCCACCATTTCCACTGCCATTTGCGTTTGAATGCTATAAGACTCCAATTCCTGGAATACGGCCAGCAACCTGTTCTCCAACTGTCTTTCATTGAGCTGCAAATCAAACTCTGCGTCCTGTATCCTGAAATTCGCCAGCCGCAGTTCCCCGCGTTCCTTTCTAAGGAACAAGGGAAAACTAAATCTCACCCCTGCTTTATAATTGGCACGTGTAAGGCTTTGAAACTCATCGGGCTCCTGGGTAAGAAAATTATACTCAAGATTTATTTCCGGTAATAACCTGTTGGCCATAAGCCGCCGGTTCACCTCCAGGGCACGTAATCCCAATTCCATTGATCTAAGCTGTGGATGATTCTCGGGGATAACGCCCGGTTCAATTATTTCCGGCAGGTCCAGGACTACATTTACTTTTGGAAGAAGATTGGTGTCCGGCATCATATCTGGTTGTAACTCTACGGGAGTATTATTGTCAAGCCACAAAAAATTGGAAAGATCCAGCCGCTCCTTCACCAAATCTACTCTCGCCTGCTCCATATCCAGGATCCTGTTTTGGACAGATATCCTTGCTTCTACAGTATCAATGGCAGGAATTGCCCCCAGCCTGGCATTCCTTGCAATCCCGTCATATCGTTCCACGGCATTTTCAAGGAACCCTCATAGATGATCATTTCATTATAAACCCTTAACCAGTCGAAATATGCCAATGCTGCGTCATAAAGCACCTCATTTACCATAAGGTCACGCTCTGCCAAGGACTGGTCCCTGTAGATCCTGGCAGTACGAAGGGATGCCATACGTTGATTTATAAACATTCCCTGTCCTACATCTACAGATACCCCTGCACTAAAAAGCCCATCCTCTGGCACCGTTTTTTGAGGGTTAAGATATACCCCTGGTTCTGTTCAAAATTTGCTTTAAGCTCAATCCCATACCAGGTGGGAATTTTGAAAGTGGAATTCAGGATATCGTAGTACTCTGTATTCTTAAATTCCTTTCTGTCATAATCTACCTCTATTTTTGGATCAAACCCTCCCCTGGCACGCAGCAGCTCAGCTTCAGCCATACTCAATTGTAATCCTGCCTGCCTTGCGACGGGATGATATTGCTTTACAAATGCCAGATATTCCTCAAAGGTAAGGACCTGCGGCAACCGCTCCTGTGCCTGTAGATTTTCCCCCAGTAAAATTATCAGGATAATAAGGAAGTTCTTAATTCTCATTATTTTACATTATCTGTTGCAGCCGTTTGAGGCTGATAATAATT
Source organism: Antarcticibacterium flavum (assembly GCF_006159205.1). Classification (NCBI taxonomy): domain Bacteria; kingdom Pseudomonadati; phylum Bacteroidota; class Flavobacteriia; order Flavobacteriales; family Flavobacteriaceae; genus Antarcticibacterium; species Antarcticibacterium flavum. The sequence continues at coordinate 4,160,273 of NZ_CP040812.1, read as the reverse complement.
TGGCGGGAATCCATTAAGATTCCTCCATATCTCATACCATATTGGCACTTCTTCCAGCAAAGCCAGGGTTGAAGCTCCACTGCCAATCCTCACATCGCGTGGCCAGGGGTGATCATCTGGATCTGGTTCCAGGAGTACCCGGTACAATCCATTAGGACTTATAAAGTTTTCTACTGCAACAACGCGAGCGCCATAAGTACCAAAAGACAGGTTTTCCCAGCCACTAAAAACAATTGACGGCCACCCATCAAACTGCACCCTTACCTTCTCACCCTTATGCAAAAGAGGGACATCCAGAGGCCGTACAAATGTTTCTACCGCCAATTGAAAATCAGACGGCATAATACCTACCAGGCGCTCACCTTCTTTAAAGGTTTCTCCAATCCCCGCGCGAAGAGCCCGGTTAATATATCCGCTTTGTGGGGCCAGAATGTAATACATCTGGTTCCTGATGCTGTAATTGGTGAAATCATTTTCCAGTTTGCTTACCTGTGCTTCAGCATCAAATTGATTGGACTGTGCTGTAAACAAATCGCTTTCTGTCTTGGAAATTTTATCGTCATATTCAGCATCAATCCGGCTTATCTCAATTTCCGCATTAATTACCTCATTCTCACTCGCAAGCAATCTGTTCCTGGCAGAGATCTCCCTCGCCTGGGTCTCCTGAAGTTTCAACCTGGCCTGTTCCACATCTGGCAGGGCCATTAATCCCTCCTGTTGTAATTGCTGTATTCGTTCCAACTGGGTCCTGGCGATTTGAAGATTGGTTTGGGCCGCTTCCAGGTCAATACTGTCGCTTCTTACTTTTAATCGTGCCTGCTGCAGCTTATTTGCCGCCTGTTGCGTCTTTAATGCTCTTTCATTATTTATAGCATTTATTTGTGAACCCAGGGCTGTAACCTTGCCTCTATACGATTCTACTGAACCTGATTTCGCGGTGAGCTGCTCCCCGGTACGCTCTACCAGTAATGGATCAAAGTATTGGTTGGTCACTTCGGAAATATGAATAATAGTATCTCCTTTATTTACAAAATCCCCTTCCTGCACATACCACCTCTCTATCCTCCCCGGGATGGGAGATTGAATAGTTTGCGGGCGATGCTCAGGGCTTAAAGTAGTTACACTTCCCTTACCGCTTACCGTTTGCGTCCAGGGTAGAAATAAAATTATTAACAGCAGGATGCTGAAGCCCAGCAGGATCCTGTTGAACCATTTATTGTGCCTGTGATGAAAAGCGCGTTTTCCTGCCTTATATTGGGAAAGATCTACTTTTCTATTTAATTTTTCCTGAGATATATTAAGCATAATCTCTAAAATTTATGTTTATCACCCCTTTTTTCAAGGCGTATTATTTTATTACATACTTTCTCCCAAACCGGGTTTTGGCTGGCTACCAAGATTGACCATTTATGAGCAGGATCTGTAAAGAACTCAAGCATCCTGTTTGCTTCCTCCTGTTCAAACATCTCCAAAGGTTCTTTAAGTATGAGGATATCCGGTTTTTTAGCAATTGCCCGTGCCAAAAGGATCCTTTTTCCTATTAAGGTGGAAAGGTATTTTCCTTCCGGAAGGATTTCTGTGTGAATGCCCTCGGGCTGCTCCTTTACAAACTGGGAGAGTCCCGCGTGTTCAATTGCCCAATATACATCCCTCTCGGGAACGTTTGGATCACCAAAAGTTATATTTTCCAGTAAGGTCCCTTCAAAAGGAAATTCCTCGGCAAGAAAAATCCCCAGCCTCTTCCTGTATTCATTCAATTTGAGACCATTGATGGAAACATTATTTATGTAAATATTTCCCTGACTTATTTCATTTATCCCACCAACAAGTTTTAAGAGGCTTGTCCTGCCGCTTCCATTTGGGCCTTTAAGCAATACTTTTTCGCCCGCTGCCAGGTCAAAGGAAATATCTGAAAGTATCGTTTTACTATCTACCCTGTAGCCTACATCGTTAATTTCAAGGTTCAATGGCCCTTTATCATCCAGCCTGTTTCTGCCTTCTTCCTTTTCCAGTTCTTTATCCACAAGCTGGCCCATTTTTTCAAGGGATGTAAGGGTATCGTAAATAACCTCCAGGCCTTTTATTAATCTTTCTACAGATGCCAGTATAAGAAGTATAATGATCTCTGCAGCAACAAACTGTCCTATGTTCATCTCCTGGTTTAGTACAAGCATACCTCCTATTGCGAGCAACCCTCCGGTTACAAGTACCTTAAATACAACCAGTTTTATGAATTGGATCTTCAGGATTTGAAAGTGATTTTCCCGTGCCCCCAGGTATTTGTCTGTTAGCCTGTCATTCTTGTCCATCGCCAGGCTTGTACTTCCTGAAATTTTAAAGCTTAATAAGGACCGGGCTACTTCCTGTAGCCAGTGGGCCACTTTATATTTGTGTTTGGATTCATCCAAACTGGTCTCAAGCCCACGCATAGCTGTAAATTTGAAAACAAAATATATGAGGGCTACAAGCAGCAGACCATAAATTATAAAAAATGGATGATACAGGGATAACAGGATCAATCCAAAAAAGATTTGAAGCACGGCCGCCGGTAGATCCAAAAGGATTTTTGATATCCCTTTTTGGACAGTAAGGGTGTCAAAAAACCTGTTTGCCAGCTCGGGCGGATAAACATTCTTGAATTCATTCATTTTTATTCGCGGAAACCTGTAGGTAAACTCAAAAGATGACCTGGTAAATATTTTTTGCTGAATATTCTCCACAATTCGAATTTGCATAATCTCCAGAAGCCCCACTAAACCAACAGCTGCGGTTACCAGGATCACCAGGATGATCCACGAAGTGCTCACCCTCCCACCCTGGATAAGGTTTACAATGGCCTGTATTCCAAGCGGAACGGCCATATTCAATAATCCTGCGAAGATTGCATAATAAATGATTTGTAAAATATCCTTCCTGTCAAGTTTTAAAAGGCCGGTAAGCCTTTTAATAGAAGAGTTAGTTTTTTTAGCCATTCTTTTGATATTTTAAAGATGAAAGGACCAGGAAATTGAAATACTCGGCCGGGCTTATATTCTCATTACAATCTGTAAGCGCAGGAAAATGTTCCCTTAGAAAATGTTGATGCAACCCACCTTCCACCACTGTACTGGCAAGGGCAGCGGCAAATGGATAATTGTTATTAACTGCCAGTATCATCTTTTTTAGCCGGAGGATAAGACGGTTGTATACTTCAAAGTACCCGTCTTTATATTCTTTATCTACCTCTTTTGTAAGGTAGGACTTGGAGTATTCATTGACCACCACCCGATTGAGAATTACTTCATCTATGTGAGAAGTAAGTGAATCTTTTTTGACACGCCTGGTTAAAATATTAATTGCAGTTTCCAGCACCTGCTCTGCATCCTCATTATTGTTGGTTGCAAAAACAAGTTGATATTCCTTCCAGGCCCAATACCAGGAAGTGAGATAGAGCAATAACTTATGTTTATTTTCAAAGTACCTGTAAATACTACTTTCGTTGGATTTAATTTCCACCCCCAGTTTCTTGAAGGTAAAACTTTCAAATCCAATCTCATCAATAAGTAGAATACTTTTTTCTACTATTTTCTTTCCCAAAGCAGAGGACTCGGGATCCTTGACATAGAGGTCCTCGTTTACTCCAATTTTTAACCCTGAAAATAATTGCTTCATTATTTAAACCTTATACCTGCAAAGGTAATAGTATTACTATCACATTTGCAAATATTACACCAAAAATTTAGAAGGGTATTCTGTACCTCACATCCCTACAGGTTCTCCGGGTAAAACATAGAAATAAATAGAAAGAAAATGGCAAAAACTGCCGGCAAGTACAAACAGGTGAAAGATGGCGTGATTGTATTTTATCCTGTCAAGACTAAAGATAACTGCCCCCAAAGTGTAAGAAATACCACCGGCAAAAAGCCACAGCAGGCCGGGAAGGTCCAGGTTTTCAAAAAGAGGTTTGATGGCAAACACAATGATCCAACCCATTACCACATACATTACAGTAGAAAGAGTATGGTAACGCCCGGTATAGAATAATTTTAGTATTACCCCAATTAAGGCCATAGCCCAAACTACACCAAACATACTCCACCCCGTAACTCCCTGGATGGTTACAAGGGCAAAAGGGGTATATGTGCCGGCAATAAGTACATAAATAGCGGCGTGGTCCAGGATATTTAACCTGTACCTCAATCTTTTATTGGTGGCGCTATGGTAAAATGTAGAGGCCGCATAGAGCAGGATCATACTTGCTCCAAAAATGCTAAAACTAGCCAGGAGGACAGAATCTCCAAAATTAGCTGCCCGGTCAATAAGCAACACCAGGCCAAGGATACTTAAAACAAATCCAAAGCCATGGGAGATAACATTCAGCGTTTCCTCATAAGGCGGATAGTAACCGGGGGATGGTTCAGTTTTCATTTGGTCCTTCATTGTCTCTTTTAATATAATTGAATTGATGCAGCTATGGAAAGGCATTAAGAATATTTTAATACAGAATATTCTTAAGGACTGGTCAAACAAAATCTACATTACTTACAGCTATTGCAGGCTTTGATTAAAAACTTTAAATTGTGCAGTAACATCAACCTTGCAATATGACAGAGCCGGTAATCTTTAAATCAAATTATTTCCTTAGAACCCTGACCCGGGACCTTCATCCCTTTACGCCCAATGTACTGGTCATAGACGAGGAGCATATAGAATTTCGAAGGAAGAACTTTCACCTGGTCTCTGAAGATACCGAAACCCTTCACTTTAAAAATATTACAGGAGTGACTGTGGACAGCCACCTATTTGGTTCTACTATTACAATAAAAAGTACGGGCAATGATCCCATACACGTTCACGGGTTCTGGAAAAAAGAGGCGAATGAGATAAAGGCCCTGTGCGCGAAATATATTAATGCATATAATAATCGCTCTACACCCGGCAGCTCCTCTCCAGTATTTAGCATTGCAGATGAGTTAACCAAACTTAAATCATTACTGGACCAGGGGGTAATTACTGCGGAAGAATTTGAGAAGCAAAAACAAAAATTGCTCCAATAGGTTCTCTGTTTTTCTGAAGCCATATATCTCCTGTTTTATTCTGAATGGCTGCTGAAGAGAAAGATTAATTTCATTGTAATTGCAGCCAATAACGTCACCTCTTGTCGCCCTGCAAACTTATTTTTACATTTCTAAAAGCATACTCATCTTTTCCGGTAGTTTTCTTATTTTCGGAAACTGCTGAAAAATAAAAACTGAATTCATGAAGATCCTCCATACTGCCGACTGGCATATAGGTAAAAAACTGCATAAACACGACCTGGCCAGGGACTTTGATCTTTTTATAAAATGGCTGGGAAACACCATTGAAAAAGAGAAAGTAGACGTCCTGTTGGTGTCCGGGGATATATTTGATCTTGCCAATCCCTCTTCAGATGCCCGCCGGCAATATTACCGCGCTCTAATGGAGCTGCGTAAGTTCAACTGCAAGATCATCCTCACAGGCGGGAACCACGATTCCCCTGCTATGCTCAATGCCCCTGCAGAGATCCTGCGGGAGTTGGATATGCACGTAATTGGCGGACTCCCGGAAGACCTGGAGGAGGTAATTATACCGGTAAAAAATGAGCAGGGCGAAACAGAAGTAGTGATAGCCGCCCTACCCTATCTAAGGGATTCAGATCTTCGAAGTGCCGGGGATGGGCATACGTATGAGGATAGGCTGGAAGCCCTTCGAAAAGGCATTCAGCTTACTTTTTCCAGAGCAGCAGAGATCTGTGAACAGCAATTTCCAGGGGTGCCGGCCATTGCTATGGGCCACCTCTTTGCTGCCGGGGCCGAAACTTCTGAGAGTGAACGGGATATTCAAATTGGGAACCAGGCAGCCTTTAATGCGCTTCAGTTCGGGGACTATTTTGAATATATCGCCCTGGGGCATATCCATAAACCCCAAAAGGTCAATGCAGCCGTACCAACTTACTACAGCGGCTCTCCCCTGCCACTATCTTTCAGTGAAAGGCGGGATGAAAAAAGAGTTCTGTTGCTGGACACGGCCGCTTTAGGAGAACCTCAAAGTATTCCGGTTCCGGTCTTCCGCAGCCTTTTGAAAATAAGTGGCAGCCTGGAAGAGCTTCAGCAAAAATTAAGGGAGCCGGGAAGCGTTAAGGAACTAGATACTCTTATTGAAGTGGAGATGCAGGAAGAAGATTATGATGCCAATAAGATCTTTTTACTCGATGAGCTGGTGACCGGATTTCAACAGCCGGGTTTTGAGATCGTAAAACACAGGGCTTCTTTCAGGAATAAAATTAGCGGTGCAGGCGAGATCTATAACAACAGGCAACTGGAGGATCTAAAACCCCGGGAAGTTTTCACAGAACTTATTGAGCGGCATGCGTATGATGAAAATACACACCGGGAGATCCTGGGGGCGTTTGATGAACTGCTCGAAGAGTTACAGCAAAAAGAAAATGCAGGTTAAAAAATGAAAATACTTAAAATAGAATTCTCCAATATAAATTCCCTTAAAGGTCCAAGCCTTATAGATTTTACGGCTCCACCTTTTACCCATAGTTCCCTCTTCGCCATTACGGGTCCAACCGGCAGCGGGAAAAGCACCATTCTTGATGTAATCTCTCTTGCCCTGTTCAACCACGTGCCGCGCCTGGGAAAAATAAGCAGGAATGAGATCCTCTCCAAAGGAGCCATCCTTACCCGCAATCAAAAAGAAGCCTTTGCAAAGGTGACTTATGAAAGCAAAACCGGGATCTACACCTCCCACTGGAACATTTCCACCGCCCGCACGGGGAATCTTAGGGAATATGACATGGAGATCATCAATGAGGGTACCGGCGCTGTTCTGGACCTTAAAAAATCTGATGTCCCGGGCAAGAACGAGGAGTTGATTGGGCTTAATTATAACCAGTTCATAAAATCTGTTTTACTGGCGCAGGGGGAATTTGCGCAATTTCTTAAAGCAAAAAAGGATGAGCGTGGGGAACTGCTGGAAAAGATCACCGGCACCGGGATCTACCGGCAGCTGGGAAAGATGGCCTGGGAAAAACACAAGCTGGTAAATGCAGAGATACAAAAACAGCAGGATGAAATAGCGGTCATTAATAAGGACCTGCTGGAAGAGGAACAGTTGGTGGAGATCACCGCCAAGTTCCAGGAAAAGGAAAAGAACTGCCTTCCCCTGGAAGAAGAGATTAAATCCCTTGAGAAGAATGTCGAACTCAAGAATACCATAGAACAACAATTAAAAGAGATCGATAAGATCTCTTCTGAAAAAAAACGAGCTGAGGACAGCCTAAAGGAATTCATTGACGGCTACGGACTCCAGCTACAGCAGCACGAAAAGGTACGGGATTTTGCTGAAGAACTAAGGGACTGGAAACGACTTACGCTGGATTGTGCCAACCTGGATAGGGATTTTAAATCCAGGAGTCAGCGAAAAAATGAAACATTGCAACAGCTGCAGGATTGCCTGCGGGACATAAGCGGTTTCACCAAACTGGAAACCTTACAGGAAGAAGTGGAAACAAGGCTTGAGGAATTTTCAGAAAAAGTAAGGAATCTTCAGGAGGAGTTAAAAAATAAAGGTTCAGAATTTAAGCACCTTCAGCAAATCTTCAAAACAGAGACCAGGGAACTGGCCTGCGACCTGAACGAACGGGAACCTGCCTCCACACGAAAGGAACTGCAGGAGATCAAAGCAGCTTCAGAAGAAAAAATTAACACGTTGCTTCCCAAACTTCAGGAAGTGAATTTGCAGGAAACAGGATCGGAAAAGATCAGGATCAAAAAGAACCTCCTTCTGGCTCGGGAAGCTGTAAGCCATTCAGAAAAGATAGATACTATAGCGGATGAAATTAATAGGTTGAATTCTGAAGAAAATAAACTCCTACCGCTGGTAAAGGAACTTCCGCAGGAGATCAAAGTGGCTGAAGGGAAAGTAAGGACCTGCCGCGACCGGATAGAGATCATAAGCCTTAAAAAGCAAAATGAATTATTGCTGAAAGATCTTGAACAGCATCGCGCCCACCTTATAGATGGGGAACCCTGTCCCCTTTGCGGCGCTACGAATCATCCATTTGCTGAAGGCGTTCCTGCCAAAGGCGACAAGCTGGATGAGGAATTGAAAGAAGCTGAAGAGAATTATCAAATTTGGTCAGGAAAACTCACTGCTCATAAAACCACCCTGAACCTACATTCCAACTCTTTGAAAGAAATAAACCGGCAAAAGGAAGCAAGGCAGCAGGAACTGAAAGAACAGCAAAGATCTTTGGCAGAAAATTACAGGGAGCTGCAACGGGAAGGGGGAACCAACTGGAAAAAAGTTTGTGAGAACCTTGACAACACCCTCGAAAGCCTTGAAAAATATGAAAAGCAACAGCGCAGCCTGCAGTGTGTGGAGACGGGACTCCCCCTTATTGAAAAAATGATGGAGATAAGTGCAGAGGGAAAGGAGTTGAGAGCGAAGCTGGAATCTATTTATACCGGGAAGGATATTAATGCAGATACGCAAAAGCTGCAAACCAGGTGGACCCGGCTTACAGAACTCGACAAAGCTATCACTGCTGAAATTGGGGAACTGGAAAAGAAGATCGAAACTGCAGGAAGCCAACTCACTACCCTTGAAAAAGACCTCAGCGGCATGGTGCGGGAGAAAGGATTTGAAAATGTCACCCTGGCAGGAAATGCTCTTTTACCAGATCCTGAATATCATAAACTTTATCAAGCCAGAGAGAATATTGGCAGGGAGATAAGCAAAAACTCCCAGTCTCTGGATTTGCTTAATTCCCAATTAGAGCGCTCCCGCCAGGCAGATGTAAAGGACACAAAGGAAGAACTTAGTTTGAGACAGCAGGAGAGCAAATCGAAACTTGAAAGCCTGCGAGCAGAATGTCAACATCTTAACAGGCTCCTGCTTAACGACCGGGAGAACAGGGAAAAGATCGAAAAAATTAAGAAAGAGATCTCCGGGAAGGAAAAGGAGATCAAACGATGGAGGCTTCTCAATGAACTCATTGGGGATTCTACGGGTAAAAAATTCAACGATTTTGCGCAGGACCTAAGTTTGAGTCAGTTACTCCACCTTGCGAACATCCGCCTGCGGGACCTTAGTGACAGGTACCGCCTGGACAAGCCGGAAGAAGATGAAGATGACGGGCTGGTAGCTATAGATGAACATATGGGAGGGCAACGAAGGTCTGTGAAAACTTTATCTGGCGGGGAAACCTTTCTCCTAAGCCTCTCCATGGCCCTGGCCTTAAGCGACCTTGCTTCACGAAATGTGGAGATCAACAGTCTTTTTATTGACGAAGGCTTTGGAACCCTGGATCCTGAAACCCTGGATCAAACCCTCGATACCCTGGAAAAATTGCAGGCAGAATCCTCGAAGACCATAGGAATTATAAGCCACGTGGATTCCCTTAAAGAGAGAATAGCAACCCAAATCCAGCTCACCAGGAATGGGCAGGGGTATAGTAGTTTGGAGATTAGGTAGTATTGAGTAGTTAGTATTGAGAATTGAGAAAAAAAGAGTCTGGAGTCTAGAGGCTAGAGGCTGGACTCGGTGCAATCGTGGTTAATATCATACTATCAAATGGCCCGGGTTTAACCACAGAGTTATACCGTTAAAAAGCAAGTTTCACGGAGTTTTTTTAATTGTAACATACTGTAAGAAAGAAAGCTGTTCATCAAACTTTCTTTAGTGAATTAACTCCGCGTCCTCCGTGAAAAACTCCGTGAAACTCTGTGGTTAAATAACCCATATCCTCGAAAAAATGATAAATATTCTCGCAACACAATAACCCCACCAACAACAAACACCAAACACCGAACAACAAACACGAAAAGCTTGTCTAACAGCGAAGCGGTCTATAATCTAGTATCTAGCAGCGCAGCGGTCTCCCTTCAAGTTGTTAACTGTTTATTAAGCCCTTTGGCAGGTTTTTTAAGTAGTGGTAACTTAGATACTTAGCTTATTAACCATCAAAAATATATTATGAAAAAGACTATGACTAAGAATTTAAAGACATTTCTTCTATGCTTCTTCTGTACGGGACTATTCTTTGCGCAGAAGCCTACAGTGGAAAGAGACCAGGGAGCCATCACCATTGAAACCATTGCAGAGGATTTGGAGCATCCCTGGGCACTGGCCTTTTTACCGGATGACCGACTGCTAATTACAGAACGTGCCGGTACCCTTCGTGTAATGGACACTGCAAATAATGTATCAGCTCCAATCCAGGGAGCACCTGAGGTTTTTGCCAAAGGACAGGGAGGGATGCTGGATGTGGCACTGGATCCGGATTTTGAGCAGAATAATTACATCTATCTAACTTTTGCCGAAATGGGTGCCGACAGTACTGCCACCACCGCATTAGGCAGGGGTGTATTTCAAAATGACCGTCTAGAGAATTTTGAAGTGATCTTTCGCATGGAACCTGCCATTCAAGGAGATAAACATTTTGGAGGACGAATTGTTTTCACAGATGACGGACATATACTTTTAACCCTGGCTGAAAGGTTTCAATTCGATCCTGCACAGGACAACACCAACCATATGGGAACAATAGTGAGGATCAACAAGGATGGTACGGTCCCAAATGATAATCCCTTTGTGAATGATTCCAATGCCAGGGATGAGATCTGGTCCTTTGGTCACCGAAACATTGAAAGTGCTGCTATTGATCCAAATACCGGAAACTTGTGGGTTGCTGAAATGGGGCCTATGGGCGGTGATGAATTTAACCTGGTGCAGGAAGGAAAAAATTATGGCTGGCCGGTAGTAAGCTGGGGCAGGAACTATGACGGCTCCCAAATACCAGATCACGATACAAGGCCGGAGTTTGAAGATGCCGTGATTGTTTGGACTCCAACAATCTCACCTTCCGGAATGATATTCTATGATGGAGAAATGTATCCTGAGTGGCAGGATCACGCCATAATTGGCGGACTTACCAGCAGCGGGATCGTGGTAGTAAAAATTACAGGGGAACAGGCAGAGGAAATTGAAAGAGTACCGGTGGCAGAGCGCGTTAGAGATGTTGCCCAGGCACGGGATGGCTCAATTTTCCTGGTAACAGATCATGAAAAAGGCAAAGTGCTTCGATTAAATAAAATGGAATAAGTTATTTCAAAAATAAAAACTGAAGGGGTATGTGTAAGAACATATCCCTTTTTATTTTAACAGGCTTAATCTCCTCACCTGTAGAAATATTACCCAAAATAATGGGGAGCAGCTAAAGGATTGTTGAGCTGTACTAATTTATTACACAAATAAATCCAGAACGAATAAATCAATTTTCAGCTATATAAAAAATAAAATTTCGTAAATTATATTTGACAACTCATTTAAAACGAACTGGTTAAAGCTTAACAGAACATCAGTTAATTAAAAAATATAGGAATAAAGGAAATTAAAAAAGAATTTCCTTCTTGTTTATTCCCGTAATTGGCACGTATCATCACTATTTTCCCATGCCTTGGAACGATGATTGCTTTTTAGCAGACGATTTAAAGGGCGTAATTAATTCTACCACATGCTCGCAAATTAATTTATATGGTAAAACATTTACACCAAATATTTTTTATTGGTATTTTTTTCACAGGAATATTTGAAGGCAATAGTCAGCAAATCAGGCAATATGACAGCACCTACACCCCTGCCCCGGTCTTACGGGAACGGCCCGTTTTGAGTATTATGAAGATAAGGAAGGACGTAAAATAAAGCACGGTGATTTCTCCTTTATTCGAGAAGAACGATCTCCAGATTCACAGAATTCGGCCACTTATTCCTCCTGGAAAGGCAGTTATGATGAAAATAAAAAAGTGGGTGAATGGATCTATGAAAACAGAAAGCATCTTGTTTCCATTAACAATATTTCTGATGTTTCCCTGGATTATTCTATTTACACCATAGATGAGTATCTGGAAATGAATTATCTCGAGGGTTTCCCTGAAGGTGAGATCCTTTTAGAAAGTACACTTTACGCCAATAAAAAACCCGAAAAACGGCTGAAATATTTTCATACAGAAATGAGGAATGGCCTTATGCATGGAGAGTTTGAATACTTCCATGCAAATGAAACAGAAGATATTTTAAGTGTTTTTGGAAGGCTGGAAGATGGTTTAATGATAGGAGAATGGGGCTTCAATTACCACCAGAAAGATCTTAGGGAAACCCGACAATATGACCAGGGAGTGCTTTTAAGCCTAACCAGGAGCAATGGTGAAGGGCCCAAAAAGCTGGATTTTCCTTTAAGCCAGGGATTACAGGCTGCACTTGCTAAAAAAGAATCAAAGGTAGAACTTGCAGGTAAACCCCTTAGTTTACATTTTAGTGATGGTTATCCCCGAACTTCCAAATATATTAAAGAACAACAAATGGGGGAAGATGCTCTCATGGGAATTCTAGAGGAGATCTTTCGGTTCGATCAGGATATTGATCTCTCACAACGGCTGCCCCTGGGCACTAACCGGGGATTTTATCCATTGTCTTCAGAGGAGCGCAGGTTACTGGCAGACTGGAGTAAAATTGAGGCAAAATACCGCACTAACCTTCAGGAATTGAATAATCTTAGGATTGAAAGTCTTAATCTCGCCCAGGACGGGGAAACAAAAATTATATTAGGTTGGATCGAGGAACAGGAAGAGATCAATGAATATATACGTCCCTGGAACAATATTTTGGGCAAGGAACAGGTAGAATACTACAATAGGGAAGGTTTACTTAAGGATTATGCCTGGAATTTGCTTGCCCGTGATACGGTTAAAACAGAACAGGAAACAAAGATATTTACATACAAACCGGAAGAAAAACCGGAAAATTTCCTTCATTATATAGTAGAGAATTTCAGGGACAGGAACCTGGTGGGAGATTCCCTGGTAGAAAGACTTGCTGGAAAACTGGAGACCCTGGAAACATCCAGGGAGATCTCCGGACTTAATGAAAATATCTCCCGGCAAAAGATAAAAATGGACAGTATTTATCAATTCCCATCCAATTACGGCCTGGTAGATTATCTCTTACGAAAAACAAGGAGGGACTTTGGAGAGAGTATCTATAAGCAGGAGCTGGAAAGATTTGTGAGGGAAGAGGATTTGAATGAGAAGATCTCCATTGGCCAGGATCTTATTGTGAACCTGGAAATCATGAAAGAAATACATACCACGGCCATTAATATTGCTACCCGCAGGGAAGAGATTGATGAGCTTTACACAGAATATACCTTTGATCCTTTCACCTTTAGTGACCAGGTGCCGGTAAGAAAAAAGAAAAGGCTTTACAATTATGTGACAGAGGAGATAATTGAAAAGATCCTTGCCCGGGCGGGCGAAAAATCTTCTCAACCAACAGAGATCCTGAAAGAGCTTCAACTGGTGCAGCAAATGCAGGAAAGACTGGTGTTTTTAGAAGATAAAAATACCCGGCGACTTGAACGTCGCCTTCAAAGGAGTGATTCTTTAGAGGAAAGTGTGGAATTACTCAATAGCCTGTAGCATGAAAAAAACTCTATTTGTATTTATCTTACTTCTTTTAGTTTCAGAAGATATAAAAGCACAATTTTCTCAGGTTACAGAAGAACCTACAACCTCTGTTGAAAAAGATTATACCCATACAAGGGGATTATGGCTGGGAACCTATACCAAATACCGTCTTAATGAAAAGATGTTCTATTACGGGGAATATCATTACAGGCGTACGAACAATTTTATTGAGGATATGGCCCAGGTTTATTTAAGATTTGGACTTACTTACCTGGTGAACAACAGGCTGGAACTTACTGCGGGAGTTGTTACACCCTTTTACTGGGCGCCGCAGCAGGATCTTCCAGACCAGGACAATGTGGTGCCGCAATATCGCCTTTGGCAGCAGGTTTTATTGGTACAACCTTTTGACCGCCTAAAGCTCTATCACACATTTAGGTTCGAGCAGCGTTGGAGAAGGGATTATGTTGTAGATTCTCCATTTGAGCTTACCTATAGGTTTCGTTATAAAATCTCGGGATATTATCCCCTGAATAATTATAAGCTGGTAAACAAAACTCTATTCGCCTCCTTCTATGAGGAAATCTTTATACAGGCAGGAGAAACCATAACTTATAATTACATGGAGGATAACCGGGTGTTCCTAGGACTGGGATATATTTTAAATGAAAATATCCAGATACAGGCAGGATATATGTGGACCTTTAGGTATAATAAAGGGCCAACCAGCTTTGAACACCGGCATATCCCCAGATTAAGTATTTATCACAATTTGGATTTTCATAGAAAAAGGATAGAAAGGCGTAAGGAAAGAGTGTTGATCCTCGATGAGGAATTCTAATTTGTGCCCTCCTGGAATTTATCTTTCCGGTTTCAGGACAGCTTTTGCAGATTATAGAAAATAACATTATTTTAGCCAATTAGCATCTAAAACCAACAAAACGATCAAATCACCATCAAACAATGCAAATCTTTCAAAAGATGTTGCTGCCGTAAATCAAATTCCAATTATTTCAAAATTACTTGATGTTGTGTGCCACACCACAGGATTGGGGTTTGCGGCCATTGCCCGGGTGACCGAGGATCGATGGATCACCTGCTCTGTTAAGGATTCCCTGGATTTTGGACTGGCACCCGGGGATGAACTGCCCATCAAAACCACAATTTGCGATGAGGTTAGAGCGGCAAACCTTCCGGTATATATAGACCATGTTGAGAAGGACGATAAGTATTGCAACCATCCCGTGCCAGTATTATACAAGTTTCAGAGTTATGTCTCTGTACCCATTTACCGTAAGGACAAAAGTTTTTTCGGAACTCTTTGTGCCCTGGATCCTAAGCCTGCCAGTGTTTCCACTAAGGAGGTGAAGGATATGTTTAGTTTGTTTGCAGATCTTATTTCATTTCACCTGGATGCAATAGATGAAAAAGCAAAGGTTACTGAAGAATTAAAAGAAGAACTCGAGAACACCCAGCTACGGGAGCAGTTTATCGCCATTCTTGGCCACGATCTTAAGAATCCTATCGCCACCACCCGGATGAGTGCAGATATTATGCTGAAGTTTTCCAAGGAAGAAATGGTAAAACGTAATGCTGCAATGATAAAATCCACCTCTTTTAGGATGGAGGCATTGATCGATAATATTCTTGATTTTGCAAGAGGTAAGTTAGGGGAAGGAATTATCCTTCAAAAGAAAGAAGATAACGCACTGCTGGAAAAATCCTTAAAGCAGGTAGTCAATGAAGTAAAGGCCGTTTCTCCTGAAAGGGAAATCCAGGTAGAATATAAGTTGGAGAAGTCTGTAAATTGTGATCACAACAGGATCTCTCAATTGTTCTCGAACCTGCTTTCAAATGCCGATCTTCATGGAGATGAAAAGACTCCAGTTACGGTAAACGTCGAATCCTTAAATGGGGAATTTAAATTAGAGGTGCGAAATAATGGCTCCCAGATTCCTACTGAAGCTATAGAGGATCTCTTTAAACCATTTTACAGAGATGTGGCTAAAACAGGAAAAAAAGGCCTTGGGCTGGGACTATATATCTCCCTGGAGATCGCTCACGCACATAAGGGGAACATTGAAGTCCACTCCGCAGAAGATGAAACTATTTTCACCTTTGCAATGCCGCTGGTTTAAAATAAAGCCCGGAGGCAAGAGTCAAGAAACAAGAGTCAAGAAATAAGAAACAAGAAACAAGAAACAAGAGTCAAGAAACAAGAGACAGGAATAGAGAGAAGAGACGGCAGAGCAAAAATTTCCAGGCACCAAATTTCCAAATTCCAAACACCAAATTCCAAATTCCAAGAAAAATCACCCCTAAACGGTAAACCGACAACCCACAACCGACAACCCACAACCGACAACCCAAACCGACAACCCACAACCTACAACCTTTTTAACCGATACCTTCCGGGTAGGGGCAAGCCCAACCCCTACAGCATAACACCTCCTGACTATCCACTCTCCACTTTCCTCTCTCCACTTTTTTCAACCGACAACCCACAACCGACAACCCACAACCGACAACCCACAACCGACAACCCACAACCGACAACCCACAACCGACAACCCACAACCGACAACCCACAACCTACAACCTACAACTTTTTTAACCGATACCTTCCGGGTAGGGGCAAGCCCAACCCCTACAGCATAACACCTCCTGACTATCCACTTCTATGTTGTAAACCAAGTTCCAGAAGCTAAAAATTTCATAAATTTAAGTCATAAATCCGAAGAGGAATTGAGCTCTGCTGGAGAGCAACTCAACAGCAATAGGGTTTATGACGATGAAAAAAGTAGAGCCCCTTCTTGTTAAGGGGTTTTACAATTATTCAATGTCGGGTATGGCTAAGAAAACTCACGGTCTTCATAGCTTACCTGGGGTGCCCGGATGTTGTAATTCTATAAAACAGCCTTCTATGAGCAGTCGATTTATCGCTGCAGTGTCTTGTTCAGCATTAAAGAATAATGAGCCGTAGTCTCTCCGATAACAGTCGCAAAATCGCTGCAGTGGAAAGTGAACGGTCTCATTGGATTGAAATTTTATAGAGATTATACAACTTCTAATTTATATAGTTCTTTGTTCTTTAGAACAAATCGTATTCTTCTTAATAGCTTTTTTGCAATTCTAATGATTGCTTTATTTGGCATTAGACCTTTGTGACATAATTCGGCATATCTGCAAGCTAATGCAGGATCCTTTTGAACCGCTATCCAGGAAGCCTCTATTAAAAGTGGTCTTAAAATAACCTGAGCTCGTGAGGTAATTTCGCCAACACTTTCTTTTTCTCCAGAGGATTTTGTGGAAGGAACAAAGCCTATAAAACTGCAAAGTTGATCAAAAGTTTTAAACCGATTCATATTCTCTAATTCAGTTAAAAAGGCCATAGCTATTACCAGTCCGATTCCTGGTACACTCCGAAGCAGTTTCACATCTTGTTCATATCTGCTGGTTCTGGAGAGTTCAGTTATTTGTTTTGTAATGCATTTTTTTTTCTCAGCTAGTCGCTCATAATCCTCCAGCAATCCATTTAAAGTTAGCCGTAGAGACAAACTCAAGTCAATTTCTTTTAACCAATTTATCAATCTTTTCGGCCACCTCCCTTCTGGGATATCTTCTGGTACTTTGAGGCCATTTAAATTGATAAACGATCTTATTCTGTTTTTTGTTCTGGATAATTCCTTTACAACAGTATTTCTATACCTGCAGAGACTTCTGTCATCTAAACACTCCTAGGAGGGAACATAGATGGGAGTAAGATCTCTATTCTGCAAGGATTTTGCAATTTTTCTACTGTCCCTTACATCTGTCTTCTGAACCTTCTCTTTAATGGTCGTAGGGATATCAGCTGCATTGACCACAATAGAATTAATCCCTAATTTAAGAAGTTGATAATGAGGCCAAAATCCAGCAAATCCAGCTTCATAGGCACTAAAATAGTTTCCTCCGGGAAATTTCTTGTCCAAATAATGCCGGAGAGTCTCTGGACTTGCAGGTGCATTAAAGGTTTTGGAAAATAGCCCCATCATTGTCGTAATATTCCAGCTCTTTTTATGAGTGTCAATGCCCACAAAAATATCTTTGCCCGTATAGTCTAATTTTGTAACTTGCTTTTGCATAAGTTTCAGTTTTAGAGTTAGTTATCACTTTTAAATTACTCTACTTTTCTGAAACTTGTGCTTTTTTATACAAACATAGGACCTCTCCACTTTCCTCTCTCCACCTTTTTCAACCGACAACCGACAACCGCAACTGCCAACTTCCGGGTAGGGGCAAGCCCAACCCCTACAACATAACAACTCCTGACTATCCACCCTCCACTTTCCTCTCTCCACCTTTTTCAACCGACAACCGACAACCGACAACCCACAACCGACAACCCACAACCGACAACCGACAACCGACAACCGACAACCCACAACCTACAACCTACAACCTACAACCTTTTTAACCGATACCTTCCGGGTAGGGGCAAGCCCAACCCCTACAACATAACAACTCCTGACTATCCATTCTCCACTTTCCTCTCTCCACCTTTTACAACCGACAACTGACAACCGACAACTGAATTAACTCCTAACTCCTAACATAGCCCCTTTTCCTTAACGCTTCCTCCTAACTTATTTCTAAAGTCACGTTAAATACTTTTTACAGGCAGCTTCATTTTGTAATTTGAAGGGGCAAATTTCAGAACCCCTCTTAAATGCCTGAAATTAAGATGTTTGAAGAAGATGATTTAGAATAATAACCAAAAAAGGAATATTATGTTAGCAATGAATTTTAGAGGGCCCTTTCGGGTCCGGGCAGATTATGACCAACCGTATCCAGAGATCGAACATCCTGAAGACGCCATAGTACGGGTCCTGCGCACATGTATATGCGGCAGTGATCTTCATCTTTATCATGGAATTGTACCAGATACCCGGGTAGGTTCAGTATTTGGTCATGAATTTATAGGTGAGATCGTAGAGGTAGGCTCTTCAGTAGAAAAAGTAAAGGTTGGTGATAAAGTGATGGTCCCTTTTAATATAGCCTGTGGAAAATGTGCTTTCTGCAAACAGGAGCTTTATGGTAACTGTCATGAGGCAAATCCGCAGTCTACAGCAGCAGGGGGAATATTTGGTTATTCACATACTGCCGGTGGCTATAACGGGGGCCAGGCTGAATATGTGAGGGTACCGTATGCCGATGTTGGCCCAACAGTAATCCCAGAGTGGATGGATCCAGATGATGCGGTATTGCTCACAGATGTCGTACCTACAGGATACCAGGCAGCAGAAATGGGTGGTATACAGGAAGGAGATACCGTAGTGGTATTTGGTGCGGGACCAATAGGGATCATGGCAGCAAAGTGTTCCTGGCTTTTTGGTGCCGGGAGAGTGATCGTAATAGATCAATATGATTACCGCCTGGAGTTCGTAAGGGATTATGCACAATGTGAAGTCTATAATTTCACAGAACTTGAAGACCCTGTAGTTTTCATTAAAAAGACCACAGATTCCCTGGGAGCCGATGTTTGTATAGATGCCGTGGGAGGCGAGGCTGCAGGTGACACAATGAATACCCTTCTTGGAAGAAAATTACTGCTGCAGGGAGGTTCTACCACTGCCCTCCACTGGGCAATCAATTCGGTAAAGAAAGGCGGTATTGTTTCAATCGTGGGTGTATACGGTCCTATAGATGCTCTTGTACCCATTGGGAATGTAGTCAATAAAGGAATTACTATACGAGCCAACCAGGCATCGGTAAAGAAACACTTGCCTAAATTGATAGAGCATGTCAAAAACGGGATCATAGATCCAAAGCAAATTATTAGCCACAGGATCCCCCTGGAGGAAGTGGCAGAAGGTTATCATTTAATGTCTACAAAACTGGATAATTGTATAAAACCGGTTTTAATACCACCTTCAGCATAAAAATGAGCAGTGAAAAAAGATTATTAATTAAAAATAGAAATCATGACAGATGAAACCAACCCGGCAGAATTTCAGAATAAGAGGGGCGGCGAACATAGCCATATAAAGGGATGGGGAATCGACAGGGATCCTAAGAATGACCCCACCTACCCCATGAAATCCAGGACAGATGAGGAAATAAGAGGATATACCTGGGAAAGACCAGAGCAACAACCGGTTAATATCGAGGTATTAAAATCTGTAGAAAGGCCAAATATTACTGCAGTCTTTGGAACTTCTGTTCCTCCCTCGGGACTAAGCGGTGCCATAAGAAGATATGCTTTTAAATACAGTGAGTCCAGCTATGGCCGTTGGTTACCACTGGTACTTGCTGATAGGATCAATGTATTTGAAGGATATTTCGATGATATTTCCAAAGGAACCTTTCCAAACATATTTGCTGAAAGGGGCTGGAAGGCAGAATTGAGGTATAACCGAAAAAGTTTTGTGTTAAAGAGTGTTCTTGCAGCCACGCTTACAACGGCAGGAATAATTTTGATGATCAATAGAAGCAGGAGATAAAGCTAACATTTTAAAATATGTTATTATAATTGGGCGGTTGTATAAGCTGCCCATTTTTTTTGCATGAAGTCAATAGTATCCAGGGAAGGACTTGTGGAGAAATATTTGGTAACTGCCTATATTATCAGAGTTGGGCTGTCAGGAAATAATAGAATATTACAGCCATAATACCAAAGATAAGCACAGCCATGAGTACAGTGCGATTTATTTTAAAAGGTGGCATTTCAGTAATTTTAATCTGGCTCTAAAGTATTACAGGTAAGTAAAATTCGCAAAGATCTTAACATAATTTTTAATGTAAATTTGACATTTAATCTACCACATACTCACTTAACCTGTTCTATGGCATCTTTACTTTTTCAGTTCTGTTTTTGTCCTGGAAACTTCCTGCTTTAAAAATTCAAGGGCTTCTGTCATTTCATCAATTTTACGTGATGAGATCATTTGATGTGACGGCACGAGTTTATTAGTTATTTTTCCCAGGATCAAACATGTCAATATAAGTTTAGAATTTGGAATAGTCAGCTCTTCATCCTCAAATGGGTTGTCATTTGTGAACACGATATTATCCCTGGTTTGTGTCATGAATCTTTTCACAAGTACCTTCTCCTTAGTAATTACAACCAAAGTATCCCTGGCTTTAAGTTTTTTGAGAGCTATATCCTGGCAAATAACAATATCACCAGATTCCAGAGTTGGAGCCATACTGTCCCCTTCGATCTCAAACAGCTTATATCCAATACCGCTGTAGTACCCCGGTATTCTATAGAAATCATATTCATCTTCAATCAGGTCATTGGAATATGACTTTATAAATCCCGCATGTGCCTTAACAGGTATAAAAGGTATTCTGCCATCCATCTGCTCAAGGGGTTCTTTCAGAAAAAAGTAAGAAAGAGGTTTCTGGTAAAGGCTTGCCAATTTTAACAAATGTTCGACCTGTAATCCAGCCCCAGAATTTTCAATTTCCTTGTATTCCGCACGGGAAATGTTTAGATCTTCAATTACTTCATTTATGGTATAGGCATATCTTTTCCTTAAACCTCCTATTCTATTACTTATTTGATTTAAAAGTTCCATTCATTTATCATTTTCAATATCATCATTTCTTAAAGGTGACCTTTTAAAATGGATTTCCAAGAATTATTACATATAATTATATTTTAAATAGAGAGAATGGTAACATCTGTTAAATTCTAGTTAATTATCTATTCATGTTATAATTTCCTCCTTTCTCTTCTTAATTTCATCATTAATAGAGGAATTCTGTAGGGGTACGGTTCCTCTACCTAATTTTTTCTGCCACTGTGCAGATAAAAACAACCTAACCAATAGGCAAATTGGATTGAGGGGTCAGTTTGTCTTTAACGCCCGGGGAGCTTTTCCCGGGCTTTTTTATTGATAAGGTCTTAAATCTTTGATAATAACCATCCCGGTCTGCTGTAAAAATTATAATTTGAATGAAATCAAAAATACTGGACGATGAAGAAGATCTTAATGGTACTTACCTCACATAAAGAAATTCCAAAAATCGATTCGACCACCGGGGTATGGCTGGGGGAATTTACAGAACCATATTATGAATTCCTGGATATGGATTACCTGGTAACCCTGGCAAGCCCTAAGGGAGGAGAGCCACCGGTAGACCCTCGCAGCAGGCTGGTAGAGGAGCTTTCCGCTTCCAACCGTCGTTTTGAAAAGGATGAACTGGCGCAGGCAGCATTTAGTCATACGGTTAAATTAAGCGAAGTAAAAGCTGAGGATTTTGATGGCATTTTTTATCCCGGAGGTCACGGCCCCATGTGGGATCTTGCCCAGGATGAAATTAACGCGAATCTTCTCCTGGAATTTCATAAGCAGGATAAAGCTATAGGAGCAGTATGTCATGGCCCGGCTGCTTTCCTGCTGGCTGCTGAAAAAGACCCGCACTTCCTTCCCGGTTATGAACTCACCGCCTTTTCCAATACTGAAGAAAAGCTGGTGGGCTTATATACCGATATCCCTTTCAAACTCGAAGACCGCTTAAAGGAACTGGGAGCAAAATATAAGAAAGCTAAGATCCCCTTTATGTCGAAGATCATAGTTTCAGGAAAAATAGTGACAGGCCAAAATCCGGCCTCGGCAGGAAAGGCAGCCAAGGATTTCATTAAAGTGCTGCGGGGAGTAGATACCTTTGGGATCTATTAGCACCTTATTTGCAGTATTTTAGCATGAAACCTCTATCCCTATTAAAAATTTCAATCCATAGGCGTTAAAGTCCCATTGTATTATTCCTGAGATTGAAAGAAAATTACCTCTCAATCTCTTTGAAAATTCTAAATAAGCTGCTTAATTTGCACTTCCTTTAAAAGGATAGGATTTTCAAGAGATATTCTCTTCAATTATCTGAAATCGGGATGTGGCGCAGTCTGGTAGCGTATACGTCTGGGGGGCGTAGGGTCGCAGGTTCAAATCCTGTCATCCCGACAATTAGGGTGTCAATAAACACCAAAATATAGCTAATTTTATGATTTTCAAGAGTTTACATTTTTCTTGAAATCATAAAATTGGCTTTAATTTCAAACCAAAGGTTACCTATACGGTTACCTGTTTTGATACCAATTTTTTTCATAAATTGGATCTTATTAACAACGTGATCTAGCATTGATTTGACTTTCGCAACAAATCAAATTAAAATTCTAAAGCTAGGCACAATGAAGACTTCCAGAACTTTTAGTATCCATTTTTGGATCAATTCAGCAAAAATTAAAAAGAACAAAGCACCTATTTATGCCAGAATTACGGTTAATAAGGAGCGCATAGAAATCAGTTTAAAAAGAGATATAGAAGTTACCTATTGGGATACCCGAGCTAAACGCTCCAATTCCCGTACTCCGCAGGCAAAAGCATTAAACAAATATCTGGACCAGGTGTACTCAGATCTCCTGGATTGCCATACTCAATTACACATAGAGAATAAGATTATCACCCCAAAAGCTATCAAAGCCCGCTTTTTAGGAGAGGACCAACAACAGAAATCACTGCTTGATATTATTGATTATCACAAAACTACAATGCCCGATACCTTAAAGTGGGGCACTTTAAAAAATTATGATACTACTGAGAAATATTTAAAACGTTTTTTGGGAGACAGGTATAAAACCACTGATATCTATCTTCAAGAGATTACATATGGGTTTCTAATTGATTTTGATCAATACTTACGAAAGACTTCTTCTATAAACCGGTCACAGCCCCTTAAAAATAATGGGATTATGAAACATCTAGAGAGGCTGAAAAAATTGCTTAAACTTGCTGTGAACCTTGAATGGCTGGAGAAAGATCCATCTACTCGTTTTTCCTTGAAGTTTCAAAAATATGATAGAGAATTTTTATCCTCTTCAGAACTTCACGAGCTTGAAGTTGCTGATTTCTCAAATGACCGCCACAGAAAAACCCGGGATTTGTTTATTTTTTCCTGTTATACTGGATTGTCGTATTCTGATGTCAAAGCCCTGAAAGAAAAGAATATTGTTCGAGGTATCGACGGGAAATATTGGATACATACTCATAGAATTAAAAATGACCAGCCAGTAAAAATTCCTTTATTAGAGAAAGCTATGGTTATTTTGGAAAGATACCAGACAGAGGAATTTAACTACGAAAATAATTTACTTCCGGTATTTTCCAATCAGAAGATCAATATCTATCTAAAAGAAGTAGCGTCTCTTTTGGGTATTAATAAAAAACTTTCATTCCATTCTGCCAGGCACACTTTCGCAACTACGGTTACCCTATCTAATGGTGTTCCTATTGAAACAGTCTCTAAACTTCTTGGACACTCCAAATTATCTACAACGCAAACATATGCCCGTGTGATGGAACAGAAAATAAGTGCAGATATGGATAAGTTGCAAAATTCACTGAATTTGGATTCAATTAAAATCAAAAGAAAACAATTATAAACTTCGCTTAGGTTCAAATCCAGGAACAATTTGGAATTTCCATAGGCTAACAAGAGCTTGAAGTACAAAAGCATTACGAGAGGCATTGCGGACAGCCCAATCATGCGCAGCAAACCAGCCTGAAGTTTCAAAATGACACTGCTATAGCGTTGTTTTATTTATCGTGATAAACTCTTTTGTTTTATTTCCTTTTTCCTCAGCCAGTCGCTTTAATCTGGTTATATCTTTCTCCCAAATCCACCAGTCAAAGCTACTCCAATACCTAGACCGATCAGCACTGCTCCGCTAATATCCGAAACTTTATTAGCAAAAATTAGACTAATTGCTATTCCACATAATAAAACAGCAATTCCAATTATCCTTATTTTATTCATTCTTTTTCGTTTTGTTGTTACCAATTGGCTTTCTTGAGAACTAATACGAAAGTTCAATATCGGAATCACTTGCTTTGCTAACAATTTCTATTATCCGTTCATTACACTTTTCCTCCATCCCCAATGCAGTTATTCCGCTTAATGCAGAATAAAACATTTTCTCCATTGCTTTATAATAGTTTTCCTCCCAATAGTCAAAGTCTTCAATGACTTCCAGGCAACAGGAGACATAGTGTAATTCCAATTCCACAATAAGCTCCGTAATCTTCATTTTTTGGACAGATCGAATTACTTTTCGAGCTTCAGTTTCCCGTAATTCCAAATTTCGTCCACTTGGATAAATATACTTTTCAATTTCCTTTTTATACTTCGCTGCAAGTTTTTCTATTTCTCCAGTAGCAAAAAAGTCTAAGTAAGTTTTAACAGCTGGAATTTTATTGTACATCTCCGAAATTATTTTAACGAGTTCGGGCTTGTCCATTCCATTTAATTCTTTTTGTACCTCTTTTAATGGCATTATCAGCTATTTGATTTTTTTTAGCTTGTTGGTAACGTCCCGTATAAAAACTGTGCGAGCGGCCGGGCGTGATTGTCCGCAGGACAATCCGCTGAGCAAGGGAGCACGGTCTTTCGATTCGAGAACAAATTAAGCATTGTTTTTATATGCTGTTGCAGCAAGTTTTATTCCGAGTCCTCCTTGGAAATTTTCAGAACAGTATATGCTTGACTTACTGCCGTGGCCTCTCCAGGTCCACTTTCTTTATATTTTACCACGACACTGTTATTTTCTTTATACACGCCATTTATATTGATCTTACTACAGCAATATGCGTAGTATTTCCCAATTATGAGGATCAGATCATTATGACTGAAATCAAAATCCAGGTTTTTTAGGTTGTCAACACGATAAGGATTAACCTGCTCAATTACAGGTAAGAAATTATTGAGATCAGATTCATTTTTAAAGACAAGAGTTTGTTCTGGAATAGTTTCTTCACTATCATAGCTTAGATGATTTTCTAAAATCAACTCGTAATTAATAGGATCGCCCAAATCCGCTTTTGAACAGCTTATTGAAAGGGATAGAAAGATGCTTAAAAGAAAAACCATTTTTGGTTTCATTTTATTCGTATTAAAAGGTTAGAAATATGAATTGGTTTCAATTTGCTACAACGTCTTGTATAAAAACAGTGCGATGATTGCCAGCGATGATTTTCCGCAGGAAAATCAGACGCAGCAAGTAAACACAGGCTTTCGATTCGTCACTAAAATAGCATTGTTTTTATGCATTGTGCCTGGTGCACAAGTTATCGAAAATAGGTAATTTCATGCTATGCAAGGCAAAAAAGACTATCAGGAAAAACTCTTCATTGACCTTTCGTCAGGCAAACAAATGTATGCACCTGGCCGCCATTGCCTATAACCTCAAAAAATATCTGAAATTCACCACAAAACGGGTAAAATCGGGAGCAGGACAGCTTGCTTAGGTTTCTCCTTTTAAAAAGCTCCCCCAGGAGCTTAGAAACTTAACTGCGCGACAACTTTATTTGAGCTATTGAGATTCTAAATTGAAGCCTAAAGTTCCTGAAAAAGGCTTATTTCAAAGTGGATTTTGAAGAATTAGAGGGTTGTTCAACAGTTACTAGTGTTGGCAACAGTTTTAATCTGTCACGGCTATATTTACCGTAATATAATCCGTTTCTCCGGATTTGAATTTCAATTCGTACTCTCCTATTGTCGAGGGAGTAAATTCATAAATAGCCGTTATTATCGGAATATTGTCGGTGCAGATACAACCTTCATACTTTGCCTGAACCTCTATTATTTTTGACTGTTCACTGCCACTTTCAATAAACTTTTCAAATTTTCCGCACCCGTTATAGACCGCGAATTTAACTTCAATTTCTATCGATTCATTTATTCTTACTGAGGATGGTGAGTTTACCTCTGTCACATTTTCCGATCTGTATCCAATACATTCCTCAGAATCATCATCCGAACAAGAAACTAAAATTGCAAGAAGAAAAAATAAATATATTTTAGTTTTCATTTTATTATAGATTTTAATTGTTGCCAATGTTCCGTATAAAAACTGTGCAAGCTGGCGCGCGTAATTGTCCGCAGTACAATCCGCTACGTAAGGGAGCACGGAATTTCGAGTCGAGACAAGTTTGAGCATTGCTTTTCATAGGATATGTTGTTGTAGCCACCTTTTTTATTTATAAACTATCAAATTCTATGAATTCAAATTCTGGGGAGTATTCAATAAGGTGTCTCAGAATTGCAGCGTGATCAATACCGAAAATAACTAATATTCTGTCATTATTGTTTGTATTCATTTCCTGAATTTTTCTAAAAAGCCTTAAATTTCTATTATACCACCAGACGGAAGTGACATCTGCACCTCTTTGGTCACCTAATTTAAAATCTCCAGTTAAGTAAGAACCGAGTACATATTGATGATGTTCCAGGGAATTCAACTTTTTAAAATATTCGAGCAGATTCATTTTCGCCGGTAATTTATTTACAACTTTAAAGTATTCTATTGACATTTGATGAAAAGGATCACTGCTTTGAAAATCATAATCCTCCGTCAGTTTAGCTACATAGGTAGAATCCATATTCGCCAGGTCTGCTATCATTGGTCCTGTATCTATAGAATATAAAGTATCTAAATCGAGTTCTGTTGCCAATCGCATTCCTAATTGATATCGTTCGCTTTTCTCCTTTTTAAAATCACCCTTTTTATACTTTCTCAGTTTTTCGGTTGCTTTAAAACTATCCCACGCTTCTATGGCTATTTTGTTGGGTTGAAATCTTTTTATGTAATCTATAAGCTCTGTAATTTCTCGCTGTTTCTTCTCGCTCAATACATCAAGTTGGTCTTCTTCTCCTGTTTTTATGGCATCTAAGTTGGGATAATCAAAATGAATTGTGCCTAATACCAAAACTCCTGATTTTGGCTCTGAAAAATATTCTGAAGGAGATGGAAATTGTGCCTTTTGGGAGTATGTAAGGATTGGGATTAAAAATATTAAGAACTGAAAGAGTCTAAATTTCATATACATAAGTTTTTAATTTTTTTTCGTGTCAGTCTATATTGGCTACAAAGTCCCGTATAAAACAGTGCGAGCTGGCAAGCTTGATTGTCTGCAGGATAATCAAGCGCTCCAAGCGAGCAAGAGGGCTTCGATGTGTGACTAATTTAAGCATTGCTTTTCAGAGCATATGTTGTTGTCATTAGTAGCGCCCCCCAATGAGAACTCGTTGTAAGTTTCTTTTACTTTACATTTAATCCGGACTGACTTATTTTTTTAATCTCTCAACAATTATGGAAGAGAAATAGTTAACTCCAAATTTAATAGCTTCTTCATCTACAGCAAAATTAGGCGTGTGTGGCATAGCAACAATACCTTTGTCAGGATTTGAACCCCCCAAGAAATAATAGACACCTGGAATAAATTTCTGAAAACGGGCAAAATCATCACTAAATTGTAATGGGGGAACTCCATAAAGCGGAATAATACTTTGTTTCCCGTATATATCATAAATACTTTTCATTGTGGCATCTGTCAGTTCTGGGTCATTCATTGGTGTTTCCATAACAGGCATTCCATTCTCAAAATTAAATTTTACAGAAATTAATTCTTCTGAATATCTGGAAGTTTCAATCTTATTTTTAATTAATGCCGAATACTCATTTAATTTTTCTTTATTACTAGCATCAACTAATACTCTTAGTATTACCCTTCCCTTAGATTCCTCTATAGCAAAGTTACTCATCAATGCGACGTAATCTTTATAAATTGTATTGGGACTGGTTACTCCAAACTCTGGGCTAAATAGATTTTCATTATTCCAAAATTTAGCGTTTGGTCCATATGTTTGAGCACTCCTCATTATTTCCTTTGTATAATCTATTAAAGAATCCTGGTCGTTAGAAGCTTTATATTCTATTTCCATAATTGTAAAATGAGCATATACATTTGCCGATTTAGTTGCTATTGTACCAACTGGATATGGAGACATATGTAGGCCATAAATTTCATCAGGGTTAATTAATTCAAACAATCCATCGGCTACCATCCCTCTCGCTCCCTTATTCATTTCCTCTGCAGGTTGAAAAACAAAATATACAGTTCCTTCTAAATTTTCCTTCAGGCTGGACAGAACATTTGCTATTCCCAGTCCTATTGTTGTATGCACATCGTGTCCACAAATATGTCTTACACCTTCAATTTTTGATTTAAAATCAACAACGTCGGGAAGGTCTGTAGACATGGCATCCATATCGGCTCTCCAAGCAACTCGCTTGCCTTCTTTGGTACCTTTTAAAATACCAACTACTCCATATCCACCAATATTTGATTTGACTTCCAATCCAAGGGACAATAAGTAATCTTCTATTTTTTTGGAAGTCATTTCCTCATTTTCTGATACTTCCGGATATTCGTGAAGATCTCTTCGGATTTCGACAAGAGAATCAAAAATTACATCCGTTCTGGCTTGAATTGATTGATGAATTGAAGATTGAGCTGTAGCAACCTGCCCAAACGCACATAAACCATATATAAGAAATTGAAAAATAAGGGCTGTTCTAAATCTTTTAGTAATTGAAATCATTTTTTCTATTTTCTGATTATAAGGCAATTTAGTTGTAAACCTTACACCAAACCTGTCACATATGTGACATAATCATTTTCTTTTTGCAAGTTTACTTCGTATTCTACTAAGTGATTGTCTTTCAATTCCTAAATAGGATGCTAAATGGCTTAAGCTGATTCTATTGATAATATCTTCGTTTTTGTCTAAAAAGTTCAAGTATCTTTCTTCCGCACTTGCAAATAAGAGGCTTTCAACTCTGTCTGTTTCTCTTGTGAGCACTCTTTCAGCTGCTAATCTTCCGTACATTTCGTTCGCCTTATGCTTATTGTAGGCTTCTTGAAGTTTTTTATAAGGCATTTTAACGACCACAGATGGCTCCAGAAACTGTAGGGAGTATTTAGAAGGTTTTTGTCTTAAAAAAGAAGGGTAGTCGGTTGCATATTCTTTTTCTCTAGAAAAACCTGTAATTATTTCATTTCCTTTTTCATTAACGTAAAACTTCCGTAGTAGTCCCTGGCATATATATGCAATTTCTTCTTGCACTTCGCCATTTAGATATAGGAATTCCTTTTTTTTATAGGATTGTATAGTTAAAAAAGAACGCGTAAATTTTTTGGCTTCAGGACTCAAGGTGGGAAATTGTTCCATAAACAAGTCAAAACAGGTATTTACTTCTATTTCCATTAAGTTCTTTTTTGAGCTAATAATGATAACGTCCCATGAAAAAAAGTGCGATCTGGCGAGTGTAATTATCCTGAGGCCAATCATTCGTGCCAGCTTGCCAGAAGTTTAAATTCAAAACCGGTTTTAGCATTGTTTTTATAGAAAGTGCCTGCTGCACAAGTTACCGAAAAAAGTTAATTTCCTGCTTTGCGAGGTAAAAAAGACTATTTACAGCCCAACCGATCCCGATGCCCGAATAAGTGTCAAACCCGGTAAGGCAAGGAAACTGAATTATCTGTGCAACATCGCCGTTGATACCAGGACAAATGTGATAACAGATGTACAAGCCTACCACGCAGATAAAAAAGACACTAAATATCTTCAGGACACCGCCAGGAGATTAAACAGACGTCTTCGCCGGGAAGGCCTCATCTGGGAAAATATACTGGCAGATGCCGGTTACAGCAGTGGTGAAAATTATGCTTATTTCGAAAACAAAGGTCTCACCACTTACATTCCTCCACATGGAACTTACAAAGGTGGACCGGAGGGTTTCCAATATTTCAAAGAAGGGAATTACTGGCTATGTCCCCAGGGGAAAAAGGTAATTCACCGTAATCAGAAAATGGAAAACGGAAACCTAAAGGATAATTATTTTACTACAAGAGCCGATTGTAAAGGCTGTCCCATAAAAACGGCCTGCATTGGCAAAAGCCACGAAAAACGAATCAATATCACAGCTTATCGCGAGGAATATAACAGAAATATTGAGCGAGTAAATAGCAGGCGTGGCCGTTATATGAAAGGGAAACGCCAAAGCACGGTGGAGCCTGTCTTCGGAACTCTCAAGGAATTTATGGGCCTCCGGAAAATAAACACCATCGGAATTCGACAGGCAAACAAATGTATGCACTTCGCCGCTATTGCCTATAACCTCAAAAAATATTTGAAATTCACCACAAAGCGGGTAAAATCCGGAGCAGGACAGCTTGCTTCGGTTTCTCCTTTTAAAAATCTCCTTCAGGAGCTTATAAACTTACCTGTAAGACAACTTCATTTGAGCTATTGAGATTCTGAATTGGAACCTAAATTTCCTGAAAAAGGCTTATTTCAAATTGGATTTTGAAGAATTAGAGGGTTGTGCAACGGTTACCGTTGTTGGCATTAGTATTTTTTTCAGACTGTTCCAGACAGAGTCAGTACAACAATGACTATAGCCGCAAGGAATAAAAGTCCGATTGTTCCATTAATATAAGCATCATCAATAAGAAAGTCTTTGAAGGTTTTATCCGATTTCCAAAGTCGGGAAACTGCCCAACGTAATCCGGCGCCTGGATAGCGAAAAAGTATAATTATTAAAACTTCAAGAACAACTTCCATTATGAATTTTCAGTTTGGTTTATATTAATGCCAACGTGTTGGTATATGAAAAGTAGCGGGTTAAAAAGCACAAATTTTCGGTTAATTACTGGTGTTTATTAATATGCACATACTTTTGATTTAGCACTGAATCCGCTATTTTTTATATACCGTGTTCTATGCAGTTTTACTTCACTTTAACTCCTTTACTTTTATAGATCCTATTTTCATACATAACAGATGGCTGCTTATTTTTATTTAAATTAAAAGTTAAATTGGAAAAACTATTGAGAAAATAGAACCTATTAGTTTCAATCGAATAAATTTTAATTTTATTTCCATTAGGTCTTTGACTATATAACTCATTATTTTCTTGTGAAATTATTCTTATAGAACCATCATCAAATTCATAAGTCCCAACAATTTTTTGCAGTAATTCAGATTCGATATTCGGAGTGCTATTATGTATTTCTTTGTAAGGCTTATTGATTGCAATGGCTGCCATTTTGGTTGAAACATAATCTGGATTGCTATAGGTGCGATTAGATAAAACAACGACAAAAACATCATCTTTTGGCAAATAAATACTATTGCTCCTGAAGCCAAAAGTACCTCCGTTGTGTTCTAAGGATGAAGTACTATTGATTTCTTCTATAACCCAGCCGTAACCATAATTTGTATTGTTTCCGTTTATTAATTGATGGTTTGTAAAAGCCTTTCTTTTACTTTCTTCACTAATCAGTTTGTTATTTCTTATTGCTCTATTCCAAAGAAAAAGATCATTGACCGTTGATAGAATTCCACCTGCACCATTGAAATGAGAATAGCTTATCATCTCTCCATTAACAGTCTCACTTTCATTAAAATCCCCATCTGTTCTATCTTTTATATTATCATAACCTGATGCTCGGTTTAGGATAATTCTTGATCTGTTTTCATAATAGGTATTTCTCATTTCTAAAGGCTTAAAAATGTATGTTTCAATAAATTCTGCATATGTTTTATTAGAAATTTTTTCAATTACTGCACTAAGCAAAAAATAACCAGTGTTACTGTAGTGATATTTCTCACCGGGAGCATAAAGCATAGGTGATTTTTTGAACAAATCAATAAATTCTTCTTTGGTGTACTCCTTTTTTCTATTATCATACCATTCATCTAAAGCTGTAAAACTGCCAATACCTGATGTATGTGAAAGTAAATGGTGTATGGTTATTTTATGTCCCTCGGTTGGGTAGTCTTTTATATATTTAGTAATCTCATCGTCTAATTTTAATTTTCCTTGATCAACAAGCATCAATATGGAAACGGCAGTAAATTGTTTTGTTATTGACCCAATTTCCAATACACTGTTGACTGTCATATCTACACTTAACTCTAAATTGGCTTTTCCGAAAGCTTTTTGGTATATGACTTTTCCATTAACTCCAACTAAAGCTGTAGCACCAGGACCTGAAGTTGGATATTCCTTACTCAGTAAAAGGTCAAATTCTTTTTCAAAATCCTGAGAATATCCTGAAATTGAGATTATAAATAATATTATTAAAGTTAAATTCTTATTTTTCATTTTGATTGTTTAATAAATTATTGGTAAGACGAACAAAAGTTTAATTTAGTTACGGTCGAAATTGCATAGAACGTTGCGTGTAAATGCTGTGGCCCCTTTTCAGGCTAATGATTTAGGGCCATGGCATTTACATAGTGTGCCTGTTGCACAAGTTACTGAAATTAGGTAATTTCATGGAATGCAAGACAAAAAAGATTATCAGGAAAAACTCTTCACTTCTTTTAGGTTGAGTGATCGAATTCCAAAAGAAAATTTTTATCGTCGATTAAAGGAAGCCCTTAACCTGGATTTTCTCTATCCTCTTACTCAAAAATTCTACGGCGGGAGCGGACAAAAAAGTATCGACCCCGTGGTGTATTTCAAGATCTGCCTGGTGGGATATCTTGAGAATATCACTACAGATCGTGGCGTGATGGACCACTGCGCCATGCGACTGGACATCCTTTATTTTTTGGGTTAAGATGTCGATGAGGAACTTCCCTGGCACAGCACCATAAGCCGTACCCGTAAACTTTTTCCTGATGATATTTTTGAAGAGGTCTTCACCCGGGTATTAAAATTATGTATCGAAGCAGGACTTGTAAGCGGCCACACCCAGGCAATAGATTCAGCTCCCGTAAAAGCCAATGCTTCTATGGATAGCCTGGAGCTTAAAGTCCCGGCAGAAGATCTCGAGGAGCATCTCTCAAAGCTGCGTGTGCAAAGCAGCAGCGACCGAAAGGCCAAAGGGAACAAAGCTCCTAAAGAACAACAAAGTATAACTGCCAGTAAATCTGAACTACAGGAGATCAGGAGCCGAAACAAGAAATGGAGCAAGGACCAGGATATGAAACCCGGCGCAAAAAATAAAGGCAGTAAATACACCAGCAACAAAACCCATTACAGCCCTACAGATCCCGATGCGCGGATTAGTGTCAAACCCGGTAAGGCCAGGAAACTGAATTATCTGTGCAACATCGCCGTTGATACCAGGACAAATGTGATAACAGATGTACAAGCCTACCACACAGATAAAAAAGACACTAAATACCTTCAGGACACCGCCAGGAGATTAAACAGACGTCTTCGCCGGGAAGGCCTCATCTGGGAAAATGTACTGGCAGATGCCGGTTACAGCAGTGGTGAAAATTATGCATATTTCGAAAACAAAGGTCTTACTACTTATATTCCCCCACATGGAACTTACAAAGGTGGACCGGAGGGTTTCCAATATTTCAAAGAAGGGAATTACTGGCTATGTCCCCAGGGGAAAAAGGTAATTCACCGTAATCAGAAAATGGAAAACGGAAACCTAAAGGATAATTATTTTACTACAAGAGCCGATTGTAAAGGCTGTCCCATAAAAACGGCCTGCATTGGTAAAAGCCACGAAAAACGAATCAATATCACAGCTTATCGCGAGGAATATAACAGAAATATTGAGCGAGTAAATAGCAGGCGTGGTCGTTATATGAAAGGGAAACGCCAAAGCACGGTGGAGCCTGTCTTCGGAACTCTCAAGGAATTTATGGGCCTCCGGAAAATAAACACCATCGGAATTCGCCAGGCAAATAAATGTATGCACCTGGCCGCCATTGCATATAACCTCAAAAAATATCTGAAATTCACCACAAAACGGGTAAAATCGGGAGCAGGACAGCTTGCTTCGCCTTCTCCTTTTAAAAACCTCCTCCAGGAGCTTATAAACTTACCTGTAAGACAACTTCATTTGAGTTATTAAGATTCTGAATTGAAGCCTAAAGTTCCTGAAAAAGGCTTATTTCAAATTGATTTTGCAGAATTAGAGGGTTGTGCAACGGTTACCATTGTTACCAAATGTGCCGCCCACCCGAGTGAGTCGTTCTGCTTTTTAGTCCGCTGCGTTTTGTTTCTAAAGAATTTATTGTATTACCTCTCAAAAAGGGAAGTATTGCGCCCGCTTTTTTGTCCGCTTCGAGTTAGAAAATCCGCTGCATTTTATTTCCAAACTCTGATTTTCTTACTTCTCAAAAATGATGTTTTTAGTTGCTTTTATTTATCCGTTTGAGTGAATGATCCGTCGCAATTTTTCTTTTAAAATTCAATTTATCTTTCCTTCCAAAAATGACATTTTAGAGGTCAGTTATTTATCCGAGTTAGTTTTTATTTTTCTCGCGTTCTGTTTGTCAGCGGCATTTTTGGTAACGGTTAGTATATGAAAAGTAGGCGATTTCGAAGCACTAAACTTTCGGTTAAGCACAAAGATTGATACGAGCCAAAAGCCTTGATTTTACTGCTATTTCGCCTATTTTGTATATACATTGTTAGCGGTTCGGGCTTTTTTTCTTCGGTCAGCAACATTTCTCGTCTTGTTGAATTGGTGGACATTTCTCGCTCCCATAACTGCAATAAACACAGCAGTCTCCTTGTTGTGGTTTCAATACAGTTTTGCAGTTTTCGCACTCGTAAAAGTATTGGCAAGCATCTGTCGGCATTGTTTCTTCTTTTTTGTGTCCGCAGTTGGGGCAAGTGATTGTTGATTGCAATTTTATTTCCATTTTATTTTTCCTTTTTGTCTGTTACTGAATATCCTGTTCCGTTAATTGCTGTTTCGATTTCGACTATATTCGTTTTTGAGTTGTCAAACTCTACAATTGCGTTTCCACTCTCGTATGAAGCAGTTGATTTGATTATTCCTGAAAGTTTGTTCACTTCGTGGTTTACGTGTTCTTCGCATCCTGCACAAGTCATTCCGCTGATAGTAAACTCAACGGTCTGTAAATTTGATTTGTCAACTACTATTACTTGTTTTTCTGTCTTAGGGTAGAAAATATGTGCATAGTAAGGAAAGGCAAGCATTACAATTGCGAATGCTGTAACAATTCCTAAAAACTTTTTACTCTGAATGAATTTTGGCTTTTCATCAGTTTCACAATCACAGTCTATTTCCTTTTTCGGTTTTAGTTTTTGATACCAAGCAAAACCAAGAACCAAAATTGTCAAACCAATTAAATACGGTCGGAAAGGTTCAAGCCACGAAAAAGAGGCAGCAAGTCCGCTTGTTCCTGCAATTAGTGCCAAAACTGGTGTAATACAGCATAGAGAAGCAGCGAATGCCGTTAAAATTCCTGCTCCGATTAGTTTATTGTCCTTTTTCATATTGTCTCCAAAATTTTGTTTTCGTCAAGTATTATGAAAAACGGTTCAAGCAAGTTTTTGTATTCGTTTGTCAGCGAATAGAAAATGGTCTGTGCTTGCCTTTCTGTTTCAATGAGTTTTCGGTCTTTGAGTTTTCGCAGGTGTTGAGAAACTGCCGAAATGGTCATTCCAAGAACATCACTCAGGTCGCAAACGCAAAGTTGTTTCTCTTCATAAAGCAGGAACAGGATTTTCAGTCTGACGTTGTTACCCGCCAATTCAAGTCCGTTCGATAAGTAGTCAAACGAGCCGTTGAGTTCTGCAACTCGGTCTTTACAACGGTTGATTTGTTTAATGTCCGCTTGTTGTCTTATGCAAGAATTGTTTTCCATAAACACAAAGATAGTCAACTTGTTTATTTAAGCAAATGCTAAAATACAATATTTTAAAAATAACCCGATTTGTTTCTCGGGTCGTTTTATTGCCTGACCGCTAACGTCTCGTATAAAAACTGTGCGAGCTGACGTGCGTGATTGTCTGCAGGACAATCCGCAAAACAAGCGAGCAAGGAGTTTCGATTCAAGAACAAATTAAGCATTGTTTTTATATGTTGTGCCTGTTGCACAAGTTACTGAAATTAGGTAATTTCATGGTATGCAAGGCAAAAAAGACTATCAGGAAAAACTCTTCACTTCGTTTAGGTTGAGTGACCGAATTCCCAAAGAAAATTTTTATCGCAGATTAAAGGAAGCCCTTAACCTGGATTTCCTCTATCCTCTTACTCAAAAATTCTACGGCGGGAGCGGACAAAAAAGTATCGACCCGGTGGTGTATTTCAAGATCTGCCTGGTGGGATATCTTGAGAATATCACTACAGATCGTGGCGTGATGGACCACTGCGCCATGCGACTGGACATCCTTTATTTTTTGGGATATGATGTCGATGAGGAACTTCCCTGGCACAGCACCATAAGCCGTACCCGTAAACTTTTTCCTGATGATATTTTTGAAGAGGTTTTCACCCGGGTATTAAAATTATGTATTGAAGCAGGACTGGTAAGCGGCCATACCCAGGCAATAGATTCAGCTCCCGTAAAAGCCAATGCTTCTATGGACAGCCTGGAGCTTAAAGTCCCGGCAGAAGATCTCGAGGAGCATCTCTCTAAGCTGCGTGTGCAAAGCAGCAGTGACCGAAAGGCCAAAGGGAACAAAGCTCCTAAAGAACAACAAAGTTTAACGGCCAGTAAATCTGAACTACAGGAGATCAAGAGCCGAAACAAGAAATGGAGCAAGGACCAGGATATGAAACCCGGTGCAAAAAACAAAGGCAGCAGGTATACCAGTAACAAAACCCATTACAGCCCAACCGATCCCGATGCGCGGATTAGTGTCAAACCCGGTAAGGCAAGGAAACTGAATTACCTATGCAACATCGCTGTTGATACCAGGACAAATGTGATAACAGATGTACAAGCCTACCACGCAGATAAAAAAGACACTAAATACCTTCAGGACACCGCCGGGAGATTAAACAGACGTCTTCGCCGGGAAGGCCTCATCTGGGAAAATGTACTGGCAGATGCCGGTTACAGCAGTGGTGAAAATTATGCTTATTTCGAAAACAAAGGTCTCACCACTTACATTCCTCCACATGGAACTTACAAAGGTGGACCGGAGGGTTTCCAATATTTCAAAGAAGGGAATTACTGGCTATGTCCCCAGGGGAAAAAGGTAACTCACCGTAATCAGAAAATGGAAAACGGAAACCTAAAAGACAACTATTTCACTACCCGGGCAGATTGTAAAGGTTGCCCTATAAAAACAGCCTGCATTGGCAAAAGCCACGAAAAACGAATCAATATCACCGCATATCGCGAGGAGTATGACAGGAATATTGAACGGGTAAAAAGCAGGCGCGGCCGTTACATGAAAGGCAAACGCCAAAGCACGGTGGAGCCTGTTTTTGGAACCCTCAAAGAATTTATGGGCCTCCGGAAAATAAACACCATCGGAATTCGACAGGCAAACAAATGTATGCACCTGGCTGCTATTGCATATAACCTCAAAAAATACTTGAAATTCACCACAAAACGGGTAAAATCCGGAGCAGGCCAGCTTCCTTCGGTTCCTCCTTTTAAAAATCTCCTCCAGGAGCTAAGAAACTTACCTACAAGGCAACTTCATTTGAGCTATTGAGATTCTGAATTGAAACCTAAAGTTCCTGAAAATGGCTTATTTCAAATTGGATTTTGAAGAATTAGAGGGTTGTGCAACGGTTACTGTTGTTACATACTTTGCCGACACGACCGAGTAAACACGTTTTTTGAGCCGCTTTCTTTTCCACGAGCGAGTAAAGTCCACTGGGTTTTAATGATCACGTCATAATCAGCAGGAGTAAGCAAGTCCGATTTTCTCCGTTCTGTTTTCAGTCCGCTTCGCATTTTCCGGTTCCCTCGTATGAGTAAGTAAATCTGGAAATTATCTGTACTGGTTATCAGTCCAAAAGTTTACCAGTTAAAAATAAATTTTAAGGCTAACAAACTGATAAGTATGACTGCTAAAGCCAGCCCCGTAATTCTTTTATTTTCTCTATTAAAAAATGTTCCCATATCGCAGTCCTTTTAACTTAATTTTCCGTTTCGGAGGCATTGTATGTAACGTCTCGTATAAAAACTGTGCGAGCTGGCTAGAGTGATTGTCCGCAGGACAATCCGCTTAGCAAGCGAGCACGGAGCTTCGATTCAAGACCAAATTAAGCATTGTTTTTATATGTTGTGCCTGTTGCACAAGTTACTGAAATTAGGTAATTTCATGGAATGCAAGGCAAAAAAGACTATCAGGAAAAACTCTTCACTTCGTTTAGGTTGAGTGACCGAATTCCCAAAGAAAATTTTTATCGCAGATTAAAGGAAGCCCTTAACCTGGATTTCCTCTATCCGCTTACTCAAAAATTCTACGGCGGGAGCGGACAAAAAAGTATCGACCCGGTGGTGTATTTCAAGATCTGCCTGGTGGGATATCTTGAGAATATCACTACAGATCGTGGCGTGATGGACCACTGCGCCATGCGACTGGACATCCTTTATTTTTTGGGATATGATGTCGATGAGGAACTTCCCTGGCACAGCACCATAAGCCGTACCCGTAAACTTTTTCCTGATGATATTTTTGAAGAGGTTTTCACCCGGGTATTAAAATTATGTATTGAAGCAGGACTGGTAAGCGGCCATACCCAGGCAATAGATTCAGCTCCCGTAAAAGCCAATGCTTCTATGGACAGCCTGGAGCTTAAAGTCCCGGCAGAAGATCTCGAGGAGCATCTCTCTAAGCTGCGTGTGCAAAGCAGCAGTGACCGAAAGGCCAAAGGGAACAAAGCTCCTAAAGAACAACAAAGTATAACGGCCAGTAAATCTGAACTACAGGAAATCAAGAGCCGAAACAAAAGATGGAGCGAAGACCAGGATATGAAACCCGGCGCAAAAAACAAAGGCAGTAAATACACCAGTAACAAAACCCATTACAGCCCTACAGATCCCGATGCGCGGATTAGTGTCAAACCCGGTAAGGCCAGGAAACTGAATTATCTGTGCAACATCGCCGTTGATACCAGGACAAATGTGATAACAGATGTACAAGCCTACCACGCAGATAAAAAAGACACTAAATACCTTCAGGACACCGCCGGGAGATTAAACAGACGTCTTCGCCGGGAAGGCCTCATCTGGGAAAATGTACTGGCAGATGCCGGTTACAGCAGCGGTGAAAATTATGCATATTTCGAAAACAAAGGTCTCACCACTTACATTCCTCCACACGGAACCTACAAGGGCGGGCCTGAAGGATTCCAATATTTCAAAGAAGGGAATTACTGGCTATGTCCCCATGGGAAAAAGGTAACTCACCGTAATCAGAAAATGGAAAACGGAAACCTAAAGGATAATTATTTTACTACAAGAGCAGATTGTAAAGGCTGTCCCATAAAAACCGCCTGCATCGGGAAAAGCCACGAAAAAAGGATCAACATTACCGCATATCGCGAGGAGTATGACAGGAATATTGAACGAATAAAAAGCAGGCGCGGCCGTTATATGAAAGGCAAACGCCAAAGCACGGTGGAGCCTGTCTTCGGAACTCTCAAGGAATTTATGGGCCTACGGAAAATAAACACCATCGGAATTCGCCAGGCAAACAAATGTATGCACCTGGCCGCCATTGCATATAACCTCAAAAAATATCTGAAATTCACAACAAAACGGGTAAAATCGGGAGCAGGACAGCTTGCTTCGCTTTCGCCTTTTAAAAACCTCCTCCAGGAGCTTATAAACTTACCTGTAAGACAACTTCATTTGAGTTATTAAGATTCTGAATTGAAGCCTAAAGTTCCTGAAAAAGGCTTATTTCAAATTGATTTTGCAGAATTAGAGGCTTGTGCAACGGTTACTGTTGTTGTGGTTAGTTTTTTATTACAGAATTCTTATAGAACCAACCGTTTACCGGATTTTTATCAGCTCCAATTTCACCTTTAGCTATGATCATATCATTTTTATCCAATTCCACAAATTCCCTTTGAGTTTTTAAGTCCGATAATTCGTTTAGGAATTTTTGAAGTTTTGAAATGTAAAACTTGTATTTCTCTGAAGCTTTTGACACGGGAAATTCACTAAATGAATTTTGAAATAATTGAAAATTCCCAGAACATACTCCAGTATAATTTGAGTTTGAAAAAATAAGCCAATTTTCTCCTTGCTTGAATTCCGAACCACACATTCCTGAACTGGTTTGAATTACAATTACATCTAATGAGTCAACTCCTTTTATTTTTCTTTTTAAAAGAAATTCAATAGTCAAAGTTTTGTCGTCAAGTGTAGTTACCTCATTAACTATTCCTTCAAAAATCTGGTCAGTTTGATTAATTCTTTCCAGGACAGATGTATCAAACCAATCTTTACAAGAACAGGAGTATCCGAAAACCGAAACAAGTGAAAGAATAATAGTTAACATTATTTTCATACCTCCTTTTTTTTAAATTAACCACAACGTCTCGTATAAAAACTGTGCGAGCTGGCGTGCGTGATTGTCCGCAGGACAATCCGCTGAGCAAGCGAGCAAAGAATTTCGAATCAAGACAGGTTTAAGCATTGTTTTTATATGTTGTTGTAACACGTTTTTTTTATTGGATTGTGATAACTAAAGATGTAACTCTTGTGCCAATCTCATTTAACATAGTGTTTATATCCTTAATGATTTCAGTCATCTCTTCATAATGAACCGACTCAGGTAAATCAGAATTCAACTTACGTAATTCAGTCAGTTCTTCTTTCGGTTTAGAACCAATAAAGCTTCTTGTATTAGAAGTTACCGCAGCTTTCGTATAATATTCTAAATCAGAAACCTCTATTGCGTTTTGATTGTTATTTTCATTTACAATTTCCATTTGGAATCCTACAATAAAGGCTATTTCGTTGTCGTCACTTGATAGTGCGCTTGATTCGAAAATTATATACTCAGTGTCTTCATTAATTTTAAGTATATAGGAGTCCGAATTTTCATTTTCTTTTTTTGATTGACAACCAAAAATTAATGATAAAATAAAAATTAGATTTAAGATATTTTTTTTCATAATTCTGCCTAAAGTTTAATTTTGTGGTTAATTCATAAGGAGAATGTGTTACAACGTCTCGTATAAAAACTGTGCGAGCTGGCGTGCGGGATTGTCCGCAGGACAATCCGCTAAGCAAGCAAACACAGACTTTCGATTAAAGAACAAATTAAGCATTGTTTTTATATATTGTTACCCTCTTTTGCGACAGACCTGAGTAAGCACATTTAAATTGAACGTTTTTTATCAAAGTCCGAGTCAGATTATTTTTGGTTAATACCCTTGGCAAACAAAAAAGTCCGATATCCATTGATTTACCGTTTACCATATCAGTAAATCCTCCTTTTACTTACTAAACATTCTTAACATAAAAATATATCCATTCGCGGTGGAATTGATTTTAAAAAAAATCTCACATTTCTCTTGTTCCTTGCGGAAGAAATATTTAAAGTCAGAATTTATGAAATTAAATCCGTTGTGATTTTTTAAAGATTCCACAATATCCAAAAATTCATTTACCTCAACTGGAAATTCAACATCTACATAATGAAGCTGGTTTTCCAACAAAGAAAAAGTCTTTTTAACAATTTTTTCTTCTCCAAAAACCTCAGTTCTTTCCTTAATTTCGAACACTTCGTAATTTAAATCATCGATATAATGATCTTTAGCCTTTTTAAGTTCTTCTATTAAAAATTTCTTATCCTGACCTATATATACTTCTTCAACTATTTGAAAAGGTGATAAATCAAGTTTACAACAATCAATAAAATTGGTCTCAGCTGATAGATTTGAGATAAAAACAGATAAAAAACTGAAAAAGAGACTTATCATTAGCTTGAGTATAAAAATTGGGTTATCATTTTTTTGGAGCAATTGAGGGTAACGGTCTCGTGTATGAGCAGTAGCGGATTTTAAGCCACTAAACTGTCAGATAGCACCGACCTTTGATTTATAGATTTACGTTTCAAAATAGCACTAAACCCGCTATTGCTCATACACAATGTTGTGTGTAGCCTTTTTTAGAATCTTACTAATAATCCTCCCCCCAGCCATATCTATTATTATAATTTCCTTGGATGGAAAAATTTATAGAAAGGATATAAGAAACACCAACCAGCCATTGGGTCTCTCCTTGATACGATTTATTATTTTCTAAATCATTGACCCAACCAAAGTCGGCTCTGTATTCATATTCGCCTTCTATAAAAAGTCTTGGAAAAAGTAAAAGCTCTCTATCCAAACGGATTCTTGGACGCAATTGATGGTCCATACTCACATCTACATTAAATCTATATGGTGTGAAATATTTAACACCAACTAATCCTACTGTATTAAACGTATCATAAGAATCTGGTGTTGAAGTTTCGGTGTTTACTCCTGCATACACCCGTACCCAATCATTGAGGTATCGATTGTAGTTCACTTCTATCTCGGCAT
This sequence comes from Antarcticibacterium flavum, assembly GCF_006159205.1. Lineage (NCBI taxonomy): Bacteria > Pseudomonadati > Bacteroidota > Flavobacteriia > Flavobacteriales > Flavobacteriaceae > Antarcticibacterium > Antarcticibacterium flavum. Next base: position 4,117,675 of record NZ_CP040812.1, on the reverse strand, counting down.
TTTGGCTATAATCAAATTCGGCTCGTAAACTAAATTCATTTCTGATATTGCTTGACGTTAAAAAGAGTTCATTAAAGTTTGAACCAGCACGAGCCAATCCCCACGAATAATAGAGGTCAGTTTCATGTATAAGTTTTTCAACCGGAAATTCCGCCATCCGTTCATCTCTTGGTGTATCATAACTAAATACACGATTCATACCACCCATTAAATGGTACAATATGTGACAGTGAAAGAACCAATCGCCGTACTCTTCGTTATAGAATTCGATGACCACTTTTTGCATTGGTGGTACATTGACGGTGTGTTTTAATGGCGAACGCTCCCCGTTTTCATTGATTACCCTAAAGAAATGCCCGTGCAAATGCATTGGGTGATGCATCATTGTTATATTATTTAGTGTGATTCTTGTAACCTCGCCACCTTTAATTTTAATCTTATCTGTTTCAGACAATGGTACGCCATTCATACTCCAAACATAGCGCTGCATATTTCCAGTTAGATTGAGCAGAATGTCATTAACCGGTATGTCTTTCTTATAAGTGGTTTCTTCCTTTGCTTTTAAAAAATCATAGTTGAAATAGGTTTTACGAGTACTGTAATCAAAAGTGGTACTGTCTTTTTGCATCATAGACATATTATGCTTCATTGGCATTGAGTCCTTTTTCATTTCAATCGTATCGTCCGTCTTCATCTTCATTTTATCATTCATCTTGCCGTCTTTCATATCCATCTTATTCATTCCATATTTCTGCATCAAAAACTCTGGTGTTTTTTTCTTTTTGTTGCCCACCATTGCTGGTGCTCCCATCTTCATATCCATTGTTGCCATTTGCTTCATCATCGCCACCTTGTCTGGTCTGTCTATTACCATTGCTGGGAAAAGTTTTCCGCTTCCCAAGCGGATTGAGGTATTGCCAGAACCATCCTGTGCCGTGGCAGTAATTTCTAAAGTCCCTTCCGGAATAGTAACAATAACATCATAGGTTTCCGCAACTGCATAAAGAAATCGGCTTTTATGTACCGGTTCTACATCTATACCGTCACTTGAAACTATCATTGGATTACCACCACCAAAATCCATCCAATAATAAGTGGATGCCGATGCATTTATAAAACGAAGCCTTACTTTCTCACCAGGTTTAAACTCTGGGTATTCTGCGAGTTTTTTTCCGTTAGTTAAAAAAGCAGGGTAGTAAATATCTGTAATATCGGCACCTCCCATTCTATCACGCCAAAACTTAAATTGCGATCCCAATGCACCTTCTTTAATGACTCTGCTTAATGGCACTGATGTGCCCTTTTTAACCTGATACCATTCGTTATTTCGTTTAAGGTTGCGTAATACATTCATTGGTTTTTCATTGGTCCAATCAGAAAGCACCACAACCAAATCTTTGTCATAATCCAATGTCTTTTCTTTAGGTTGAATGATAATGGAACCATAAACTCCCTTTTGCTCCTGCAATAAAGTGTGTGAATGGTACCAATAGGTGCCCGATTGGTTGATAGGAATTCTATACTGAAACGTCTCACCCGGCTCAATTGGTGGTGTTGTTAAATAAGGAACACCATCATAGAAATTTGGAAGTATTAAACCGTGCCAATGTACAGACGTTTCTACATCCATTTTATTGGTTACATTGATTATGGCAAGGTCACCTTCATTAAATTCTAATGTAGGACCAGGAATACTGCCATTTATGGTCATACCTTTGGTTGTTACCCCTCCAAGGGTCATCTCCTTTTGTTCTAGAGTAAGGTTATACTCTTTAACGGGACGCCCTTCTTCTTTTCTATCATCTCCATTTGTACCAACTTGGGCAAAAGAAGCAGAAGAGAAAGATAGAATAGCAAATATTATTACATATTTCATATTTATTTATTTTTTGTGGTTACACACAACGGTTTGCAGCTATACGCAGGCAGGGAATTTACCCACTGAACTGGCTACGAATAACTTAACTTCAAATTTGCTACTTTCCTGTCCTACGAAGCACTAAAACCCCTGCTTGCGTATAGGTGATGTTGGCAGTAGTTTTTTTAATAGTCATCTTCGGTATCATTCTTTTTGATTGGCGCTGGATATTGATAATCCGGTCTTATTTCCGTGTGTTGTATTTCACCACCTGTTGTTCCGGTCTCTTTGCCGAAATAGATAACTACAAGGGCAAAAATCAAAATTCCAATATTTAAGAAGTTTGAAAATGATTTTTGTTTAATGCTTGCCCAAAGTCCGAGTAATGAAAGTCCACCTAAAATGTAAGTTAGAATTGAGAAAAGTTCTGCCGACTTTTCGTGTCTTTCAATGAAGTTTTCTGTCACACCGCTAATGTTCTCAACAATTTCTTCTGCTCCTTCTCCGCTTGTCATAGCTGCAATTGAAGTCAAAGAACCAATTATAAAAATCAGAAATGCCGTTCGCTTTACTGCATCTGATTTGTATATCAAACCTGTAATCATAATGATTACTGCTACAATTGGGAAAATGATGGGTAAATGATTTACCACTAAATGAAAATGTGCTTCGTTCATATTTTTTATTTTTTTAAGATTATACATTAACGCCAAAAATGTATCCAACTAAAGCGGATAAACCCATTGCAATTGTTCCCCAAATTACAATTCTTATCACTGCTTTGCCTATGCTTGAACCACCTGTCTTTGCCGAAACTGCACCAAGTATAATTAGAGATAAAATTGTAAACCCGTAAAGAAAATACTCCATTGTTTCGACAGGGGCAAAGAGTGTAACCAATAGGGGCAGAAGACCACCAATCGTAAAAGCTGCACCCGAAGCAAAAGCGGCTTGAATTGGGTTTGCTTGACTAATTTCGTTAATTCCTAATTCATCCCGAATGTGTGTCCCCAAAGCATCTGATTCTGTTAACTCTTTTGCTACTTGTAAAGCAGTTTCCTTTTTCAGTCCACGTTTTTCATAAATCTCTCCAAGTATTTTCAATTCCGCTTCGGGCATTTTTTTCAGTTCGTCTTTTTCTCTTTCAATATCTGCTTTTTCAATGTCTGTTTGAGAGCTAACAGAAACATATTCGCCTGCTGCCATAGAAAGTGCTCCTGCCACAAGTCCTGCAACAGTCGCTAAAAGAATAGGGTCTCTTGTCGTGCTTGCAGTTGCAACTCCGATTGCAAGACTTGATATTGATATAATTCCGTCATTTGCTCCAAGCACTGCTGCTCTTAACCAATTACTACGGTGTATATAATGACTGTCTAAATAATTGTCAATTGTTATCATTTTGTTGTTGTTAGTCTGTCTTTTGAAATTACTGCCAACGTACGTATAAATGTAATTTTACATTTTACAATGTAAAATAATTAAGTTTATTTTTTAATAAATGTAGTATTACATTTATATACTTTATGTCTTTAAAAGGATTTTTCAAAGGGAAAAACGTTTAGCCACACCTCCAAAGATGTAACTCGTTTTTTGTGTTTCTGTTAACCAGGAAAGTCTGGATTTGACATCTATTTGCTCCAACTTCAATGTTTTAAAAATATTCATGAATCCTTTTTCTCTGGAGTATTAGTGAAATATAAGACTTTCACTTCCCTAAAGATAATAGTTTTAATATCTTTTATTTAGAAATTTTTCTAAAAAAGTTAAATATCTTAATCGGCAACTCTAGTTAAAAAAAAGAAAATCCATAACGGCTCCGCCTCTCTAAGTCCCAAACAGTACTGGAAAAGAGTTGCAATCTACCTCTTCATTTCCATCGGTATCATTTTCAAGCTCATTGGGGAGGATTTTGCTAAAATATTATAAATTATATTAATGAGAGGTCGTTAATTTCATTTTCTGTTAAATTTTCAAATTTTTTTAGATAAAAAAAGGGGAAAAAATTTTAACTTAACTCTTCCAAACCTTAAAAATCAAATAATGGCTAATTTCTCTCTATTTTCTAAGCATTATTTGAAACCCCTTCTTCTATTATTTACTTTTCTCATTCCAGATACTACAATTAGTCAAACTTTCAATCTCAAGGGAAATTTTCAGGGGAAAAACACTGAATATTTAATATTGTCCTACTACAATGAATCGGATAATCCAGTTGTAGACACTCTTAAAATTCAAGATGGAAAATTTGAATCTAATGGTACTATTGGAGGGGTTCAGAGAGTTTTCATAAAAGGTAAGACTATATCCAGGGACATGGAAGATCCTAATTTGGGATATTTCTTTTTGGAACCAGGGGATATAATGATATCACTTGTTGAAGATAATTTTAAAAAAATTGAAGTTAAGGGCTCACCAACCCAGAGTGAATTTGAGGAATTAGATAAGGGCCAGGCAGTCCTCCGAAAAGAAATTGAAGATATTTCCAAAAAAATAACTGCTTTACAAAAGTCGAATACGAGATCCTCAAACCAAGAACAAAGGAAGTTACAGGATCAATGGATTAATATTCTGGATAAGTTAAGGGCTAAAGAAATGAATTACTCGTACAATAATCCAGATTCGTATTTAAGCTCTTATCTAATTAACTTTTATAAGCGGGATATATCAAATGACTCTCTTAGCAACTTGTATTCTGCTTTAACTCCTAAAGTCAAAAACACGGTATATGCCGAGGCTGTGAGAAAACAATTAGGATCAACCGTACCAGGTTCAGGTAGTAAGGCTATCAATTTCACCACCAAAGACATCAATGGAAAAGAAATAAGTCTGGAGGATTTTGAAGGAAACTATCTCCTTTTGGATTTCTGGGCGGGATGGTGTAAACCCTGCCTTAAGAATCATCCGGCCTTGAAAAATATTTATAATCAGTATAGCAATAAAGGGCTTAAGATCTTAGGGGTATCATTTGATAGAAATGAAGAAAAATGGCGGGAAAGTATAAAAGAGGAAAATCTGGATATATGGCAACATGTTTATATTGGTTTGGATAAAGTAAGAATGGATGGCTCAATCAGCAGTTTATATGGAGTGCAGCCAATTCCAGCTTACATCCTTATAGATAAAAAAGGGGTGATAGTAGACAGATATATGGCCGCCGATAGTAAAAGAAAAAGTATATCCGATTTAGAAAATAAACTAAAGGAGTTGTTGGACTAGATAAGATTAAAAAAAGACTCACTTTAAAAATATAACCCTCTGTGGCCAAACTCCACTTTCATCTTGTTTCGTTCAATACCACTCTTTCTAATTCCCGTTTTAGGTTTTAATTCCTTGTCCCGTAGTAAATTTAAAGCATTATTTTTCTAAAACTAAATTATAAACTTTAGCTATGCTATAGTCAGTTGCCGGTTCAATTACCGCAATTACATCAGGAATCAGAATTTTTATTCTCACAATAAATTGATATTTCTCATCAGGGCTTTCACAATGATAGGATATTACCTTTCCATCATTAAATAAATCTCCAGTTTCTGATTGAATAACTAAAAGTTGATTATCTACGTTTTCCGTGCCCTGATAGCTTTTAATTAAAATATAACCCTGATTATTTGTAAGAGTCTTAAATATTTTCTCTCGAATTTCAGAAGGAATGTGAATGGTATGGGTACTGTTGTAATTTTCTTGACCCCAGGAAATTGAGCTGAAGAAAAAAAGTAATACTACCAGGTTTCGCATAAATAAATATCATAAAAATCTTCTTAATTATAATAGGTACTCCTATCCCCTCAGCACATTCCCCTTCGCTCCGTTGCACTCCACTGCGGGAAAAGAGCTTCGTCGAGGAGGTCTTGGACATAAGTGAAAAAGTGCGGCTATCCGTTTCATTCCATTTGCGGTTTCTATTGACTTAGGAGCAAATTCCATTTCACTCCTGCCTCTCTTTTTCACTCAAGTCCGCTTTTGATTGAATTTCATTTCACGTTTTAATTCCACTTCCTGCTCCTTCCCTACTCTTCCATTTCCCATTTGAAGTACTCCCGGGCATCACCATTACCTTTTTTTATAATGCGAAATACCAAAATTTAGAAGTTAGTACGGACTGCATAAAGCCGGTCCCTGCGCTCCCTTTTTATAAGTCCTCCCTAATTCCAAATTTTGAGGTTGTATGAGCATCAAAAAAAGGTAACAGTGAAGGCTCTACGGGAAGTAAATCAAAAACCGAATCAATGAAATCGTACAGAATCCTCAAAAAGGAAGCCGAATTAAAGTTAAAAATCAAAAAAAAGGAAAACGTTCAGGATACAAAAAGTAAATCAGCTAAAAATTTTTATTAACCATTAAATATTTCAGTTATGAAAACAATTAGAAACAAAGTGCAGTTAATTGGCAATGTGGGTGAGAACCCGAAAAGCCACACGTTTGAGAGCGGAAAAAAAGTTACCCGCCTCTCACTTGCTACCAACGATTTCTACCTCTCCAACGGGGAAAAAGTTCAGCAAACCCAGTGGCACAATCTGGTGGCGTGGGGTAAACAGGCAGATCTTATCGAAAAGTATGTGACAAAGGGAAGTGAAATCGCCGTAGAGGGAAAATTAACCTCCCGCGATTATGAGAACGAGCAGGGAGAAAAACAGTACATCACAGAGGTGCTGATTAATGAGATCCTGCTTCTTAACGGTAAATAAGAGATTCCAGAGAACTAAATAATGAGAGGGCGTGCTCTGCTAAGCTGCGCCCTCTTCTATTAATCTATAAAACATACCACTATGAATACCAAAGTTAATGAAATATCCATAAAGTATAACGGAAATTTTAAAATGAAAGATTCTCCTAAAATTACCTGTTCCAATGATGCGGTAAACCTATTATTTAATAACTGGGATAGCGGTAGCATTGGCCTACATGAAACCTTTAAGATCTTATTGCTGAACAATTCCAATAAGGTAAAAGGGATCTATACGCTTTCTTCCGGAGGGATCACCGGGACTTTAGTAGATGTGAGGATCTTATTTGCTGTACTGCTGAAAAGTTTAAGCACCGCAGTGATCCTCGCCCATTATGTGAAGAAAATAGTTATGTAAAGTAAATAGCTGAACCTCCTAATTTTTGGGATTCATTTCCTAAAATACTTTACATAACATTTTAAAATTTTTTCAACCACATTATCAAATTTTCATTTTTTGCCCACGTGGCTGTTTCATCAGGATTAATATTTACGTATGCTTTTTCCAAGGCTTTTCGTTTTTGTTTGGAATCTGCCCTGGCATATAATTCTGTAGTTTGAACGGATACGTGACCAAGTATGTCACGGATATACACCAGATTCACTCCGGCCTGCAGTAGATGCATTGCTTTAGAGTGCCGCAGGGAATGACAGCTAATTTTTTCCGGGAGCTGCATTATATTTTCTTTCCTTGCCATTTTAAAATATTTCTGGACAATGTAATGGATCCCTGCACGGGTGAGTTTTTCCTTTCTGCTATTAAAGAACAGCGGGTTCATATTAGCAGAAGCCGCATCTAATCGGTTCTCCTTTAAATAGTTTCTCAGGTGTCCGGTTTGAGCATCCAACATCGGTACCACACGGGCTCTATTTCCCTTTCCAATAATCTTGATTACAGGCGGAGTGTCCAGCCTTAGCATCGAAGGGGTCAGGTCAATGATTTCCTGTACCCGCGCGCCCGTATCGTACATTAATGACAATAGCGCCAGATCTCTCCGGCCTCTGTTGGTAGAATAGTCCGGTTGCTGCAATAGTAATTTCATTGCTTCAATGGTCAGATAAATAATAGATTTATTCTGAGATTTTTTAAACCTAATGGATAGAATTTTCTGGCAATTGTACAAATGCCCCAGGTCTTCATGTTGTAGGAACCTGTAGAATGAATGGATGGCCGCCAGGCGAGCATTACGGGTAGTGTTTCCACAGTTCCTTGTATTTTGCAGCCAGTCAAGGTAATCCAGGATCACTTTTTTGGTCACCTTATCTAATGTTAGTTTCTCAACTTTTAATTGTTTTTCTTTCTGAAGGTATTCAATTAATAAAACAAAGGTATCCCGATACGCTATAATCGTATTATTGCTTACTCCTTTTTCAAGGGGCAAGTACCTGGATATAAAATCAGAGATATACTTAGAAAAATCAGTTGGCTTCATAGTTTTTATATTTAGGGAATACATTCAAACAGGTTATATCGAGGTCCTCGATCAAGTCCGGATACATATTGGCCGTAAGCCTTACATAATGGTTGGTAGCTCCTATTGACCCGTGACCCAGATAATTGGAAAGGATTGGTAGAGAGGCATAAAGGTCTACACCCGCTTCAGCCATACTGGCCATAGAGGTAACCGCAAATGTATGACGGAGATCGTGGACACGTGGGCCATGGTTTTCTCCCGTATGGTATATAGTCGCATCGCTTAAGCACCTTTTGAACCAATTTCTTACACTACTACCACATTTAGTTCCCTTGGTATTAACAAAGAAATATTCCGAGCGATCCCTAATGGGGAGTTGTTCCCTGTAATATTTGTATTCTTTACAAACAGCGACTAGCGAAGTTGAAATAGGAATAATACGCTCCTTCCCGTTCTTAGAATCTTTCACCCGTAAATAATTTTCTTCTAGGTTTACCTCTTCATCTTTAAGGGCCAGGGCTTCTCCAATACGCAACCCGGTAGCATATAACAGCCTAAGTAATGCCGGAATACATATCAAAGAAGAGTGCATATTCCTCTGAGCAAGCCTTAATTTATCAGCGGCTACAAATAGTGCAGTGATTTCTTTTGAGGAATAAATATATGGGACAAAGGTGCTTTTTGGGTTCCGTGGAAGTTTAGGTATATAGGAAAGAATACCAAGATCACACAGATAAGAAGAAAATTGTGCAAGATGCCTTATTCTATCGTACCGATTTTGTGGAGATTCATTACTTCGTTTTTCACCCCATTTCTGAGCAAAGCTTTTTGTTATTCCTGATGTCTTTTCTTCAAATTCATAGGCCAACTGGTCAATCTGTATTAAGATGAGATTTCCTGTTCTATACTTGAAGCCGAGCTTTCTTTTCATCTGGATAAATTGTTCTATCGCCGGGCCATATACGCTATCATAATTAGTCATAAAAAACCCCTCCTTTCTGTAAGTAAAAATCAGGGGATACAGAAGGTACTTCCAGCATACACTGTTGCATGGACTTCAGATCAATCCTTAAATAATATCTTGTCGACTCCGTGCTTTTATGTCCCAGGACTTCCGATATAACGGGAAGCACTGTACTTTCTTCCAGCATCCTAAATCCAAGGCTATGGCGCAGGGAATGTGGGCCGAACCGCCTACCTTCAGTATTGATCCCTGCTTTTTTATAAGCCCTTTGGACAATATGAGTAACCACATTACTTGAAGCAAAATTACTGTATGGCGATCTTTCTGATAAAAAAACACAAGCCTCTTCGGATTTTGCTCGCCCGTATTTCAAATAATCTATGATAGCATTTCCAACATCGGGCAATAAGGGAAGTATTAATTCTTTCCCTGTTTTTACTTGTTCTATTTCAATAGTGCTGGTGTCCCAATGCAGGTTCGCAAACTTCAATCTGGAAATATCCGAAGCCCGGAGCCCCAGTCTTGCAGCCAGAAGAATAATGGCATAATTCCGTTTCCCTATTGGACTCGATCGGTCTATTGATACAATCAATTTTTCTATTTCTTCTTTTGAATATGTGGAAGGTAATTTAGGTTGATCAATGATCCTGTACCTTGGGATCCGTCTGGAATAATCGATTGCTAAAAGCTTCTGTTCAAATAAGTACTTCAGAAAACACCGGAGTGTTGACAGAACAGGAACTATCAAGGTTTTTCCACAATTAATGGTGTTAATATAATGGAGAAGGACGGCTAAATCAATATCTCTTACAATATGGATTTTATTTTCATTACAATATTCCAGAAAAAGAAAAAGGCAACGTTTATAGCAGTGTAAGCGGATTGTGGATAGTCTTTCTTCTACGTGTTTATAATCTAAAAAACTGACTATTGCCTCACCTAAAGCCCCCTTAAAGATAAAGGGAGCTTTTTTTAGTGGTAGGTTTGGTACTTTGATCTGGCCAGTATTCTGGAATTCGGTGAGTTTCCTGGTTCCATTAGCTAGAAATTGTTCCTGCTTAAAGAGCTTACGACCCTTACGGCCGTCAAACTCAAAATTAAGGAATTGCTCCTCTACTTTCTGGTCATATTGATGGATTCCATTGGAAACCATAAATTCCTTAAGTCGTTGCCACCCCTTCGATAGGCTCCAACTGTATTGCCGGAATAAGCATGTGTGTTTTGGAGATAATTCCCTACTTGGGCTATCAATTCATTAAAAGCTCTAATTGGTTCATTCATAAGACTATTATTTAGATGTGAATAATTCCTCTAAATAAAATATTGTCTGCTGAAGTTTAACGAGAAAAGAATAATATTATGTAAAGAAAAACACTTATAATCTGCTGGTTATAAGTAGTATAAAACAACAACTTTACATAACTATTCACTTAACATAATGTGCATTATGTAAAGCTTTACATAACGCCCACAATCACCCCAGCGGAAATAACCGACCCAGTGAAGCCGATAAACAGCTCACCCGCAAGATCACCAAAGGAGGAGAATATATGGATATCAAAGTCCTGGATCACCTGATCCTTACCCCTGATGGAGATTATTTCAGTTTTGCCGATGAAGGTTTACTCTAAAGAATCCAAAACGGGTGGCAATTGTCACCCGTTCCTTTTTTATGGAATTCATTACCACTTTCGCTTTCTTCTGAATTTTTGGTAAAAATGAGCTTCCAACTCTCTTAAAGTTTTTCCTTCCAAAAGCGATAAAGATTCGGTTGAATACCTTTCCTAAGCTAGAATTTTTGTCCCGCCCTGCGGGACGAAAAGGAATAGCAAGAGGGTAACACGCAGAGCGATGTTATGCATTCCTTTTCTGTTTTAATTTATTGATTTTTAATGTATTACAAAGTTTATAAAATCAGCATAGAAGAAGAAAAAGGAATTTTTCACTGAAAAAGCTCCACAGCCTTAGTAAAACCGTAAAAAATTCACGCAAAAATGGATGAAAAATTTAAAAAAGAGAGATTTAAAACATTAAGCATTAAAGCTTCTGTAGACAGAAAATTCAGGCGCTATTGCAAAGCAATTTCAAAATCCCATTCAATGACACTTTTTTTAATGGTGGATTTTTTTGAAAAACACGGGATCTCACCGGAAGAATCTTTAGGTCCTCATGCGCAGACCCTGGAAAATTTTATCAAAAAAAGGTTCAGCGCTGTAATAGCTATTATAAAGGATATCGAGAAGAATCAAACCAAACCTACAATAGGAATTCTCCAGGCGCTCCTGGAACAGGAAGAACCTAAAAAGAAACCTTTGCTGGTGGAGAAGAAACGACCTTCAGGAGATAGGCCTAATTACAGGGAATTCAACAGATGAAATAAACAACACGATTATGTATATAACTATCACTCCGCAAAACCTCTCAGCCGGATTTTCTAAGAGTTCGGCCGAGTTTGTCTCTTACCTGGAAAAGGAAAATCAGGGACTGGACAAGGAGGATCTGGAGTATTTTTTTAATCAGCATGGCGATCAGATTTCAGCTAAAGAAGTGATTTGGGAAATCGATTCCAACACTGCTAAACTTAAAAATACTGAACCTAAATTCTATTCCATTACCGTGAGCCCTTCCAAATTTGAACTGGCCAGGTTACAAAATAGCAGAGAAGATCTTAAGAAATACACCCGGGAACTAATGAAGGATTATGCTGCATCTTTTAATCGGGAAATTAATGACAGGCCAGTTACTGTTAGCGACATAAAATATTTCGCGAAGATTGAGCACCAAAGAACTTTTAAGGGGACAGATAAACAGGTGAAGGAAAATCAGCCTTTTGCCACACAGATCCTTCAGCTAAAAACGGAAATAAGACAAGTAGAACGTGGTGAAGTGGGAGGTAATATTCGAAGCCTTCAGAAGGAAATCAATAAACTGCAACAGGCTGCACCACATAAGCAAAACGGGCAGCGAATTGTACAAGGAATGCCTAAAGAAGGGAATCAGAGCCATATTCATATTATCGTAAGCCGCAAGGATGTCACCAATACCCACAGCCTTTCCCCCGGCAGTAAATACAAAGCTTCAGAAGTTATGATGAACGGTAAATTGGTTAAACGAGGTTTTGACAGAGATGCATTTTTTCAGAAAGCAGAAAAGACTTTTGACAGCAACTTCGCCTATAAACGCAATTTTGTGGAAACCTACCAGTCAAGGAAATTATTCCTTAGGGACCATAAATTATATTTCACCTCCATCCTTGGCTTACCGGCAAGTGAAAAAGCCATTGCCTTGAAGATGCTTCGGGAAGCGGGAGTGCCAATGCTTCACATTCCTATCAATAAGTTCCAGCTGGCGCGCAAATCTATTAACCTCCTTACAAGTGGCATCAAGGCGGCTATTCGCTCCGGGTCCATCGGGATTTAATCTACTAGTGATGACAACACTTTTAATAATTACTTATTTCATCTGCGGCGGTATCTTCTACGGCATTCACAGGAGCACCCGCTACGGCTATGTAATCAACAGCATTCTTATCGTTACTTCTATATTTTTTCTGAAGGATCCAAATCCTTACCCATTCCCACATCTGAAGGTTATTCTGCTCCTGGGCTGTCCCCTTATTCTCATAAACACCATCCTGTTTGTATTTTTTCAGAAAGAGGGGAAAAGTTCTATAATCCCATCTGAATATGAGGTGAATTTTAAGCTGAAAAGCGGGAAGTTTAAGATCAATAATATCCGAAGAGGGGCATCTGTAATCGGTGCTGCGGGAAGCGGAAAAACTGAAAGTGTGGTATATGGCTTTCTGCAGCATTTCAGGAATAACTCCTTCTGTGGGGTGATCCACGATTATAAGGATTTTGAAATAACTGAAATGGCCTATCCCCTATTTCAGGAAAGCGATATCAAATTCTACATTATTTCTTTCGATAGGATCTTTCACCGGGTGAATCCCATTGCTCCCCGGTACCTGGTGAATGAAGAAAGCGTCAATGAAGTTTCACGGGTGCTGCTGGAAAACCTCCTCGAGCAAAAGGAAAGCGGGGCTACAGGTACCAGTAAATTCTTCAATGATGCTGCGGAAGGGCTCATTGGCGGACTCATATGGAAACTCAAAACCGAATACCCTCAATTCTGCACCCTTCCCCACCTTATCGCAGTATACCAGATCCTCGATACTGAAAGCCTGGTGGAATTCCTGAAATCTGATAACACCTCCTGGGCCATGGCCGATGCTTTTATTAGCGGAATAGATTCCGACAGGCAGACGGCCGGGGTGAAGAGTACCCTGGCCAATGCGCTTAAGAAGATCTGTACCCAAAGGATCTTTATGGCTCTTTCTGCAGATGAAGTTCCACTAAATATTAATTCACCTGAAAATCCTGCCGTGATCTCCGTCGTCAATAACCCCAAATATGAAACTGCCTACTCCCCCGCTATTGCAACCGTGATCCATACAGTGGTAAAGCAAATGAGCGTGCGCAATTCCCGACCCTCTTTTCTTCTTATGGAAGAGGCACCAACAATTAGGTTACTCAATATGCACCGCATCCCGGCCACTCTAAGGAGCTATAACATCGCAACAGTGTATGTGCTGCAAGATAAGATCCAGAATGATATGATGTACGGGGAAAAAGCCAGCAGGGCGATCCTGAGCAATCTTTCCTATCAATTCTTCGGGAAGGTAAACGATCCCGATACTGCCAGGTACTACGAGCGTTTTTTTGAAATCGTGAAGAAAGAAACCACCAGCGTGAACCGCGGTTACAGCCTGGATTTCGATACCAGGATCACCACCGGCGAGAAAGAAATTTCCAAAATAAGGGCCGATGCTTTTTTCAGGCTGAAGGAGGGAGAGTTCATCACCTATGCCGATGGAAAAGACCAGAAGGTTCATTTTTCCCTGCAGAAGATAAGAAAAGAACTTCCGGAAAGCAGGTCTTTTACGTCAAAGGAACTTGAAGAGAATTTTGACAGGATTTATGAAGAAGCAAAATCCATCTTCGACAAGCCTCATGAACCTAAGGAATGAATTGAATCAATATGGGATCCTATAGAACCGAATCTTAATTTAATTTAGGCTATGGAATTTTTCCAAATAATAATTTATATTTGTTGGAAATATTCCAGATATGAGTTTTAATCCATTAAATGGTAATATCGACTTTCCCCTAAATGAGGCACCCGATGATCCTCATATGGGCATCAATTTTGATTATGAGTTTGCCGGTAAAAGGACCGGGGAGATGGTATCTCTTTTAATCCATAGCTGGGTCATTGATCATCAGGGGAAGGTTTACAGCCGGAAGGCCACTTATTTTCTTCCCCGCATAGATGCCGTTGAAGCTATTACCAAACACATAAAAACCCATCTTGTAAACATGGGAGTGGATGACATGTTCTGCAGAAGGTTGATGAGGGATTTTGAGGTGGATAATGAAAAAGCTATTCCATATGGCACTATGGAGTTTTCGCGAATGGTGAATTAACTTCTCCATTTTTCCTTTAAAAATTTAACCTTACGGCTTTCCGTAATTAAATTGGAAATAAATTATTAGATTTGAATAATTCTGTAAATTCCTTTTCTACGAAGGAATTCTTATGATCCTAAATGGATGATACTCACGTTTTACCCCCACTCTTAAGGACCTGCCCTACCGGGTTCTTTTTCAAAGAAAGGATTTATGATTCAGGTATAGTTTGGACATTACTCCAATTCTATGAAAAACTTATTCTGTGTATTTTACTTCTCTTCTTTTCCAATCGAGAGCATGGACCTGTCATAAGATGCCCTGGCCAGCCATTGAACCTGGTAGTGATCCTTTAATTCGGGAGCCTTGGCAGCGGCTGCTGCCAATTTGGAAGCTGTTTTATAATCATCACTATTATCGCTGTGATAATATATAAAGGCTGCATAAAATTTATCTAGGGGTTCAACCATGTTCTTTTGTTTATGAAGTTCTATTACCTGGTCCATTCTTACTTGATCTCTTTGATCAAGCTCACTAAGGATCGGAAAGTAAGATCTTAATTGTTTCCTATCGGTTTGATCTGTGAAATAAGAGTATTCCAGTTTATCACTCACTGTACCGTTGTCCCGAACTGCATTCTCATATGGACGGAAGAGTGAGACAACAACCCCAAGGATTCCAATGCCTATTATAATTACTGGAACTTTAATGTACCCAAGCCGGATCCTTTTAAAATAATTCCTGATACCCGCCAGGATCAAAAAGATAAGGGAAAGTAAAATGATCACGATCAATATAAATTCAAATGACTGGATCTTGTAAGAAAGAATTGCAGTAATTACTGCAGAGGTAATGACTATAATTGTTCTTTTCATTCCTGAATGTTTTATCCTTTAATATATAGGCGAGTTTAAATTTAAGATGTTGCAAGGCTATGAAATCATAACAGGTGTAAAGGCCATAGGACTTACTAAGCTATTTTTTCTGCTCTTGCTGCCATTACAGTAATAAGTTCACTCCTCAAAACGAAAACTTTAAACTCACTAAAACCTGCGAAGGCCTTAGGCGATAAGTGCTTTGAACGTATGCAAATTCATTATTGGAAACCCGCACGAACTCATCTGTATTCAAAATATTATTCCAGCTCGCCTCCAGGTCAATTCCGGAATCCTTAAACGTATATTGATAATTAAGATTCATAAAATAACTGTTCCGGTTTAAGTCTGAAATATTATTAAAGTAATATTCTGAATTAAGGCTGAAATACTGGTTCTCTGCCACATAAAAGAACAAATCCAGGGTGTGTTGTTGGGTTTCGATCGCATCAATATCCCGCTCTTCAATCCGGGTTTGCAATAAGCTGAAATTTGCAGCGTAGGAAGCACTTAACCAGTCTGTCACTTCAGATTCCAATCCTAGATCAAAGCTGAGATTTTCATTGTGGACTTCAGCTAAATTTTGATTTAAAAGTTGCTCCCTTTCAAAAAGGGAAAAAGTGGTCCCCAGAGTAAGTGTGGTATTGAGTTTACTGAAGTATTTACTCGCTTTTGCACTCCAGTTATGGGAATATGAATAATTCTCCTGCTCAATTGCCTCTAAAACCGTAGCGGCGTTTTCCCCTATAAGGTTGCTGTACAATAAATTCCTCCTGGTCCTGTTGTGGGAATAAGAGGTATTTGCAAAAAAAGAGGTGAGCGGATTCCTGTAAGTAAGCCGCCAGCTGTAATTCTGCCTGAGATCCTCCGGGAGCGGGGAATTGTATCGCTGCAGGCTACGGTAATTGTTTAGAATGAAACCGTAGTACATCCTGTTGATCTCCCCAAATTCATTGCTCAAGGCGGCAGATACACTGGTCTCCCAAAAAGCCGAAAATTTATTCCTTATATAAATATCGGGTTCAAAGGTCAATCTATTCAATTGCTGATCCTCGTTCAAAGTTGGATCTTTAATATTAAAAGACCTATAGTTAACCGGGGTATTTAGCCTGAGGTTCCAGTTGTCCTTTTCATATACAAACCTGCTGGTGAAATAAATGCGGGAGGAAAGAAAATCGAGATCATTTCTGAAATTTCCATTCAAGATCTCGGTTTCGGCACCATCAAAAACGGTGAGCCTGCTTTCTAGATGCTCCTTTTGTATGGAGAAACCAACTTCAGGAGAAAGGGTTACCCCGCTTACCTTTTTGGTCATTCCTGCAGAATTATCGGTAAAAAAGGCGGTAGAGCTTACCTCCTGCCCTACTTCAGTAAAAGGCTCCCCGTTATTGAGCAAAGCTTCAAACTGGCCGGGCTGCACATTCAGATTTTGGTTCGCTTCTGTATAGCCGGTATTGGATCTAAAGGTGATTAATTGTTTCCCAATAGGTTTTAGCATCCGCAGTTTGTTGCGCACTACTGCAAATGGATTGGAAAGCCGCTGCAGGACCTCGTTGTTTCCGGTATCTATAAATCCTCTTTGGGAATCCCAATAGCCATTAAATTCAAGTTCGTTTTTAAGATAATTATCATTTGTATTTCGCTCCAGGATGAATTTAGACTGCAGCGTATTATAGAAAAGATCGTTGTTGGTTCGCTCCACAAGGTCAATTGTATCTGTAGGAGTGAAAAAGCGGGTTTGAGTGTTTCCTATTTGCCGTTGCGCATCATTGAGGTAGGAAATATTGGTCTTTAGATCAACATCCTGTTTTAATCTTATAAGGTAATTGGCAGATCCCAAATGAACATTATTATCCAGCCAGCGTTGTTGTGAAAATGGAGGTGCTGCCAACCCACGAATGGAGAGCCAGTCCCTTTTGTTAATGTTATAATCCCCCCGGCCAAAATCTGAAAAGGAAAAATCCCTTATTTCCCGCGAAACATCATGGCCGGTGTTATTCGACTGATATGTAACAATTGCCTGGTTCTTCCTTGTAAAGATCATAGGAGTCGCCTTTATCTTCCATAACAATGGCGACAGGCCCGTTCCCAGTTCTGCGGTCCCGCTGGTGGTAACGTCATTTTTTAGTTTGATATTTATCGAAGCTCTTTCAGAAAATTCCAGGCTATCCAGCAATTTCACCGGCTGGTGGTTTTCCAGGATCTGCACTTTGGAAACATCATCTGCCGCGATATTGTTATTGGCAAGACTGTACCTCCCTTCCAGCAGGTCCAATCCCTCTATA
The DNA here is from genome assembly GCF_006159205.1 of Antarcticibacterium flavum. NCBI lineage: Bacteria > Pseudomonadati > Bacteroidota > Flavobacteriia > Flavobacteriales > Flavobacteriaceae > Antarcticibacterium > Antarcticibacterium flavum. The sequence goes on along the minus strand of NZ_CP040812.1, from coordinate 4,100,087 downwards.
TAATATTTCTGAATTGGTTTTCCCTGATATTCAATTTGTCCGCCGGGGAGGATCTCTATCCCCGGCATTTTTTTAAGAACATCTGCAATGACCCTATCCTTTTGATCTTTGAAGGCTGAAACTGAAAAACTAAGCGTATCCCCCCGCTGTTCAATGATCCTGGCTTCTACCAAAACCTCCTTTAATGCTTCGGAAGAAGGGGAAAGTTGTATTTCCAGCTCCTGATCTTTATTCTGAATTTCCTGTTTTAAAGTGGCATAACCGATGTAAGAGATCTTCAGAAAAAGGAGATCAATTTCCGTCTTGAGCTTTATGCTGAAGTTCCCGTTTCCGTCTGAAATTCCGTAGGCTAAAATAGCGCTGGTAGAATCTTTGCTTATCATAATGGTAGCGCCACTAAGACCCTGGCTATTTTCGTCCAGCACCTTTCCTGAAAGAACAGACTGCGCCTTAGCACTTGAGGCAAGAAGGAAAAATATAAAGAGGAGGATAAAATGGCCTTTTTTCAAATCATTCTAATTCTATAGGGTTGTTTTCCTTCTCCAGCATCTTCGTGAAAGCTTCTACATATTTTTTATGATTCTCTGGTGAAATTTTTACGTTAGGATTTTTAGCATATCCCATAGGATCCCTACGATAGCGATACCATAGTGCTTCCAGCTGTTCCCTGTCGGTTTTCACAAATTGGTTTAAGTTGAGATTATATTTAAGTTTTGGAGAAAGTTTTTCAAGGCCAAAAAGTTCAAAAACCCAATGCCCCCCGGTATCGGCAATCTCCAGTATCAAACCCGGTAAACCGTTGAACTTATAAGGACCTTCAGCAATTGGCACTTCAGGAGTAAACCACGCAACATACTTCCTACCTGCAAAAGCAGTGGTGGCCTTTTGTACTTCATAATCCTTGATCTTTTTAGTTTCCGGCAGGATCTCCCATTCAAATTGATCCATAGCTTCAGGATAATATAACCTGTCATCCATTTTAGGGATTTTCAAGGTATAGTACATATTACCTGTAGTTCTTTCCTTGAGAAGCTCGTAGTGGAACTGAGTTAGGGCAGCCCTTGAGGTATGACCGCGATTTCCTCTCACCACAACCGGGTTCTCCAGGGTTTTCGCCCTGCTGGAAAATTTGGACAGGTTCTCACCAGTGTAAAGGATCATGTACTCAGATTTTGGTTCCTCCAGGTCGGTGGAATCAAGTTTATAAGTGAGTTTATATGTAACTTTATACTCAAATTTATCATTCAACTTTTGCGCTAAGCCATTGGAGGCAATCACACTCATTAAGAAAAACAGGAAGAATTCTTTCATTATCTTAAAATTTGAATTCAAGGGGGTTATTTTTCCTCTTTAGTTCCTCCTTATGCTCTCTCTCCATTTTTTCTTTTTGTCCGGGCCTAAAAGCAATGGAGACCCCACCTGTTCCAGGGCTGTCTCTGGATCTCTATTAAATTTCTCAAGTACCCTAAGAAAATTTTTCCGGGAGGTTTGGATGTAATCTCTGGGATCAAATTCCAGTAATGCCCTTTCTTTTAAGATTTCAAAGTTTTCAAGAATGAAAGAATAATGGCCCCTGGTATCCTGTATCTCAAGGATCAAACCTGGCAATCCGTTAAATTTATAGGGGCCATCGCTAATGGGAATTTCCGGGGTGAACCAGGCGATATAATCCCTTCCGGCAAATCTGGTTGTCGCTTTTTGAACCTTATAGCCTGTGATCTCTTTAGTTTCCGGCAGGATTTCCCATTCAAATTGTTTAAGATCTTCAACATACTGGTAATTATCCAGAACGATCTTTTGCGTAAAAGAAAGCTTTCCTTCAGGTATACCTTTATAGATATAATAGCCCAAACTTCTTTTAGATGATCCCTGATTATTCCCGGTAAAAGCGTTAGGATCCTTTTGCTGTTTTTTTAGTACCTCGTCCCCTTCCAATCGATCCCTGCTGGAAAACCTGGATATCCTGTCACCTATATACAAAACCATAGTTTCACGCTCTATAGACCCGGGGTTTGTAGAATCAATTTGCGAGGTAAGTTCATAAGTAGCTTTATATTTAAACGCATTTGTGACAGAATTTTGAGAAAAGGCAGTCTGGAAAATTATCAATAAGATCAATGAAAGTCTGTTTTTATACATCAAGGTGTCTAATTTTGTTCTAAAGGGTTATTCTCCTGTGCTACTTTCTCCCTTGCTTTCCTTTAAATGCTTCGTATTTTTTGCAGTACTAATAAGCTATAACACTAAAAGGCCTAAGGACAAATTTTTATAATTTCAGCTAATTTCTTTTATCAGTTGTTATAAAACCTGACTTATTCTTTAGGGTGGAAAGTTTCATTAATAAACTCCAATTGTCTTTTATAAATTAAACATACAACTAAATGATTAGTTAAACTAATTAATTGGTGAATTTCAATCTTTTATTCCAATTCTATAGGATTATTCCGCTTTTGCAGTGTTTCCTTATGTTCCTTCATCATCTTCTCCTTTTGGCCGGGTTTGAATTTCATGGTAATACCTACCTTTCCCAGTGCGGCAAATGGATCACGATCATATTCAGCAAGGGCGTATAGCAATTTCTCCCTGCTGGTAGCAATATATTCTTCAGGATCAAATTCAAATGGTACAGGTTCTTTCAAGATTTTAAAATCGGTTAAGCGGAAGAAATAATGATCCTGATCGTCGCTCACCTCCACTATCAATCCCGGCAACCCGTTGAATTTATATGGGCCATCTGAAATAGGGATTTCGGGAGTGAACCATGCGATATAATTTCTCCCGGCAAAATTTGTAGTGGCTTTTTGAACCTGATAGCCGGCAAACTCTTTGGTTTCCGGAAGTATTTCCCATTCAAATTGATCCATGTCCTGGATGTACATAAGGTTATCCTTGACTATTTTTTGGGTAAAGGCAAGCTTTCCATCGCCTACTCCCTTGTAGATATAATAATCAAATTCAGTTTGAGGTGCCCCCTTGAATTTTCCACTGAATTCTTTAGGATTTTTTTTTCGTGCCTGTAATAAGGAATCCCCGGCCAATCGCTCCCGGCTGGAAAATCTGGAAACCTTGTCTCCCAGGTATAGGTCCATAACTTCAGTTTGAACAGACTCCGCATTTGTGGAATCAATTTGCCAGGTAATTTGATAAGTTGCTTTGTATTTGAACTCATCTGTGAGCGATTTCTGAGAAAACCCGGTGTGGGAAATAAGTATAATAAAAATTGATGTGAGAACGTAGTTTTTCATACCAGGACCTAATTTAATTCAATTGGATTATTCTCCCGTGCAACTTTCTCCTTTGCTTCTTTTAAAAGCTTTTCCTTCTGTCCTTCCTTAAAATTTATGGTTACAGTCTTTTCTGCAGTATTGCTTCGCTCCAGGGCAGCAAAAGGGTTAAGGGCATATTCCTTTTTAAGCGCCAGCAATTTCTTTTTATCTGTTTTTATAAAATCTGAAGCCTTCAGCTCAACCGATAACGGATCCTTATATTTTTCAAACCCTGTAAGTGTAAAAACATAATGCTGTTGCGTATCGGCTACCTCGAGGATGAGTCCCGGTAAGCCGTTGAACTTGTATGGCCCGTCCGGAATAGGGATCTCTGAAGTAAACCAGGCGACATAATCCCTGCCAGCATAAGTAGTGGTAGCTTTTTGAGCAGAGAAACCCTGTAATTCCTTAGTCTCCGGTAAGATCTCCCAGGAGAACAGGTCCAGTTCTTCTTCATATCTCAAATGATCTCTAATTATTTTATAGGTATAGGAAATTCTATCTTCCGGAAAGCCTTTATAGATCACATAATTAAAGTTGGTTTTGGTCATTGCCGCTCTTTCAGAAATATCAATTGTTCCCATACCGTTCAGCTTAATATTGGCAGCAAGGGAATCCCGTAAGATCCTTCCCTTACTGGCGAACAGGGAAAGATTGTTTCCCCTGTATAATAGGAATTCTTCCTTTTTTACATCCTCCGGGTTTGTGCTGTCCGGTTTATAGGTGAGTTCATAGCTAGCCCTGTAAATAAGAGGTTCGGCAATCTGCGTTTGACTGCAAAGAGTGGAAACGATAAAAAAAAAGATAACAGAAAATGCTGTTTGCATTGATGAAGGATTTAGAATGATTGATGATTAAAACCGTTTGCCGGCCACTATTTAACGCAAGATGAGTAAAGAATTCTTTCTAAACAAATTTTAAACTATAAAAATAGTAATAAAACTATGAAAACAGTTTTTATGTCGGGCCTCACCTCACATTAGAAGCCGACGAGGTGAGGGATCAACTAAAAATACCTGGGGTTCTAAATTTTATGAAAAGACCCTACAGAGATTAACAATACTACATCCAGATATACAAGGAATATTCTATTTAAAAAAATGTGAGAATAACTCCAGATATCTATTGAATTCCGCCGCTTTCTCCTCTGCTGGTTCCCCCCTGTTATTTTCTGCCAGTAGCTGCACCAGCGATCTATACTGCTCTATTTCCTGAAGGATAACATCCACATAGTCATATTGCCTTTCCGGATCCCAGGAACTATAATAGATGAGATTTTCCTGATATTTAGCGGCGACTTTCTCCCATAGTGCCATGGCCTTTTGCTCCTCCCCAATTTTAAAGTACCCCGATATAAATGCATCGTGTAAGAAATAATAACCGTAGAATTCAAATGGCATATTGTGAAGTGCCAGCTCAATAACCTCCTCTGCCCTGGAGTTTTTTCCTTCTTTGATCAATTCCTCCACCAGTCTACCCAGGGCAGCCCTGTAGGTTATGCTGTTTCTGCGCGTAAAGGGGTCGTGGTAGATCTCGGGGTTTCCCATATTACCCCAGTCCCAGGCGGTAACGATATCATACATTTTTTCTGTATCTATCCTGCCCATTTCCAGCGGACTTTCAGGATCAACCGCCGTTTTTATTGGCACGAGTTTATAAGCGATCCCGTCCAGTTGCATGTAGTCCTTCATCCATAGATAATCCTCATCCCCAAAGCTCCCACCTGAAAAATAAATTGGCCGTTCCCAGTCATTATTAGCGAGAATATCCAGCATCAATAACTCATTCTTATAAACCGCGTTTTCCTGAAGTTCAATATAGATCTCCTCCACGATCTCACTTGAATCCCCTTGATTTACAATCCCTTTTTTAAGCACGTTTTCCTTATTTACAGGCACCCGAAGGGATTTGGTAGGAAAAGTCTTTACCTGCTGTCCGCTTTGAAGTGTAGCTTTTGTCGAGGGGTTATCACTGGCCACCCAGTTCATCCAAGATCCTATATTAATCGTATCCTTTGTGACCTCCTGGTGGATAATGTAGTCATTGGTTCCTGCCTTATAATGATCATACTCCAGCTGGGATGGCACAGCCTCACTCTCCCAGGCCTTCCGCTTCATCTGGTCTATATACCAATCTGTCCCCAGCAGCATCGTATTAACGATCCTCACATCCCTCCTGTAGCCTTCTATTTGCTGCGCATACCACAGCAGGAACGTGTCATTATCGCCAATAGTGAATAGAATGGCATGTTCATCCAGCGAATCCAGATACATTTTGGCCATTGCAAGAGCAGAATACCGGTTGGATCTATCGTGATCATCCCAGTTTTGAACCGCCAGGAGCACAGGTACCGCTAAAACCGATACTATAATTACTAACGGGGCAGCGAATTTAGGTTGAATAATCTTTTTAAGAATATTAAAAAAAGAATAGGTCCCAATTCCCATCCACATGGAAAAGACATAAAATGATCCTACCAGGGCGTAATCCCGTTCCCTAACCTGGAATGGGGCTTCGTTGAGATACACTTTAAGGGCAATTCCTGTAAAGAGAAAGAATACCGTAAGCACCCAAAACCTCTTTTTGTCTCTAAGAAAGTGAAAAACAATTCCTGCCAGGCCAAGCAAAAGTGGTAGGAAAAAATAAGTGTTTCGAGCTTTATTATTCGCGATATCAGACGGTAAATATTCCTGGGATCCCAGGCGGGCTTCATCTATAAAATTAATTCCGCTCAGCCAGTTGCCATTAAGATCGTTATATTTTCCCTGGATATCATTTTGCCGCCCAGCAAAATTCCATAGGAAATAGCGCCAATACATATAGCTCATTTGATATTCCAGCATAAACTTAATATTTGAAATGAAAGAAGGCTTTTCCACATCAAAGTATGCCCCAAACCTACTAAGGAAGTTGTGATACTCTTCACTTCCTATGCGACCGGAAGCGATTCCCTTTCTTAGATTGGCTACTGCCTGGAGCAATTGCTCTTCTCCCTGGTATTCCTGTTTTATACTGAAAGCAGGCGCTTCTGTAAACCATATATAGTTGGCCGCATGTTGCCTGCTCCCCATCCTGGGAAGAAAGGTTTTATGAGCATCGTCAAAATTGTGCCGGGCATTCCTGTAGTCATTGATGATCACATATTTACCCGAAGCCTCATCCCGCTCGTAATTTGGTGGCTCATCCTTATATGGGTTTTCAGGATCCAGTCCGCCATACATTTCAGTATACTGGGGGCCATAAAAGAGATAGGATTCCCCGTATTGTTCCCTGTTATAATAGGCAAGCAATTCCCGGGCATTATCAGGATCGTTCTCATTGACCACCGTTTTTGCATTGGCACGAATTGGCAACATGGTCCAGCCGGAGAAACCTATCAGAATAAAAAGCAGGCATAACACCAGCGTGTTTAGCTGTACATAGCCTTTCCGGTTGGTGTACCTCCATCCATAAATGAAGAGACCAATAATAAACATAAGAGCGACTATGGTTCCTGAATTAAAAGGCAGGCCAACGGAATTTGTAAAAAACACTTCTGAAAATGCCAGGAAACTAAGGGTATAAGGCAGTAAAAACTTAAAGATGAACATTAAAACCGCCACCACTACAAGATTGGCGATGATGAAATTTTTAGGGGTTATTTTCCGAAAGTTCTTAAAATAGTACAATAATCCCACCGCAGGAATGGCGAGCAGCGTAAGAAAGTGGACTCCAAAGGAAAGCCCCACGATAAAACAAATAAGGATCAACCAGCGATTTCCACGGGGTTTAAACATATCCCGTTCCCAAAGAAGGCCCAGGTAAAAAAGCAGGGCCATAAGACAGGTGGACATGGCATATACTTCTGCTTCTACAGCATTGAACCAAAAACTATCAGTAAAAATGAAAGCTGTGGCACCTGTGAAGGCGCTGCCTAAAATTGCAATTTTGGTTGCATTAGTTAATTCCTCTTTAGGTCCGGTGACTTTCCGAAGTAATAGCAGGACAGATCTAAACAAAAACATTACAGTAAAAGCACTCGCCAGGGCAGACATGAAGTTCACTAGCAGAGCCACCTTATCTGCACCTGGCGCAAAAGCAGCAAAAAGGGCACCCATCATTTGATACAGCGGTGCGCCTGGGGGATGGCCCACTTCCAGGTTTGCAGCCGTAGCGATATATTCCCCGGCATCCCAGAAGCTGGTGGTAGGTTCCAGGGTAAGGGTATATGTGGCGAGGGAAATTCCAAAAACAGCCCATGATAATCCCCTGCCCCAATTGGCAAAACTGAAATTCATTTGTTTCAAATTTTTCTGAAACAAAGAACTTTAGATCTGCCTGGAAAATGGGAGTTCCTGTGGTCTATTTAGGTACTAGTACCGGTATGATTTTGATGTTTTAGCACAAGATCCCTGCGGTTGGTAACATTCAATTTACTGTAAATGCTGGAGGTATGGGTTTTGACGGTGCTTATACTAATAAACAGAGCCGCCGCGATCTCCTTATTGGTTTTTCCCTCTAAAATAAGGTTTTTGACCTTTTCTTCCTGCGGACTAAGTTGTACAGAAGGTAGAGTAGCCGATCTTTTATGCATCCTGAAAACTACAAGCAGAAGGCCCACGATTCCGGTAAAACTGAAGAAATTGAATGCCAAACTTATGTGGTACTTTCTATTGATCAATTCCTGGTGCGTAGCCCTAATTTTATTTTCCAGGTAAGTATAGGACGCAGGGTCAAGATCACTGTCGTGAAGCTTGGCGAGTAAATCCAGGTAAAAATCTGGGTTCTCTGTAATATCTTTCTCAAGGAGCTGCTTCTCATCCAGGGTTTGAATGCTAAGAAGTTTTACCAGCAGGATCTCTAAGGAGTCTTTGGTGTAGTTACGGGTTTCGGTAAGATAGTTTTCAGGATTGAGATCCTCCTTAGCGGCAATTTTCTCTTCATACTCCTTCAGTTTCTGCCACTCCCTGTCAGCCTCATTTGAGTTGGAATATTCAAAACCCCGGGAATTTTCTATTCCAAAACGCACGCTGTCCTTATTCGATAAAATAAATCTCCTGAAGTTATTAATAGTAGTATCAAGAAGTTTTGTTCCCGGAGCTGTGATACCCACGTGTAATTCATAGACCTCATCTTTCTCAGAAAATACGGAATCGTGCAGGACAAAAGATCCATCCTCTCCAATCCTGCCCGTTGCCACTACCTCGCCCGTTTTATAGTTATCCTCTGGTAACAGCCTGTACAACACGATTTCCTTATTTTCAGAATTCTCTTCAGCACGTACATTGCCTTTTAAGGTGTTTTGAGCATAACCCTGAGCGATACAAATCAGCAAAACAAATAAAAAGGGAAATCTTTTCATGATAGTGGATATTAGTATCGCTAATATAAGAATTTGAAGAAGGATAAACCGGCTTCCAAATCCGGAATCAGGGCACAAGCTTAAGTAAGATTTTCATGCCATTAATTTATACTCGCCTATTTTTCTTGCAATAAAAATGATTTTAAGGTAAGGTTATAAATACCTTAGCTAAACTATTCGATAAACGGCAAATTGGAGTTGGATTCAATCTCGGGAAATGTTGCCCTATTACCACCAAACCTATAGGAGATCCCAAGGTTAATGAGGTAATCTGCAAAGGCGGCATCCCCGTTTCTGGGAGTACCTGTGATCCTTTCGGTTTCAAGATCGGTGACGCTTTGAGGCCTTTCCCTTCGAAAAGCCACCGGCACGTTAAGATTTATAGAAAAATTATTCCGCATATATGATATCCCCGGATCTATGGAAAGCACATTTCCGGGCCTCCTAAAACCACCACTTCCTCCTATTACATCCTCAACCGGCACCCCCTCAAATCTTGCCCCCAGGGAAGCCGCGAATTGGGAGGAAAGATTATATCCTAATCCAGCCCTCACGGCATATTGATCTGGGACAGACATCACCGCCTCATTTTGTAAAATTGGACTTAAAGTTTCCCGGAATGTTCTAATACCATTGGTTTCCCGGGGGTTCAAAAGATAGAATCCGCCTCCGTATATAAAAAGATCTGTGGCCAGACTTCGGTAAAACTGAAGGTCTACCGTTAAACCAAAACCACCATCACCCGGCTGTATGGATTGGTCCACAGGCCTCACCTGAGAAGAATTCTCCGGGCCTACATTATAGAATATATCTGTGGCATTATAATTTCCTGTAGGAAGTTTTAAACCCAGTCCCATTGCGAAATTCCCGTTCTCATGCTTTTCGGGATCAAGGATCCAGTAACCCACACCCAGTCTAATATCTGCCAGACCACGCGAAAAAGTCATATTTCGTTCCTCCCGCCCGTGTTCGTACAAGGAGGATCTTTCATTGAGGACAGTAGGAATTGTGATCCCGGCATACAATCTGTCTGTAATACCATAATTTAAACTGAAATCCCAGGAATGGGAATAATTAATAACCTCTGTATTATTGGAAACTCTATCGGGTTCCTCTTCTGTTCCCTTAAAATGACGGAAGGATTTAAAATAACGATAATTCATTCCGGCCTGGAAATCTCCTTTCCGTAGTAAATTACCTTCAAGCTCATTGCCCATACTACTGGAAAAATGTCTTATGGCTACACAGCCCTGGGCATTCATAGTAAGGGGAATGATCATTAATGAAAAAAGTATAAGAAAAAGACTGCTTGTTGTTTTCATATTTAATACCTGAGATTTTTCTATTAAGGAAACCAAAGTAGGCTTATTACAAACAGCATAAGAGTAACAAAAAATCAAAAAGATTAATCAAAGGTTAATTGGATTAATAAAAAACTAATCTGTTTCCAGCTAGTTATTTTTTAGTAATATAGTTCCAGATTTGAAGCGTAGAAAGATTTATATCATCCTATTTATAATTGCGGTAGTGGGACTATTCGTAGTACAATATCAATATTTACGAATAGGATTGAACCTGGCTGAACTGCAGTTTCAGCAAAAAATAGAACGTGCAGGAAGTAATTTAAAAAAGGATCTTGATAACGAAAATCAACTTAGTTTTTTATTGGGGCAGTCTATTGGTAGCGGCACCTACTTTTCACTAAGTGCAGATAGTTTACAGGATGCTTCCAATTACTTTTTAAATGAAATTGTAAAGGATCGACTTCTAGCCAATAAAATAACTGCCAATTTTTCCTATAATTTATATTCGCAAGACAGGAGTATTGACTTAAGGTCTCCTGTAAATTTTAGTGCTGGAGATTCCTTAATAAAATACCCTATAGAACTGGAAGGTTATCTCCCGGAAACACTTGGAAAAGAAATGGTCCTCGAGCTCCAATTCAAGGACCTTAATGCCTATTATTTTTCTCAATTGCATGGATTGTTCATACCGGGGCTTTTATTTCTGGCTATCGTCATATTTGTAGTAATCTGGATGCTACGGTTATTCTACTGGCAAAGGAATTTGATTACCATAACTAACGATTTTATCAATAATTTGACCCACGAACTTAAAACTCCTGTTTTTTCTATAGGAGTAGCAACAAAAATTCTTGAAAAAGATCTGGATGAAGATCAAAAGCGAATTGTTTTTCATATTAGAAAACAAGTGGATCGCCTTAACGTCCATATTGACCAGGTTCTGGAGCTGGCAAGCCTGGAAACCAAAAGAAAATTTATCGATTTTAAAATAATAGATATCAAGCCAGAACTTACCCGGTGGTGCAACGATTTTATTATGCTGTCAAAATTGGAGAATTTCAGTTTTCAGTATGACATGGAACCTGGGGAATACTATATAAAAGTAGCTCCTTTTCATTTTGAAAATGTCGTCAATAACCTGTTGGATAATGCAAAAAAATATTCAGATAATCCAGAAATAACCTTAAGGGCATATACTTTAAAAAGAAACCTGCACATTTGTATTAAGGATAATGGAAAAGGTATTTCAGAAAAAGAAAAACAGCGTATTTTTAAAAAATTCTATCGTGTTACTGAAGGTGATTTGCACGCCGTAAAGGGATATGGACTGGGTCTTAATTACGTCCAGGAGGTTATTAAAAGGCACAAGGGCCGTATAAAATTAGAAAGTGAATTACACCAGGGTACAGAAATCACCCTGATAATCCCTTTAAAAAATGCCAGATAAAAAGAATAAAATATTGCTTGTTGAGGATGATGATTCCTTAGGCTACCTTCTCTCAGAATATTTGAGAATAAAAGACTTTGATGTTTACTGGGCTCAAACAGGTAAAAAAGCTTTGGAGCTTATTGAAGAAAATACGCACCATCTAATTATTCTGGACGTAATGTTACCAGATATTGATGGGTTTACCCTCGCTCATGAATTTACAGCCCAATTCCCAGAAATACCTTTTATTTTTTTAACCGCAAGATCCCTTAAAATTGACGTTTTAAAAGGATTCTCACTGGGAGCTGTTGATTATTTAAAGAAACCTATTGATGAGGAGGAACTGGTAGCCAGAATTCATTCGCTTTTATCAAGGATACAACCTACCCTGAAGGAAAACGATTCGAAAAATTTTTTATATAATATTGGAGATTATGAGTTTGACAGTAAACGGCAGGAGCTCTTATTTAATGGAAAGCCTGTTCATTTAACCGCACGTGAAAATGACTTGCTTCTATACCTGGTCCAAAATAAAAACAAACTCTGCAGCCATAAGGATATCTTAGTCCGGCTGTGGGGGAAGAACGATTATTTTAACCGCAAGAGTCTGAATGTATTTATTTCCCATCTTCGAAAATATTTACAAAATGACCCAAAGATTAAAATTGAAAATCTACATAAAAAGGGATTTATTCTAAAGGTTGAATAATCGGCCAGACTAGATCTAAAGATTTTGAGCTACCCAGAGTGGCTTTTTAAGCCAGATTATCAAAACATCTACTTACGTTTAAATGAATCGCTTAGAAACCTAAATCCCGCCACCGGCTCTAAGCCAATTAAAGTCAGGATACTTCAAGACGCTCATTCTTTCCTTCCCAATTGAAGCAGGCGCGAGGTCATGAGGTCTCATACAGCAAAGACAGATTAAGGGCAGGGGCGATTCCCGACCTCCAGGTTATGAACCCGACGCTCTTAATTCAAACGTGTGGTTATTAGTTCTAGCTCACTTTTAAAATAAATCAGGAGACTTTAAGACGCTCATTCTTTCCTTCCCAATTGAAGCAGGCACGAGGTCATGAGATCTAATGCAGCAATAGCACAAAGCAGAAACAAACTTTACGCAGCCGGATGTTTTAATTATAAAAGCAGGAAATTTACTGGTATAATAACCTGCTAAATATGCCCTTACTCTATTCAATCCTTCAGGTATCAGAAATATATAATTTAGGCCTTGTTGGAAATTTGAGCGAATCTTACTACCTTCCTTCTGATATTTCCTTCAGATTTAACTGAAGTTGGCCGCTATCCACCCCACACCATAATCAATGAAAAATATATTCTTTAGCCTTTTTATAATCGGATTTCTCACGGGTTGCAAATCGGAAAAATCTAATGATGAATCTCGGCTTTCAGGTAATGAAAGCACGAGTACCCAATCTGAAAATAGTAATAATTGGCAGGATCTTCTTAGTGAGGAGAATGTCAAAGAGTGGAGAGGGTATAATGAAGAAAAAGGTCTTCCTGATGGTTGGGTCCTCGAAGGCGAAACTTTGATGTCACTTGGCAAGGGAGCCGATATTGGAGGAGATATTGTCTACGGGAAAGAGGAGTTTGGTGAATTTGAGCTGTCCCTGGAATGGAAGATCTCTCCTGGTGGGAACAGTGGAATTTTCTATCATGTAAAGGAAGGGGAACAGTATGAAGCCCTTTATTTTACCGGTCCTGAATTTCAGCTCAGGGATCACCAAAATTCTTCAGAACAACAGGATTCCCTGCATATTTTGGGGGCAGATTACGGGATGTATGAACCCCGGAATGTAGAGAAAGCAAAAAAAGAAGCCGGGGAATGGAACAGTAGCCGAATAGTTTTCACAGAGGAAAAGGTAACTTACTGGTTAAACGGAGAAAAGACAGTAGAATTCACCCCATGGTCCGAGGATTGGAGAAGCCGTAAAGATGCAGGAAAATGGAAGGATTTTCCTGATTATGGCAAAGCAAGGGAAGGGTTGATAGGCTTACAGGATCATGGCAGCGAGATTTGGTTCAGGAATATTAGGATAAGAAAACTTTAAGCCTTCAGCATTCTTTAAATATTATTTAAACATTGGATCCTATCGCTCATTTAAAACTTTCTCTATGAACAAAATAGACCGCCGCACCTTCATTAACCGCACCGCCCTTACAGGGATTGGGCTAAGTATTGTTCCTTCCCATGTTTTAGGGGGAAAGGGTTTAACCGCAGCAAATGATAAAATAAATGTGGGCCTTATAGGTGCAGGAACACAGGCAATGAAAATGCTGCCCGAGTGGCTGGAGCGGGATGAGCTTCAATTTATCTCTGTATGTGATCCCAATAAAGAAAGCTATGACTACCCTCTTTGGGGGGCTCCCCAGGGAGAAACCTATGGTGCCGCCGGAGGTCGCGAGGTTGGCAGGAGGTTCATTAATGGATACTATGCAGGGAAGTCGGGTAAATCATCTTATAATGGCTGTTCCGTATATGCCGATTTCCGGGAAATGTTGGAAAAAGAAAAAGAGCTGGATGCGGTTTTCATCATGACCCCTGATCATCTTCACGGGGTCATCGCGATGGAGGCTATGAAAAAAGGTTTATTTGTCGCAACCCATAAACCGGTTTCCAATTTTATGAATGAGACCAGGCTCACCTGCGATATGGCACGCAAAACGGGACTACCCTCTCATTGTTTTGCCTTTAAAAATCCGGAAGAGTTCTACCATATGCAGAACCTCATAAACAGTGGAGCCATAGGCGAAGTGAGCGAATTTCATCGCTGGACAAACCGGCCTATGTGGCCCCAGGGTTTACCATATCTACCTGCACCTGCCCCAATTCCTGAAGGCTTCGACTGGCAATTGTGGCTTGGCCCATCCAAAGATCGCCCCTACTCTCCACATTACACCCATACCGTTTTTAGAGGCTGGTATGAGTTTGGCGCAGGATGTATGGCCGATATGGGTTACTATGGCTTCTGGAAAGACTGGCGTATCCTGGGGCTGGGAAAACCCGATAATGCCGAGGGGAACAAAAATAAAGTTAGCCAGGTGAAAGATTTCAGAAGTTCCTGGGTGGAAAATAATGTATCCTATCCTTTCGCCGGAATGGCAAACTGGGAGATCCCGGTGGAGAATGAAAACAGGAATATAGACGTATACTGGTATGAAGGCGGAATGAGACCACCAACCCCGAAAGCCCTGGCACGAAACAGCAGGAGAATTCCGGGCGACGGGGTAATGTTCATAGGTGACCGGGGAAGTATTATTTCCGGTTATGGATATAATGATCCGGTACTTCTTGACAACAAAGGGAATATTCAGCCTCTCCCCGATTCCAGCCTGGAGGGAGCAGATCTAAGGGATGAGAATTCAGAAATGATAGATGCCTTTAAAGGTAAAAAACCCTCCAGGGGAAGCCTGGCCGCGGTTCAAAATGTGGCTGAAACCGTGTGTCTTGGAAATCTCGCCATTCGCATGGACGACCGGCTTGAATGGGATATTCAAAACATGAGAGTCACAAATAATGACCGGGCAAATAAATATGTGTCCCGGGAATACAGGCCGGGATGGGAAGTATAACAACCAAACGAAAAATTACAATGAAAAAATCTTTAATGATCTCATTTGTCGCAGTATTATTTACTTTTTCCAATAACGCGACTGCACAGGAATCTGTCTATGGAGAAGATGGATACCGAAGTTTATTCAATGGAAAAGATCTTAGCGGCTGGAAGATCCCTGAGGGAGATGGCGGCCACTGGAATGTTATAGACGGGGTGATCGATTACGATGCCAGATCTGAAGCTGAAGGGGACAAAAGTCTCTGGACCACCGAAGAATTTGGAGATTTTAAACTGCATGTGGAATGGAGGTTCAAGGGATACGGAGACCATCTCTTTCCTTTACCAACCATTTTACCTTCAGGAGAGTACCTGCGTGATGAAAATGGTAAAATTATCGAACCCCTGGGGCCAAATTCAGATTCAGGAATATTGATCAAAGGTGCCGGGCAGGTGCAAATGTGGTGCTGGTCAGTCGGTTCAGGAGAGCTTTGGAGCGTGAGAACCGATGAATCCCTTCCGGCAGAAGTACGGGCAGCGGCAGTACCTTCAGAAAAAGCAGATCAACCGGTAGGAGAATGGAATTCTTATGATATTACCGTGAAAGGAGATCGCATCACAGTTATTCTTAACGGCATTACAGTGATCGATAATGCCCTGTACCCTTCAATGGTAAAGACCGGGCCAATTGGTTTACAGCATCACGGCGGAATAAATTCCAAAACCGGAAAATTACAGGGTGCCTCCAGTTTGGTGCAGTTCAGGAATATTTGGGTGAAGGAGCTTTAATCTTTTAACCCAGGAAATATAGGTCTCATCTTAAAACCTGTTGAAGTAAAGCCGGTGCACTTTTAGTTACTACCCTCAATGAACAGTAGGAAAGTGGAAAGGCCCTTTTCTTTTCCAGCCGGGTATTGAATGTATTAGCCGTAGTGGTGCTGAAATCGAAGATTCACCTATATCAATCGCATCTCGAATAACAGTTTCTCAACAATTTTACTTTTGAACGAATTGAGCTAATATAAGGGCATTTTGGATATTGAAACTGTTGCCGCCTGAGCAATTAGCAGAGTGTACTTTGTCGATCTTAAACCACACATTCATATACTGAATCCCAGAATGATCAACAAAGATTTCCTTTGATTTAAGTACTTCAATTTCATAGACCGATTCCTCCTCACAGATTTTAAATGTGGAATTGCCACTCCTTATTTGAATATAGAAATTATCCGGACCCGGACCTAATTTTTTTATTCCGGTGCCAAATACTTCATCTACCTCTGCTGGAGATGATGAGTCATAGGTGGGTGTGGAAATTACAAATTGATTATTTCCGTTTTCCTGATTTAGAACAAATAGTGACTTACGAGTTGGTTCTTTAGGATCATCCTTTGGGTTCCACGATGACGAACCCATTTGATATGTATTATGTCCAAATTGGTATATCATATAGCTGCCGTTGACATTACCTTTAAATTGGGGGATGTCTAATTCCAGAAAGTAGGAATATTCATTTAAACTTTCTTCTTTAGTAATTCCTTCTTCATCACTGCTGCAGGATAGGATGAATATTATGGAAATAATAGGTAATAGCCTTTTCATGATTAGCTGCATTTACAGGAACTAACAATATACCAATAAAATTCCCAACGGATAAATCTGCAAATTTAAATCTCACCGGTCATTATAATTTCACATCAGGCCAGGTAATTTCTTTTGCCTTCACACTCTCGATTCCATCTTCACCTTTGTAAAACACCTCAACTTCTGTGTAAAAATCAGGATTAAATAAACGTAGCCTTTTTCTGGAATCATCTGAATAGAAAAATATATTTTTCCTGTCATCATCTGGTCTCTTTACATTGTAATGGCCCCTGTTTTTTTCATTTACAATGGAAAGGGAAATGTGTACATTTCTAGTAGAATGGATTAGTTCTATTCCTGTTTTTTCTAAAACATAATCAGAAAATTCATTTTTCAAAAAATCAATCTCATATACTTTACTGGGATCCAAGGTCGCTGCAAAATCTTTCAAAAGATCAATGACGGGTTTACCGTAATTCTTTTTCTCCAGTTTCTCCCTTTTCTCCTCGATATAACTCTTGAACTGGGTTTTTATAAAGGATAAAAATGATTTGATAAGATAGGATGACTGGTTGTTTATTGGGTCAATTAAGCCTTGCTTTTCGTCGTTAAAGATCTTGAGCAGTTTATTGAAAACAGAATTCTCGTGGTTATCCCAATATAAATGGTACTTTTTGTCATAATTAAGTTTTTCAAAGGAATCCCTTGAAATCTCCGACGGGGTTGGAGTGAGATAAACAAAATAGATCTCTGGTTTAAGATCGCTTTCGAGATAATAATTCTGTAAACCCAATAGTTCTTCTTCCAGTTGCAAACCGTCCCTTATAATTGAAGAGTCACTTATTTTATTTTCTAAACAAATGGAATAGAGTAATTCGTTTTTCTTATTATCAATTATCTCAACTATAATATCAATATCCCTCCTACGTCTTTTCCCTTGTTTCTCAATATTTACAGATAATTCCGGCAGTATATTTATGGTGTAACCTGAATATTTGGACAGGTCGGTGATTCTATTACTATACTGTATTTTATCTAAAAAGCTCTTATTGGCTCCTGTAATATCATTTAAGATCTCCTGAAGCAGCAACCCGGAAATCCCGTGGTCTTCCCCGGGATCTAATAAATAAGCTAAAAAAGAACTTACATTAGGTTCATTAATGGAACCGTCATTGGAAGATAATATTCTAAAAATGTTCATGGGGAATTTGATTTTTTAGTTCTTGTTTTGGGCCAGTTATATTATTAATCATTTAAAACTGTAGCAGACGCGAGGTCATGAGACCTCACGCAGCGACAGACTTCATGCAGCCGGAGTCTGTATGGAACTAAAGTGCCACATATCAAATTACTCATAAAGCCAATAAGCCACACCTCCGTGATGAGAACACGCTCCGCTTCCAGTTGCTTGACTAGTCGTGCCGTCGTTGCAAA
The DNA here is from genome assembly GCF_006159205.1 of Antarcticibacterium flavum. Taxonomy (NCBI): domain Bacteria; kingdom Pseudomonadati; phylum Bacteroidota; class Flavobacteriia; order Flavobacteriales; family Flavobacteriaceae; genus Antarcticibacterium; species Antarcticibacterium flavum. The sequence goes on along the minus strand of NZ_CP040812.1, from coordinate 4,082,154 downwards.
CAGCTCCAACCCTAACTTTAGTGTCACTTTTATAGAAATTATTGTTTAACTTAGGTTGGGAAGTTCGAAATGTAGATGGTTTATCAATTGGAATTAATTCTTTGTTTAACTGATTTTTGAATTCACTTTTCTTATTAAAGGAAGTACTTTTTTCCTCTACTTTTTGCGAACTCTGAGACTCCAAATGGGTGTCAACAGGTTCCAAGGAATTAAATAACCAGATAACACCTGCAAAAAAAGCCACGTAAAAAAGCCATCTAAAACGTCCTGCTTTAGCGTATAGATACAAAAAAAGAATAGGGCAAACGAATAATATGAAAATTCCAAATAATGTATCCAATAGAAAATTTTATGGGAAATATATTAACTTTATTTTAATTTCATCAAAAACAACCTCGTTGAACCTTCGATTTCCTAACGTTTGAACGAATCACATTAAAACCTAATTCCCACCCCAGTTCTAACCCAATAGTAACATGAAGTCAGGAGACTTAAAAAACGCTCATCCTTCTTTCCCAATTGTAGCAGGCGCGAAGTCATGAGACCTCACGCAGCGACAGACTTTGCGCAGCTGGGGGCATAGTTATTTTCTGAGACCTTTTATTAAACGATGAATTAATTTCTCAAAACTGCGTTCTTCTCTATTTTTGGAATTTATAAACTCACTAAAATCTAAGGAATTTAATCTTTTAAGTTCTTCGATGTTTTGCCAGTATTCCTCTTGAACTTCAATCGGTCTTATTCTTTCTTTTGTGGTTTCAAAAAGATAATTATCTATGTGGATAGGAAACAAAACATCTTCCCAACTCATTTCTTGTTTTTTCCTTCCTTGTGTTAGTTCGAATTGACAAGCTCTACTTTTTATAGAATCCTTTGAGGCAATAAATAAAATTCTGTCCTTTTCTTTTATATTATCTACCATTATATCTTTCAATGGTTTTCCTCCTGGAGAATCTAATTCCCAAAGAAAGGTCATTATTCCTCTTCTTTGTAGAGTTTCATTAATTGATTTTGCGAACTTTTTGTCTGCAAAACTATATGAAATGAATATAGATTGAAATTGTATTTCAGTTGTCAAATCAATTAGGTATTCTTTTATATCAACGCTGTTTATACCGAAAATTGTTTCTAATACTTTTCTGTCAATGGGCGGTGAATTTAATATTGTTCTAATATCAATCATATTAAATTCATTCCCCGGCGTTTCATTTGAAGAAAGGAATGTATTAACGCCAAATTCACAAGCTGAAAATTGAATTAACGATAAATTGCATTCGATGAATTTACTTTTGGATAAATTGACTCGATCAAAGCTAGATTCTTTAATTATGCAATCATAAAAATTAATTACTTCGACCTCTCCCTTCGCTTCTAAACTATGATTTTCAATTGGTTCTATATCTAGGTGATGCAAATAACATTCTGAAAAATTAATTTCTCTTTTACCAAAGCCTCTTAAAGATAAATCGAGCATTTCTGGGCAACTATTGAAATGCACGTTTTGGGCAATAACGTCAGCCCATTCAAGTCCTAATATTGTGCAGCTTTCAAATACACAGTTTATTAAATCGGAATCTAAGAATTTAGATTGAGAAAATTTACAATTAATGAATCTGCTGCCTTTGAATATACACGCCATCATAATCGAACTATGAAAATCACAATTAAAAAATAAGCAATTCTCGAATTCCGTGCTTTCAAAATTCTTAGTAAAAATTGTAATTGTATCGAGAGTTAATTCACTTACATATAACATCCCATTTTTAACAAAATAATTGTTATATCGAAATGTCTTATTGCTATGCTCTTGATCCTCTTGAGTTATCCAATTAAAAAATGTGTCTTTATTATTTATTTTCTCCAAATTCTCTAAATATTATGCTCAAGTTGTGATATAATATATTTTTATATTTTCCTATTCCTGTTCTTTCCGGAATAACAATAAGTCCTTTTCTTCTTCCCCCGCTGCGCTAAGTCTTATGACTTTGAGCTACCATTAGCATCTTATTAACCTTATATGCCCCAACGTCTCCCAACATTTAAATGAATCGCGTCGAAACCTAAATCCCAAATTACTACTAACCAATCGTAACAAGAAATCAGCAGAATTCAAGACGCTCAAACCTTCTTTCCTATTTGTAGCAGTCGCGAGGTCATGAGACTTCACACAGCTGTTGTCATTAAAACTCACGAAACTGGAGAAATTAAAATAAAATATAAAACTTCACCCTTTTTCGATAAGATAAATAGCCGTAAATGAAGCTGTTGTATTAGAATTTATAAAATCAACAGTCTTTACCTTCCACCCATCACTTAAATGGTTATTCAGTTCTTTAAAGTCATTTACTCTTGTAACGTCGTGTGTTCCATTAACGTTCTTTAATGTGATTTATACTGCTTTAGTCATAATTAATTGTTTGAAATTTACTTGTGATTCTTCCTCAGTCAAACTCAGGAATTGATTATTAGTTTAATTCACTTAGTATATTGTGATATAAAAGCTGAAGTGATTCCTTCATTTCGTGATCCAGTATTAATTCATCACTCGGTCTTTTTGCAATATTTTCTGAAATTCTAACTTTACTTATTTCAACACCTTGTTTCCTACTTTCGGAAGAAAGATATTCCAGCCTTTCACCGTGGGGAATTTCCTTCGTTAAAATTTCTTTCTTCCCTGATTTCTTCAATTCTTCATTAACGGCATCGAAAAGAACCTGGGCTTCAACATAATCTTCAAGGGAACAATCCTTATAAAGCTGAAAAATTTTACTTTCTGAGATTCCCGCAGATTTTAATTTTCTTCTATTATCGGCTCCTCCTTTATCACCGTCCACTAAGTAAACAACTTTCGCAGCTTCTAATTCAAACGTTAATGCTTTGTCTGGTGAAATAGTGGCTATTCCAGGTGCGACCTGGAAATCTAAATAATCCTTTTGTATAGCCTCCCGAAATAATCTGGGAAGAAGAATTGTCTCCGATGGACCCTCCGCTATAATAGCTTTTCTAGCTAAAGTAAAAGCGATAATATTAGCACCCATTGCGAGAAGAATGGGTGAAAATCCACCGGTATTTTTCCAGATCGAATTTCTTATAGTACTATAGCCTGTATCTTTTCCTTCCTTCATTACCTGCTCTACCCCGCGAATTCCTGTACCTAAATCACTCGGCAAACATCCTGCAGAATGAGTGGTATAAATAATAGAATTAACCAGTTTTTGACTTTCAAATTCCTGTATGAGGTCCGCTTGTGCCGCGTAATGAAGATGAATTTCAGCTTCATCAATCATTAGAACTGGTGGTATTTCATGATTTCGTAAGGATAGAAATGCCATTAAAGCTATAAATTGTTTTAAACCATCACTTCTAGAAGAAACCCAAGTATAATTATTAGATGAAACTATATTTATTTTTATAGAATCAGAATCAAATGACAATCTTGGATACACATCAGATTGACACCAAGCAGCACTGAAGGTTTCTTTGAGATTACTATTAGCTAGATCATTAAATTGAGATAATTTTGGATAGTCCTTTTTCTGAATTGCCTTTAAGTATTCCTGTAATTCCACTTTGGCGATCAACAACAGATTTAAAAGAGCTTTACTAGGTGTTTTTAGTTCTGCAAGGGGATAAATATTTTTAAGGAACCTCTGTTCACTTGAGAAAATTGTAAAGACAGGTCTTCTCTCTTGACAAAATTTTAGAAATAACGTTTTGGGATGCTGTTCTGATTCTACATCTATAAATTTCTCAAGTAGGCCTATCAGCTCATCAAAAATTGGAGTATTTAGCTTATTAATGTACTTAGGATCCTCATCGAAGAAATCAATAATTTTCTGACTATTTTGTAATATTTCCTGGGGTAGATTATCAGGCGCTTTACTTAAACCACCTTCAATTTTTTTTAATAGTTCGCCTAATGAGGTTTCAGGCAGTTTTGTGTTAGGAATAGCATTTGGAATAAAATTTCTATCTAAAGCTTTTTGTAGAGATTTCTTTTTTAAGATATTTAAAATGGTTTTTGATAATCTTGTGCGCATTGTTGTATCGCGAGTAATATTTCCAATTATCTCATAAGTAAATTTGCCACTAACATCTTTTGATATTTGAAAGAATCGAGGGGTGCCTACACCATTAAATTGTTTTAATTCCGCAATTTCCGTTTTATTCAAAAGATATAGAACTGTAACTACTTGATGGCTAGCTGATGGTTCTAAATCTTTGGTAAGTTCAGTTGCTGTATAGGGTTTGTTATTTTCAATGGATACCAAAGCTTCTAAAAAAGAACTTTTACCCGCTTCGTTAGCACCAACTAATGCGAGTAACTGCCGGTCTAAGCTGACATTGATATTCTTAAATCTTTTAAATCCTTTTATTGTAACTTTGTTTGGTACCATCTATATTATTTAGATTTTGAATAATCCCAATGTGCTCGCCTCTTTTTATTAAAAATTAAGAGTTCTAAAAATCGCCTTGAAAACTTTGCTTTTTTATGAACCTTCTACTATGGTAATCTCCTCCTCCGTCAAACCATAAAGCCGGTAAATAAGCTGATCAATTTCTGTTTCTAAGAAAGAAGTGTCTGCTGCAGGATTTTCTTTCTTTAATTCAAGGATTTGATTTACTTTATCAATGAATAGATTTTCATTATCTACTGGTTTTACAGGGATTTGTTCGAAAACCACTTTATTTAATTCTCTGGTATTTCCTTGCAGTTCTGGGAAATTTTCTTCAAAGCAAAATTTGAAAAGTTTTGAATTGAAAAAGGAAACTAAGTATTCTAAATTATTCCCTGTCAGGATAAAACATTTTTGGTTTGTATAAAATCCCTCTTTATCAAAAGTAAACGGTAAAAACTTTGTCATGTTTGGGTATATGATTTTTGGTTTTTCAAAATCTTCCCAATATGCAATTGAATCCTGGGTTTCAAACCATTTTCCAGAAGTTTTCTTTCTACAACCTTTTTCGCCTGTTTGGTCAATCCTTTTCCCGAAAGTCTTCAGATAATCCCTTATGGCTGGAAACTCTCCAATGTTTAAATCTCTACTTGGAAAAGTGCCTATCAACCATAGATCTTGAAATTCGTAATAATATTCTTTTACGTCTCGACCTCGCAGTAAAGGTTTTATAATTTCTTTACTTTTAGGATCATTTTCAATAAGCTCCTGTTTTGTTTTACCATCAATTATAAATGCGTCGTTATATCCTGTTAAAATTCCTCTATTTATTTTTACACCCCAATCGATTATCTTTTTCCCTTGCAACTCAACCTTCCTTTTGATATCATGGGTGGCCTGATCCGCAATTACCCAAGATGTATCTGGAAAAGATTTTACTACAGTATGTTCTTTATCAAATACATCTTTAATATCATTCAATTTATCCTGGTCTTTGCGTGTAAAGCGAATCGCTCTTATTGATTTAGTTTTTTCGGTCTTTTGAAAAGTTACAACTGACGTAAGAACTGTCGCACTATCGAAAATATCACAATCAGACAAATCAATTATTTGCAATAAAGAAGTTTGTGTATTAAAGTAAGTCCTTAAATTTTGTCCATAATTGGTCCGCATCCATGCACTTCCAGTAATAAAACATAGAACCCCTTCATTTCTTAAAATTTGGTTACCTCTTTCGTAAAACAAAGCATATATATCACCCATGCTTGTATAAGTCCTAAAATCTAATTTCTTATACTGTTTAGATTCTTCCTTAATACTTTGTAATTGGACATAAGGCGGATTCCCAATCACCACCTCAAACCCCACATAATCCCCGTTGTCATCCAGCACTTCCGGAAACTCGAACCGCCACTCAAAGGCATTTTCATAGATCTTGTTGTCCTTGATCTCCCGGATCTCGGCTTCGAGTTTTTTGCTTTCCTTGGAGAACTTGTCCAGCTTTTTGTTCCAGGCGGCTTTTTCTCGTTTTGACATTTCAAACATCTGGGTTTGATTGGTCAATAGAAAAATTTCGCCTTTTACTTTTTGAAGGCGTTTTACCTTGGGGTCGTTGCCGGAAATCTCGCTTCTAAAATCATTTTTGATGTCGTGAATGATCTTCTCCATCTCCCGCTTTTGCTCCTTGTTGTGGGCATTGCGGTAAGTGTCCACCGCGTTGCGGTAGCTGTCTATGTTCCATTTACTGTCCTTAAGCGCCTTGCTTAAGTCGGCATCCAGGTCGAAGCGGCTAATGAGGGAATTTCCGCATTTGATGTTGATGTCGATATTGGGCAGTGTTTCGAGTTCCCAAACCGCTCCTGGTTCTCGATACGTCCCTGTCGGGACACTCGAACTGACGTCGCTCTTGTAGTAGGCACTTTTTAAAAGTTCGATCCAGAGTCGGAGCCTGCATATCTTAACCGAATTCGGGTTGATATCTACCCCAAAAAGGCAGTTCTCAATGATCTTCTGCTTCTCGTGGAACAGGGTTTCCTGTATACGCTGGCTTTCTTTGGCGGTGGGATTGTATTCAAAAAGCTCCCCGTCCTCATCTGTCACAATAAGTTCGTCGTTCACCACTTCCACCTGGTATTCCTTAAGCCTCCTGCCGGTGCGGTCCTGCAGGATGTTCAGGTCGTTCTTGATGGCGATCATCTCATTAAGCGCCGAGACCAAAAAGTGGCCTGAGCCTACCGCGGGATCACAGATCTTAAGGCTGTTGATGAGCTCATTGGCTTCCTTGCGGTCTTCTATACGATCATACAATTGATCCAGGTCCTTGCAGTTCCAGCCCTTTGCTTCGTTGAACTTTTGCACCACCGCCTTCCTGATGGTCTCGCGGCACATATACATGGTGATAAAGCCGGGCGTGAAGAAAGAACCGTCCTTATAGCCGTTGATCTTTTCAAAAATAAGCCCCAGCACCGAGGCGTTGATGAGGGTCTTGTTATCTTCCTGTATGGCCTCCCCGCCTTCACTGCTAAAGTCGTAGGCGTTGAGGAACTCAAATAAATATTCCAGGGCGTTGAGCTCACCGCTGCGCTTTTTCCCTTTCTTATTCTTAAGCACCGTGGCGCTGTAGATAGGTAAGGTTTTATCGTCCCGGAGGTTGCTTATAAAAAGGGTGCTATGCTCAATATCTGTCGGCTCAAATAGCGAGGAATTGAGATAGGGTACCTTTTCAAAAAGGGCTTTTACATCTTCATTCCTTTCAGAATGTTTTCGCGCCAGCACCTGGAAGAAGAGGCTGTTGAGATCGTCGTAGTTAGCGATCCTGTTCAGGCTTAAGAATTCGTAAGATTTGTCGCCCTTTTGATAGGTAAGCAACTGGGCTTCCAGCAGCTTAAGGAAAAGGATCCTGTTGAGCCAGGTAATGCTAAGCTCCAGCCCCACATTAAAAAGCCGTTCCTGCTGGGTCTCCCCAAACTGCGACGGATTCTCCAGCCTGCCTATCTTATCCATACTGTCCAGCTGAATGATGGCATTCTCGAGGAAGGAGCCGGTATTACGCTGACCTTCCTTTTGGCGTTCTATCAATTTCTTCCCACCCTGTTTGGTTTCGGTTAGGCCTATGATGTGCAAAAGTTCGCCATAGAAACGCTTATCCAGGCTATTGCTGTCATTAGTGAAAGGAAGCTTTAGCAAATGTTCCGGCGACAGCAGTTTGTACAAAGCTATCAGCTTATTGTCATCTTTCGGATTGTTATTCCGAAGCGGTTTTTCATAATTCCGGATATCAAAATGCGTGAACTCTACCTCCTGCTGTACTTCAGCAATAAAAGGTTCAGCTATTTCCTTATAAAAGAAATCGGTGGTTTTCCCGGCCAGCCTTCCGGCCTCAAAGTCGGTAAACTGACTCACCAGCTTTTTATTCTGCGCAAAGGCCTTTTCAAAGATATTGGCGTCAAAGATGAACCACTCGTGGATGTTGGTGGCGATCACATATTTCACCTCCAGGTTCTTGTGCGTGATACGCTCCCTGAGGTAATACAGCACCAGCTCCTGGAACGCCTTCACATTGACCTTCTCCCGACTAAGCATCTCTGCCCGGTTGGTAGGTTTCTTGGTTTCCACAATAACACCCACGCTGGTCTTCGCCTTGTTCCCGTTATGGATCACCAGGTCGTTCCTGCCCTTTGTGTTGATAAAGTGGTTGGGATCGTAATATGTCTTCTTCAAAAAATCTGTCACCAGATTCTTATGGAACTCCTCACTCTCGGTCTCATTGGTCCTGTCCAGTAACTGAATAAGGTTCTCCTTGAACTGCTCGATCTGTGACCGGTTGGGTTTTACCTTTAAAAAAGCTTTGTTGAGTGCCTTGCGGGGCCTAAGTATATTGGGATTCCCTGAATTAATTGCCTGTTCCGTCTGCATGCAGAAATGGGGGTTGTTTAAAGACAAACAGCGTGGTAGGGATGCGCTTGCCGGTTGGTTTTGTTAACGTGGTCTTAAAAGTAGGAATATTTTTGATTTTACAGGAACAGATAAGAAGAAAGAGTAAACAATTTTGAAAAAAAACTGCCGTATTACGGAAACCCGTAAAAGACTGAATCCCTTCTGCCCTACTTTTGATTTATGCGGGAAGAATTACATAAATATTATATTCCGAAGACTTTCATAAAGCAGGAGCTGCGGTATAACTTTTTGATGGGGTTTTTGATAGGAGTTAGTGTGTCGCTTGTTGTGGGGGTGGTATGTTGGGTGGTGTTCTTATTCTATTAAATAAATTGAAATTCTATTCCCTGTACTATTTTCAAGTACTGTTGCTTATTCCTCCAGTAAGAATATATATCCTCCATACAAAAACCCACAATCTCACAATTTATAATACTGATAATAAACTTTTTAAACAAAAAATTAACTTTGACGAATTTGCGCCTTTAGTTCCCAGGTAGTACATTTAAAATTATAGTTCCCTTCAACTATTAATTAAAGTATATGCCAAATAGAATAACCTTGTATGAGTTTAAAGCTTTACCAGAACAGGAACAATTGAATGTAATTTTTACAATTGGAAAAATTGTTGAAATGAATGATAAGGATAACAATGAAGAGAAAATTCTCTATTCGGTTGACCGGTTTTTTGTAGAATTTCATTACAGCTCAGAAAACCCTGAAATTAAAGAAATATATCCATTCGAAGGAGGCTCTTTATTGGATAAATATTCAATCGATTTGCAAAGAAGTTTTTAGATTCCTGAATACTACTCCTGGAGATTTATACTATAAATTGAAAATATGCTATGGCCTAAAATAAAAACCCCAGATGATTATTCACCTGGGGTTTCCTTTAATTAATTAATTCAAAATCCTAATCCAAAACCTCAAATAAAACTTTCAAATCTTTTATCATTAGTTCGAACTCCCCGGGTTCAACAAAAGCTTTCCCATCCCTGTTTATGTAGGCAAGATCTTCAGCATTTAAGATAAAAGATACGACTTGAGTTTCGCCGGGTTCTAATTCGATCTTCTTAAATCGTCTTAATCGTTTTACATCGGGAGTGATTCCTGTAGCATAAAGATCGGAAGAAAATAATTCCACTACTTCTTTTCCTTTTCTTTTGCCGGTGTTTGTCACTTTGACCTCCACGTTAATATTTCCGGTTCTGCCAATGGATTCTTTATCTATTGTAAGATCGCTAAACTCAAAAGTAGTATAGCTTAAACCGTACCCAAAAGAAAATTGTGGGCTATAGTCCGCTTCATAATTATATACCCCTTCAGCCGCAGTTTGCTCTTCTGAGTGCTTATGGATATAAGGGATCAAGGCATTAGGATATCTTGGGTAATTATAAGGAAGTTTGCCTGATGGATTTACATCTCCAAAAACTACATCGGCCACAGCATCTCCACCATAGTTACCCGGTAAATACGTTTGTATGATCCCCTGGATTTCCTTTTCAAATTTACTTATGATCCTGGGACGGCCTTCATTTAGGATCAAAATTACTGGTTTACCTGTAGCTGCCAGTTTCTTCGCGAGTTCTGTTTGGTTATCACTTAGATATAGATCGTTTAAGTCACCTGGTTTTTCCGTATAAGTATTCTCTCCAACACATAATAAAATGTAATCCACACCATCAGCAGCAGCAATAGCTTCCTCAAATTGATCTTTCTCATCTTCGTAATATTTCCCCTCCATAATATAGCTCACGCCGGGAACAAAGGTTACGTTAGTCTTTCCTATTTCATTTTGAACCGCCTCAAGTATAGTATTATAATCTTCAGCAAACTCCTCTGTTTTTTCACCCTGCCAGGAGTAGGTCCAGGCCCCATTAAGGGTACGCATTGAATTGGCATTTGGACCGGTAACCAGTACTTTGGCAGTTTTCTTTAAAGGAAGAATGTTATCCTCATTTTTCAATAAGGTAATTGCCTCTGCAGCCATATTATATGCTGACTGCTCAAATTCTTTACTTCCAAATTTTGGATAGTTCTCATAATGGGTTACAGGGGTCTCAAATAAATTGAGTGCTATTTTCACCTTAAGAATTCGGCGTACAGCATCATCTATACGTTCTACAGCAACCTCACCTTCATTAACAAGCTCTACTAAATTATCAAAGAAACGTTCATATTCATAAGGCACCATAGACATATCCACTCCGGCATTTATTGCCATTTTAATGGCTTCCTTATCACTTGCGGCTACACGATCCCTTCTATGAAGGTTTTCAATATCTGCCCAATCTGTTACTACCAGGCCTTCAAAATTTAATTCTTCCTTTAGCATTGTAGTAAGCAGGTCATAATTGGCATGAACGGGTACCCCATTGATGATACCTGAATTTACCATAATGGTATGTGCTCCCGCATCTATGGCTGCCTTAAAGGGTGGTAAATGATATTCGCGTAATGCATCCTCAGGGATATAAGCGGGGGTACGATCCTTCCCGGATGTAACCGCATGATATCCTAAAAAGTGTTTTAAACTGGAAGCAAGATGCTCCGGATGCCCTATATTATTATCTTTTCCTTCATAACCATCTATCATTGCCACTCCCAGGACAGAAGTTAAATATGGGTCTTCCCCAAAAGATTCCCACATACGGGAAAAGCGAGGGTCCATTCCCAAATCCAGTACAGGTGAAAAATTCCAGGAAATACCACTTGCGCGGGTTTCGTACGCAGTAATTGCAGCTCCCTGTTCCACAAGCTCCGGATTCCTACTTGCAGCCTGAGCTATTTGTTGAGGAAACATTGTTGCTCCCGCAGTATAGGTTGCACCGTGAATTTCATCTACTCCATAGATAATAGGAATGTTTAGCCTACTTTCTTTTGTATTAGTTTCCTGAATTTCACTAATAATGGAATACCATTTTTCCTTAGTTAACGCTCTATTATTGGCTGTATTTAAAAAAGAGCCCACCTTGTATTCCTTAATCGCCTTTTTTAAAAGGTCTTTATCCAAATTAAACGGCTCATAGCTGGAAAATCGATTCTCCCCTTCCCCAATAACATCAAGTGTAACCTGGGTCATTTGGCCTACCTTTTCCTCCAGCGTCATTTTATCCAAAAGTTCCTGGGCACGAGCGTTGATTTCTTCCTTATCAAGTCGTTGTTGATCCTGTGCCACCACAGCACCAAGATTTAAAACCAGGAAGCTGCATATCAATACAAGTTGTCTTATTTTCATCTTTATAATACCAGGGTTCCCACAGCACCTGCAGGAAGAGTTACAAGAACTTCTTTTCCACTTAAATCCACTTTAACTGTTCTTTCTTCTTCAGCTTTATTCTGAATGATCACTGCTGTCTTTCCCTCTGGCGTTTTAAAAGCCACATTCGGTAAATTATCAGGTTCATTTGAAGCTACGCGTACAGATCCCGGACGAACGAATTTGGAAGCCTGTCCAATAATATAATAGGCTGGTTCACGGGTAACGTCGTCTCCTGTGATTGTAATTGCTCCAAGACAACGATCACATCCACCTCTGTCTGTATGAGGTTTTTGATTTTCATCTGCAGCAAGATTCCATTCCAGTACATTCCGGCTCCAGTTTCGAGGTGCGCCAATGATAAGATTCTCAATGTGCCAGGTCATTTCCTTGGAAAAATCTCCGGGAGCTCCTACCCATTGCTCGGTGAAATATATATTCTTATCTGGATGAGCTTCGTGAACTTGAGATAAAGCATCAATCGTACCTCCATATAAATGAAAAGCTGAACCATCTATATATTTTGCCGCCTCCGGATCGTCTAAAATAGAAATTGGATAATCTGGTCTATCTGCATTATGATCGTAAAGAATGATTTTTGTAGCAATTCCATTCTGCTCAAAGACTGGCCCTAAATGATTTTTTACAAAGTCCGCCTGGTCTTCTGCTTCCATCAGTAAACTTGGATTATTACCCGGATGTAGTGGCTCATTTTGAACGGTAATGGCATCAATTGTAATCCCCTCCTCTGCCATTGCCTCAATGTATTTCACGAAGTAATTTGCATAGGCCGGATAGAATTCTTTCTTTAAACTTCCTCCCCGTGTATCATTATTATCTTTCATCCAGGTTGGTGGGGACCAGGGTGATCCCATAATTTTAATATCGGGGGAAACTTCAAGAATTTTCTTTAAAACCGGAATTAAATGAAGGGTGTCATAGGCAAGGCTAAATCTTTCAAGAGATTCATCTGTTTCCCCTTCCGGCAGGTCATTATAAGAAAAGGTTGTCTCATCAAGGTCTGACGCTCCAATGCTTAATCTCAAATAACTTACTCCTAAATCTCCTTCGCTCGTTCCAAATAATTCCTGAATTAGATCTGTTTTTGCATTATCACTCATAGCATTGATGTGCATTGCACTTCCACCTGTAAGGGTATAACCAAAGCCATCTATTTTCTGAAAAGTTGTAGAGGTATCAATATTTATTGTGGCGTGAGCCTCTGTTTCTTCTGTACTGTTTATATTAATTTCAGATCGTTTCAATAAAGATTGTTGATCCAGAGTGGTAAGCCATAATTCCGCTTTTTCTGTTTTGTTATTATTTTCTTCACAAGCGATAAATACTGAAACAATCGCGAACACCATAAGTGTTTTGAACGATTTTGAATAAAAAATTTGCATAGTTAGGGTATAAGGAAGCTACCGGAGATTATTCCCGGCAGCTTCACTGGATTAAAATTAGGCTAATTACTCTGCTATAAATTCGTAGGTTCCGGTTTGATAATCCTCAGAAACTTCAATATTTGCGGTATATGTTCCGGAGCTTGTTATATTAACAAAATTCGAACTGTCGCCTGCATTTGTCATAGTTCCGGACATTGCTGAAGGATCATCTGCACCAAATTGGATATCCCAGGGGGAATTAAATTTCATCTCATAACCTGCTTCCAAAGGCTGAGTGGTGGTGAACTTGTAAGGATGTACATAGGTCATTAGAAACTCATCCCTATCATCCCAATTACTCCAATGGAAAAGTTTAATGTTATAATATTTCCAACTTAAACTTCCAGACTCAAAATTAAAGTTTAAAAGGTAAGCCTGGTCCCTTGCAACTGCGATATCATCCTCGCCTTCCACAAGTGGAATACTTCCTGCTGCGGAATCTCCATCTGGATTTGAGGTGTCTCCAATCATTCCATTTAAGGAATAAGCTGTTCCTGAACCATCCTCAGCACTATTCAACTGATAACTGGCAGAGGCCTGCAAAGCGATATACGTCACGGAGCGGAACACATCTCCATCCTTTTCAAAGGTTGCTACGGTCTCTCCGTTGGATAACAAATAAAGATTCTCAGGTGTTTCTGAAGGGGGATTGCTAACAACCGCTTCTCTTTCTAATGAATAAGTATAGGTATCACCAGAAAGATCTACAGTGATGATATAATTTCCGGCAGTTGATAATGGAATATCTTCAATTTGAATTCCTGCATCCCCGGCCTGGGATTCCATATATAATCTATCCTGAGTTCCCTGAATCCTTTTAAACAGGTAGCCCCAGTCGCCATTTAGACGGAATAAGAATCCTCCCTCCTGCAGGGACATTTCACTTTTCCAGGTTCCATTACCTGTATATTCCAAAGCTTCATCTCCACCCCAGCCGTCAGGAATAACGTCCCCTACAATTCCTAACCTGTCTATTTTTAGCAGCTCATAAGTTTCTGTCTCCAGATCTATGGTTAACCTGTATACTCCACTTTCAGCAACACTAATTGCTCCTCCATTTTTAACCAACTCTCCATCATTTCCACCATATATATGTGCAGGCATTCCCGGATTACTGTATATTCTGAAACCCTGGCCGGCTTCCAATTGAGTGTAAGTTTCAAATCTATAAGTTAATTGTCCATCTGCATTGTTAAGTGCTCTAAATGGAATAGCATCAGCAAGATTTGTCCCTGCCTCAGTACCCACACCACTTAAGTATAAATTTTGAGGTTTATACTCGGTTTCAAAACGGGTAACAGATAATTCCTGAGCATCCACAGCTTGTTTGTCAATGCTGGTCGCAATAACTGCTATCTCAACATTTGATTCTGCCCCGGCTTCATAACCGGCAAAGGATAGAGCCTGGTCAATCTCTGATGCGGTAAAAGATGCTGAAGTTTCCCTTCCACCATTTCCGGAAACCTTACTTAAAATAGGCGAGTTATAATCATCACTACCCACTGTATCTATCACCAGGGTATATCGCACCTGGTAACGCTCACTTGAAACTGCAGGTTCCCATGAAAATTCAAAACTTTCACCGGGTATGGTTTCATTTAAAATGATATTGGAATTTGAGAGCTCAAGTACAGGTTCACTCAAATCCCACTCACCAATTGCTGCCATATTATCTTCCTCTTCACAGGAATACAAAAAGCCAAGTGCAATAAAAGCACAAAGAAGTATTTTAATTTTTTTCATTTTATATTGATTTTGTTCTTATTAATTATTCCCAAACAATACTTGCAACTGCCCTGGGATCTATTTGAGCAGAGAAACTGTTACCTTCAATTATTACAGAAAAATTTCTTGTTGATGATGATTCATTAAGAATTACAAGTACTTTTGAACCATCCAGGTTTTCAAATGCCACGTTGCTCAACCCAGTATTTGATTCAAAATTTGTGGAACCAATACGGTATGCGCCCGGTCGAACAAATTTGGAAAATTGACCTATTGCATAATACTCCACATTTTTCTCAATTTGATTCGAGGATGTAATAGTGACCACACCTCTACAATCCTGGCATCCGTTATTAGTTGGACCATAATTTTCATCCAGGGCAAGATTCCAAAAAACAACATTTTTTGACCAGTTTCTGGTAGCTCCCATTGTGATGTTTTTAGTATTCCACATGAGATTGTCTTCAAAACTCGTAGCCCATTCCCCCCCGATATCTCTGTGAAATAAAGGTTCTTGTCTGGAAAGGCTGTGTGAACCGTACTCATTGCAGAAACATCTCCTGCATAAGCATGAAAGGCTGCTCCATCTACATACCTTGAAGCTTCCGCATCTTCATAAATGTAAATGGGATAATCTGGCCTATCAAAATTATGATCGTATGCTATTATCTTTGTGCTAATATTATTCTCTTCGAATGTAGGGCCAAGACTATTTTTTATGAATTCTGCCTGCACCGGTGCCTCCATTCTCATTGTAGGGTAACCTGCCTCATGAAGTGGCTCATTTTGTGGAGTAATGGCATCTATTACAATACCGTGAGCAGCATAAGCCTCTATATATTTTACAAAATATTCAGCATATACATCGTACCATCTTGGCCTAAGATTACCTCCATTTAATGATTGATTAGCTTTCATCCATGCAGGTGCGCTCCAGGGGCTGCCCATAATCCTCATATCTGGCGCGATCTGCAATATGCTTTTAAACACCGGTACGACATGTTTCTCGTCTTCAGCTATAGAAAAGTTAATTAGATCGGGATCTTCTTCCCCTGCCGGCATATCATTATAGGTGAAATTGCTTAAAGAAAAATCTGATGCTCCTATTGTCATTCTCAAGTAACTTATTCCAATACCATTTTCTGGATGAAAGAGATCTGAAAGGAGTGCATTTTTTGGGGCATTATCCATTCGGTTTATTAGAAAGGCAGAGGAGCCGGTAAGGGCAGCTCCAAAGCCTTCTATTTCCTGGAACCGCTGACCTGGATCAATTGTAATAGAAGGATAAGAAGTTTCTACATTGTCAATAATTTCGAGGTCTTCCTGTTTACTTAGGAGCTTGGTCTGGGCACCATTTGTTACCCAAAGCCCGGCACTACCTACCACCTCACCTACAGGCGGTGAAGGAGAGGTGGGCGGCTTGTAAGTTGGCTGGTCATCATTGGTACAAGATAGAGCAAGAAGCCCAATTCCTGTAGCCAACAATATAGTTTTGAAATTTGTCATACTTCCTTGTATTAGTAACCAGGGTTTTGAGTCAATTGTGGATTACGATTTATCTCATTTTGAGGAATTGGAAGTAGGACATCTGTTTGAGATGCGTTATAATTAACCGGTTGGTTAGTCCTCAAATCAATATCATCTACACTATTCATCGTTTCCACCATAACGCCATATCGAACAAGATCACTCCATCTCTGTGCCTCCTGAGCCAGTTCCAGCCTTCTTTCTTTTAAGATAGCGGCTCGCATTGAATTAACTGAAGCGGAAATATCATTTTCCAAGTCTGGAAGACTTACACGATTTCTTATAATATTGACCTGGGCAGCGGCTTCTGCAGGTTGACCAAGTTCATTTAAAGCCTCGGCTTTTAAGAGAATAATATCTGCCAGACGCAGTATGTAATCATTATCTGCACTTGCCCAACCACTTGCATTCCTCCATTTATATGCAAAAGGTACCTGGCTGTTTACAGAATTTCCCCAGTACTCATCAATCCAGGGCACTGCTTCGAATAACATAGTAGCATTCTTTCGAACATCATCACCTTCAGAATCAAAAGCTTCTACAAGATCCTTGGAAGGTGTAACAAATTTCCTCCAGGTATCCCCGCTTACAGATGGCGGTAAATGCATTTGTGGCCCCCAGGTTCCTTCATCTCCACCTAAATATTGAATTTCAAGAATTGATTCCTGATTATTATAATTATTGCCGTTGAAAAGCAAATCATAATTACTCAATAAGGAATACCCTGCAGGACTATTAATTACTGCATTAGCGTGTTCAAGAACTGCCCCATAATTTGGATTAGGCCTTTGAGCGTGAACCTTGGCAAGTAGTGCATTGGCAGCTCCTTTAGTAGCCCGTGCTTTATTTACACTGGCATCATTCCCATAGGTGTGAGGTAAAAGATCCAATGCATTTTCGAGATCTGTTATTATTTGATTGTAAACTTCCTCTGCGCTATTTCTTGGTAACCTAACATCTCCGGGAGCAACACTTTTTACAGTTTCAGTAATAAGCGGAACTCCACCCCAAAGTTTTACCAGATTGAAATAATGATAGGCTCTTAAGAAAAGTGCCTGCCCTTCAAACTGCCTTCTTTGTTCATCTGTTATATCCCTTTCAATAAGTGGTGCTCTTTCAATTACCAGGTTAGCTTTGGAAATTGCATTATATATGGCAGACCATGCATTAAACACCCTATCATTAGTTGTTGATATATTTAAATTATCAATTTCGAATATCTGTGGATTATCTCCCCCAGCATAATGATTATCTGAGCGTACATCTTCAAAAAGTATTTTATCCCACACGTAGTAATCATTTGATTGGAAGGATTCATACACTCCTGTTAACGCTGCTTCAAGTTGAGTTCCAGTAGCATATGCATTATCCACTGTCTCTTCAGAAATTGGTTGCAAATCCAAGGAATCTTCACAACTTGCAAAGGCAATACCTAACAATAGAATTCCTATATATTTTATGGCTTTAATTTTTCTCATGATCACTTAATTTTTAGAATGTGAGGTTTAGTCCCATTATTAAATTTCTTGTTTGAGGATACGTCCCGAAGTCCACTCCTACAGCTGTATTACTTCCTCCAAAAGCATTCACCTCAGGATCAAAACCTGAATAATCTGTTATGGTAAAGAGATTTTCTCCGGTAGCATATATTTTTACACCACTTAAAGAAAGCCTATCTGTTAGTGAAGCCGGTACATTATAGCTTAAAGTCAAAGCCTTCATTCTTAAATAAGACCCGTCTTCAACAAATCTTGAAGAAATTCTTGAATTATTCGTATTCCCTTCAGAAGCTCGGGGAATATTTGTAATATCTCCTGGTTCTCTCCACCTGTTTAAAACTACAGCCGACTGATTCTTAGAATCTGTCATACCCTCAGTTTCAATCCTTGTTGCATTAAATATGTCATTGCCCTGAGATCCCTGGAGGAAAACAGATAAACCAAAGTTTTTAAAACTGAAAGTATTGGTTAAACCGTATATGAAATCTGGGTTTGCATCCCCTATTATTCTTCGGTCTGCAGCAGTAGGTTCGAAGGTGGATTCGCCTTCCTGGTTTATATAAAAGGCATTTCCTGTTTCTGGATCAACACCTCCCCAAACGTATCCAAAAAATGATCCCAGAGGTTCTCCTTCCCGAACCAAACTCACTTGACCTCTGCCGGCAACTCCACCACCAAAGATCTCCTGACCTACAATATTCACTACCTCATTTCTGTTAAACGAAATATTGAAATCTGTATTCCACTTAAACTCGTTATTAGTATTTATTGTAGAAAGCTGGAATTCAAGTCCTCTATTTCTCAATTGTCCAATGTTTTGAATAGCATTGTCGAAACCGGTAGACCTTGGCAATGGGGCGTTTAATAATAGTTCCCTTGTGTTCTTAACATAGGCATCTGCTGTGAAAGTTATTCTGTTTTCCAAAAAGGAAACATCAAGACCCACATTCAGTTGTTCAGATTCCTCCCATTTCAGGCTTTCATTCGCTATAGATGCAGGATAGGTTCCCGGCATAACAACCCCACCAATGGGGTAATTCCCTCCACTTCCAACTCTGCCGAAATATGCGTAATTATTTATCTGGTCGTTACCTACAACTCCCCAACCTGCTCTAAGCTTCAAACTGCTTACAGACTCCATATTAGTCATAAAATCTTCTTCAGATACCTGCCATCCCACTGAGAAGGAAGGAAAATAACCCCACCTGTTTTGAGGTCCAAAGTTGCTGGAACCATCTGCCCTAAAATTGGCAGTTAAAAGGTATTTCCCATCAAAATTATAGTTTACTCTTGCTATGTAAGAAGCATTGGCCTTTTCAGCTTTATCGGCCGAGGCAGCAATGATTTCAGACCCCGCATTTGGGGTAGTAATTTGGTCACTTGCAAAATTTCTTCGTTCCATATTACTGTTTTCCCAGCGGTACTTTTGGAAAACAGATCCGGCAAGTGCTTCGAAATCATGTTTCCCAAATCTCTTAGTATAAGTTATTGTATTATCAATTATATAGTAATTACTTAGATTGGTATTATATCTCCCTATCCCGCTCATCGCTCTACCATAACTTGTACTAAAGGGATCCAGGAAATAATCATAGTTTGCACTGCTATAATCTGTTCCTAAATTGGTTCTAAACTTTAAACCATCTAGAAAATAGATCTCAGCAAACACATTACCTAATAACCGCTGATTGGTATAACCTCTTACCGCCGCATCTGTGGAAGAAACTGGATTTTCCCAATCCTGGAATGGATTACTTGTGTATGTTCCATCTGGGTTGAAAATTCCAATATTTGGAGGGGTAGAAAGAACTCCTAAAAGGACCCCACCGCTGTTAACACTAGTATTATCGGTAACATCAACGTCTGAATAATGTGTATAAGCTATGTTGGTACCTACTTTAATATAATCGTTCACCTGCTGCGAAAAGTTTACCTTAAAGTTATATCGCTCCATTTCAGAACTTCTTACAGCACCTTCCTGTTTAGTATACCCTCCGGAAACATAATAAGATGTTCCATCATTTCTTCCCGACATTGAAGCCTGATGATTCGTTGACAAACCATCCTGGAATATCACATTTTGCCAATCGGTATTTTCAGTGTACCTGGACCAATCTGTATTCCTCCCAAGCTCGGTCATCAAATCCCTGTACTGTTCCCCGTTGAGTACCGGAAGGGTTTTCCAGACCTGAGAAACACCTACATATGAATCAATCGATAATTGAGGTTTTCCTGTTTTACCCTGCTTGGTAGTGATCAAAACCACACCATTCGCTCCCTGTGCACCGTATATAGCGGCAGAAGAAGCATCTTTTAATATTGATAAAGTCTCAATATCTGATGGATTCAAAGAGCGCGTATCTGTTGTTGGAACTCCATCTACTACATATAAAGGTTCACTACTGGAATTTATCGAGTTAGTTCCTCGAATTCTGATATTAAAACCTGCCGAAGGTTTTCCAGAACCAGAAACCACCTGAACTCCAGCTGCCTTACCTTGCAAAAGCGCACCAACCTGGGTATTTGGTCTATCTTCAAAGGCCTCTTCATCCACAACCGAAACAGATCCTGTAATATTCCGCCTTTGTTGGCTACCATATCCTATAACTACAACCTGATCCAATGATTGAGCATCCTCTTGTAGAACAATTTCTAGATTGGTTGAGTCACTAATTGTAAGTTCAGTTGTGACATAACCCAAGAAAGAAACTACAAGAACGTCGCCTAATTCCGCATTTAACGAAAAATTTCCGTCAAAATCTGTTTGTGTTCCTACTGTGGTATTTTTAACTATAACATTGGCACCCGGCAGTGGTAACCCTGAGGCATCAGTAACTGTACCTGTGACCTGATTGTTTTGGGCAAAAGAGCTACCCATAATAAACAAAAATAGAATTCCGAGATAATCTTTTATTCTCATTATATAAAATGTTTTTAGGTAAAAATTTAAAAGGTTGCCGGTGAAGTTTCTGTGCTTAATAAAAGATGAACAGTTCTTAACACCGAAAACGTTTTCTTGTTAAATTAAAGTGAGGTCTAAATTATTATATGTTAACAGAAATTCTAAAAAATGCACTACATTTGGATTACTTCAAGAAAATCGAATGATACGTCAACACCACGTCATTTTTAATAAAGACCTAATTTTCAATTTTTTACATTTTGTTATTTTGGTGTATTTTTTCCTGTTTCCAAATTGCGGCTATAGTCAGGGGGATTACCTTATTAATAATTTTAACAAACCTCCTAAAATCACTCATTACTCCCGAAAAGACTTTCAAGCCGACGCACAATTCTGGACAATGGCAAGAGATAATGAAGACATTTTATATTTTGGGAATAATGATGGGGTGATTGTTTATGATGGAGAACGATGGCAAAAAGTTGTACTTCCAAATAATTCCTCGGTACGTAGTTTAACATATTCCAGTAATGGTAAAATTTATGCCGGTGGATTTAATGAACTTGGCCTTATAGAAAAAGATTCAATAGGAAAGTATTATTACAAGTCCCTATTAAAAGAATTACAGCTTGAAAATGAGAATTTAGAAAATCTTTGGCAAGTCCATGAATTTAAAGATTACATCGTCTACCGATCTTTCAAAGAGTTAATAGTAATTTCCGGAAATTCTGCAACACATATTCCTTCCAACAATGCCTTTATTTTTTCAGCAGTAGTAGGAACTAAATTTTACGTGCAGGATGCAGAAACAGGAATTCTGGAATTTGATCCTATTAGCTTGCAATTAAACCTCCTCTATGAACCCAAGGAATATTTGAATAACTCAATGGTAGGAATACTACCAACGAAAAACAATGATTTACTATTGGTGTCAAAAGAAGGCAACGTTTTTACAGGAACAACCTCTACTAAAGAAATTAGATTATGGAAGACGATTTTTGAAAAAAATATCAATGATGAAATCATTTCCGCTATACCACATGAAGATAATTATCTACTAGGAACATTGGGTTCCAGGATATTAATGGTCACCAACAATGGCGAAGTAATTAAGGACTCTCCTGCATTCGAAAATGTTCACAATTCCTCTATACTCAATTTATATAAAAGTGGAAGGAATGTATGGGCACTTCTTAATAATGGTTTAGATTATATAGAATTTGATTCGCCTGTCTCTATTCTCTTTGAAGAAGCTTCCATTTATGATATTCTACTTGATAATAATTTCATATATCTGGCCACCAATAAAGGAGTTTTTTATTCTGCTTATAAAGGGATAGAATCCCAATATGATTTAAAGTTTGAGAAAATACCTAACCTGGAAGGGCAGGCCTGGGCAGTACAAAAGGTTGAAGAATCAGTAATAATTAGTCACGATAAAGGTTTATTTTATTTAAAAGATAACTTACCTCATAAGATTGGAGATAGTGATGGTTTTTGGAAAATAATTGAGATTGACAGCAAACCAAACACCTATCTCGCTGCCAATTATAACGGGCTATTTCTATTGGAAAAAAACAAACAAAATTGGAATTTAAAACGAAAATTAAGCGGTTTCAATGAGTCTAGCCGGGACATTTTAAAGGCTGATGAAGAAAACACTTTTTGGGTTTGTCATGGCTACAAAGGAGTCTATAAATTAAAGATTGATTCAGATTATAACCGAATATATGCCATGGATCATTATACAGATCAAAATGGACTAACTTCTCCTTTTAACGTAAATGTTACCAGATGGAATGATGATATTATTTTTACAACGAACACAGGAATTTATGAATTCAACAAAAGCAACAACAGGTTTGAACCTTATAATGACCTTAATCAAATTCTGGATACTACAGCAAATACCAGGAAATTAATTCAAAATGAAAGTACAACCTGGGTCGTACAGGATGACGAAGTTGGTTATTTCAATCTAAAGGAGCCCGATGCCCAGGTTAATAAAAGCCTATTTTTAAATTTAAAGGGAAGCTTAAACCGCGGTATGGAAAGTATTCTTCCCCTTCAAGGTGGAAATGTTCTTATTGGTGCAACAACTGGCTTATATTTATACAATACAAGTAGGGACACGACTAACGAAACCCTTTCAACAAAAATTACCCGAATTTCCTTTATCAAGGGTGAGGCGGAAGAACAAATACCGCTTATTGCACAACAGAAAATATCTTTGCCAAATACAACAGAGATTTTAAGATTTGAATTTTCAGCTCCTGGAATGTCTCCCTCTTCCCCTGTACAGTATCAATATATACTTGAAGGAATAGACCAGAAATGGTCTTCGTGGGAAAACCAGAATTACAAAGAATACACACATCTTAGACCCGGTAATTATAATTTCAAAGTAAGAAGTAGAGATTTAATTGGAAACAGCGGTAATGAAGCGACTTTCGAGTTTGTAATTCCCCCTGTATGGTACCAAACCACAGCTGCCATTATTGGTTATATATTACTTTTTCTAGCTCTGGCCGTATTATTATTCTACTTAATAAAGCGTAAAATCGAAATCGAAAGGGAAAAAGCCAGACTGGCTGCACAAAAGAGCAAAAAATTATTGGAACTGGAAATTGAACAACTAAGATTAAAACGAGACAAGGAAAATATTCGCAAGGACAAGTTATTATTAGAAGAAGATAATATTAGAAAAAGTAAAGAGCTTGCTAATTATACAATGATGCTGGTGAAAAAAAAGGATATTTTCGTCGAAACTTTTTCAAATTTAAAGGAGTTGAAAAATTCAATTAACACCCAGGCGGCTCGAAAAAAAATTCAGGATATTCTAATTAAACTTCAGCAACACCGCATTGGAGAAGAATTTATGGATATTTTCGACGTGAATTTTGAAAAGGTTCATAAAAATTTCTTCAAGGAACTAAAAAATATAAATCCAGATTTGACTAAACGGGAATTGCGTTTATGCGCTTTCGTTAAAATGAATCTAACCAATAAAGAAATAGCTCCTCTTCTAAATATTTCTATAAGAGGTGTAGAAACTGCAAGGTACCGAGTTAGAAAAAAGCTGGACGTCCAGGAAAACAATTTCTTAACCTATCTGGAGAACATTTCTACAACCGAATCTGTGAATAGCTAATTGTGCCAGTTAATGAAATAAACATCAAAAAGGACCCTTCTCCCCCATTCCAATTTCAGCTACCTTCCAGTTCCCATTTTCTTTTACTAATTTAAAAGTTTCCGGCTGTTCTTCATAGGCTGTAGTGAATTTCACCCAGGCCGTATTCCCATTTTCGGTTTCCTGAAGGACCTTAAAATTAGAGCCCTTTTCCTCTGCAGGAAAAGATTCCTGTATGTACATAAAAGAATCAAAGCTCTCCTTGGTGGTGTGCTTTTCCAGGGTAGGCAAATCCTTCGTGTAAAAACTTTCTACCACAGCTTTGG
The DNA here is from genome assembly GCF_006159205.1 of Antarcticibacterium flavum. Classification (NCBI taxonomy): domain Bacteria; kingdom Pseudomonadati; phylum Bacteroidota; class Flavobacteriia; order Flavobacteriales; family Flavobacteriaceae; genus Antarcticibacterium; species Antarcticibacterium flavum. The sequence continues at coordinate 4,058,005 of NZ_CP040812.1, read as the reverse complement.
CGGTTTCTGTATGGGACATTTGAGCCTCTGCACAGGCCATACACAGACCTAAAATGAAAATCATCATTATCTTTTTCATATTCATTTCAATTTGGATTGTTTATATACCTCTTTTTAACCTTCAGCTTTATATCACGCTCCCCGTTAAGTTCCTTTAGGTCAATTACTACGACCTTATCTTCAGCAATGGAGAATTTTGGCAGAACGTATATAAATCTTGAACTCTGACTTTTTCGAACTTTCTCCGGCATTTTATAAGTGAACACCGGTTCCTGTAAGAGTTTTTGTATGGATTTCTTTTTGCCTTTTTGCCTGGTTTCTACAGAAATGTCCAAAAACGTAGGTTCGTAATCTATGGGAGAGTCGTTTTCCAGTTTAAGAACGAAATACAACTCCTCCCCGTGAAATACAATATTTTCAACCTGTAACTGTATCCCCTCCTTCTTCTTATTGATCCTACCAAGCCGCTGTTTGCTTCTTATTAAATAGGTGCTGAAAATTTGGTAAATAAGATCTTTATCTGCTAGTATTTCCTCAGGCTTAGAACCGGGAACAAAATCATCTTCTGCTACTGATTTAAAAGCCGGGCTTTCATTGCCTATACTTCCTGACTCATCTATAAAATAGTTCAGTTTTTCCAGCTCTTCAGAATACTTTACAATATACGAAAAAACCGCTCCGGTAGTACTGATTACTAGCAAATTACTTTCCTTTCCCGGCATCCCCTGAAGCAATCCCAAATGCTGCTCTTTCTCCCTGTTATAGGTAAATACGAAATTTTCTGAACCAGTAATTCCCTGGCGGATAGGTGCAGGAAAAAAGAGGGCTACATTCTTGTGATCATTGGCGTAAATGGTATCCAGAACATCTGAAGTAAAATTTACTTCCTGGGCTGCCATAGTAGGCCAGCCGATGATAAAAATAAAAACGGATAAAATAGATAGCTTTTTCATAATTCATTGTTGCCTTGTGCGGCTTTTAAAATGAGTTTATAATTATTGGTGACGGTTACTTTTACATTCCTGTTATTTCGCTGAAAGACCTGCTTGACTCCGCTTACCTGCGGCACTCCCGGAATATCGATATCCTGGATGATATCTTCCAGCACTTCCCTGCTTGCCTCTGCCCTAATACTGTTCTCCACATAGATCCCTTCGCTACCATCCTGCAGGTCATACGCCTTTAATCTTACGGGATGACGATCAATATTCTGGATCTCAATGAGGGCACGGTTAGGCTTAAAACTTATGAAACCAAAGACAGGAGTATGTGCCGGGAGAAATTTGTTATTGATCATTGCAGCTTCGGTTAGCCGCATTCTCAGGCGATACCCCGCTCTCACTACCTGGTTTCCGTCAACCTCCACTTGATATACTTCTTCAGGGTTTTCTGTGGCTCTAACACCTTGAGTGACCGCCGGGGCAGAACTGTAAAACAACTGATGCTCCAGTCCAAGTTCTTTCGAAGAAATATGATTTGCATCGATTATAGGTTCTCTAACAACAGGTAAAGTGTCTGGTTGAATTGCTTCTTCCAGGGAAGATCTGCGGTAAGAACTTTCCGAATAACTTATTCTTCCAGACTTATAGATGCTATCCACGATTTGTTCCTTTCGCTTGTTCCGCAGGTCGGGATCATAATAGCCCAGGGAATCTAAAAATCTTTCATCATAAATACTGGGAGCAGTTACCTCCCGCTCCTCCTTCAATGCATTTACGGCATCAAGTTTCGATCTAAAATCTTTTTCCTCCTGTTCCAGGTCCGGGATGAGGGTTTCCTTCAGCTCAGTTGAACTGATGTCATCCCCACCGAATATCACCAGGCTGTAGCCCACAATAAATATAACTACTACCGCCAGCACAGAGCCGAATACGATCTTGTTCTTTTCAATTTTCATTGTTTAGTTTTTTTAAAGAGTTTTCGAAATAATTGGTAATGAGCAATCCGTGGGAATTGTTGGGAAAATGCCTGTCTACTTTAATTAAATTTCCGCTGGAGATCAATTCATATCTATCTACCACCTTTCCCCTGTTCACTTCAAAGACAGTCCTCGTCCTGAAGTCGTATGGCTCCTGCTGGATATCAACTTCAGATTCTATACTAACCACCCGTTGAACAAGGGAATACTGAAGAAGGCGGTTGTATAAGCCATCTGCTTTCTTTTGTCGATACAGGTTATCTACAGAACTGTTCCCAAGCCATAAAGCCTTCTCAAGGTTTCGCTGGTAGTTACTGGCATCGATATTATAGAACCAGGAGTGGAAAAGTTCCAGGTGCGCCAGGGCCTCCACCTGCAGGTTTTCCTGTTGCGACACCCATTTAAGCGGAATAACACTCCCATCTGTATTAATGGCAAAGGAATTATTTAAAGCTGTGCGGTTGATGTCATACACCATCCACCCAAAGAAGATCCCGGAAATCGTTGCTCCTGCCACTGTGATGAGGACTATAAACCTATTGATTTTTAAAACCTCGTAAATATTTTTATAAGGTGTTTTCATAGTTATTTCTTTATAGCGATTAAGTAAATAGTCTAAGAGTAAATGATGTTGCCCTGGCGTACAGTTTAAACTTCAAGAATACTATAAAAGCAATGGAGCCGGCTTCTATGATTATCCTTATTATGCTATTATCTGTTGTGGTTCCCAGAAGATTACTCCAGAAATTGGCATTGATCTCCGCATACAGGTTATTGACGAATACATTAACCAGGAAAAATGCAGGCACCAGCATATACACCGCAGCGTAAAGCCTGAAAAAGTTATAGGCCAGGGACCTGAACTTCTCAAAAACAGCAAGGCTGATCACCAGCGGAAAGAAAGCCTGCATAATCCCCAGCAGAAAATACCGCTCGGCCAGGAACAAAGGATATATAAAAAGATCCAGTACCCATAGGAATAACCCAACCACAAAAGCAATTACCTTCACCGGGTACAGCGGGGTAACCAGAGCCTCATACAATAGTGCCATTGCCTTCTTGGCAGCTTCCAAAGCACCTACGTCCATTTCAATATCTATATCCTGTAGTTGCAGCGGAATGAGCGCAGGCGCCGTATCCTTATACTGGGTTTCCACACTCACCAGGATGGCATCAAAGAAGCCCAGGATCTGGGTAGAAAAAATCACCAGCAACACTATCACGAAATTCTTTACTAGCTCCCCAGGACTCAGGCCCCAGGTGTAACCGTCCTTTTCTGCCACCCCTTCATAATATTTCTTGAGGATATTGACCAGGAAAAATAATACTGCCAGGGTTTTAATTCCGGTTATGGTGTACTGCGAGAACTCACTGCTTTTGATGGTTTGAAAAACAGCGTCCACATACTCCAGGCCTATCCCTAAAAATATACCGGCCATTCCTAGTAATTAATTTTCCTGTTATTGACCTTATCCTGCATTTCCCTGAAGGAAATAATATCCCGGTACCTCCGGGTTTTTTGATGGATCTCTGCCACCATCTCCCTGGATTGCAGTTCCTTTTCCTTAAGCACCAAAGCCCTTTCTGCATCTGTCATCTTTAAAAAATTGCTGGTGAGGATCTGGTCTATAAAGTCCAGGTCTTCCAGGGATTGTTCAATAATTAAGTTGAAAGAATGGGAGATACGGGTGATCTCCTCCGGCTTGATGTATGGGGAATTAAGGATCTCTTTTAGATCATCTCGTATCACCTCAAAGAGGATCTGATTATTCCGTGTAAGCTCCCGCACGGCATTGAACTGTTTAATCACATCATTTACCCTTTCAATATTCTCCTTTTGGGTTTTCAGGAATTCTACGGTCTTCAATAACTGAGAAGTCTGTTTTGCCGACTCAATTAGGGATTTTGCAAGGCTTATAAAATTGGTGTTATCATAGACCGGCATCCCCTGCGCCCTTACATTCACACTTAGGAGCAGGGCAATTCCAAGAAAGATTAGTTTTGTTTTCATAATTTTAGTTTTAGCCTTTTGATTATTTATTCTGTGAGGTAAATTCAAGAATGGCTTTTTCCATTTCCCCGTGTTCCTCGTATAATTTCATAATAGCATCATTCTCTACTCCATCTGTGAGATAAGCAGCATACACTTCTTTTGGGACCTCAAGCCGAAAGACATTGCTCTCCCTCCCAATTTTGATAAACATCTCTGTATACCTTCTCTCCCCGGTAAAGTTGTTCTTAATGGATTTCAGCTGATTTAGATCGTGAGCTGAGAGATTCAACCGTCTCCTAAGCTCCTCATAGCCTTTTTCATTATGAAGGCTGTAGATCACCTGTGTATTCTCCAGGATACTTGCTGATGTGGAATTGTTGGGAAGCTGATTGATTGACTGAAGGATAATCCCAATCGCCCCATTTTGTTTCCTGATCGCCTGATAATAGAACTCCACACTTTCCAACACGTTCTCAAACTTCAGCTGTTTTGCGAACTCATCAAATAAGATAATCCCCTTCTCTGCCCTGTTTTTCCAGATGGTTCTTTGTATAGCGGACTTTATAAGCTTCAGCATAACAGAAAGGATCTCCTTATTATCCTTTACTTCATCCAGTTCAAAAACGATAAGCCTTTTATCCTCGATCTTGTAAGTCTGGTCTTCCCCCACCTCAAACAGGAAACTATAGATCCCCTCCCCTACATATTCACTCATAATGTGCAGGAAATTATTGATGTTGAAATAATCGGGATGGATCTTCAGCTCTTCCAGAAGATTTTCTCTGTTGTTATCTATAAAAGCATAAAAGCTTTCCAGGGAGTAATTCTCCTTCTCCTCCAGGTAATAACTGCGAAGGATCTTCTTAATTGAAACCGCCTGGACTTTGGTCACTTCCATTCCTGTAGCCAGTAATTCAAACAGAAAAACCGACAGATCCTCCAGTCTTTCAGCAGTAAGGTCTTCAGGCCTGCTTATGTAGAAAGGATTTATTCCTAAATTCTTTCCATTTTCATAGCGCAGGATCGTATACCGCTGTGGGTAGAGCTTGGCAAATTTTGTATAGGAGCCTCCCAGGTCAATGATCACCAGGCGCACCCCGCTCTCAAAATACTGCCTAAGGATATTATTGGCCAGAAAGGATTTGCCCTCTCCTGTAGGGGCGAAGATGGCAAAGTTCCTGGCCTTTATCCTTTTTTTCTTTTCATCCCATACATCCTTAAGCACAGGTATGTTGTGTTCACGGTCGTTGAAGATGATTCCCTTGGCATCGCTTTTGTAATTGCTGTTATTGATGAGCAAACAAAGCGAATGTTTCAGGTCGGTTACATAAAGATCTTCATTGGAGAAGTTGGAAGAAAAGCAGCAATAGCTGTTTAAGAAATAATTCTTTCGCTCCTCCCCTTTTGGATAATAGGGAATAATATCCAGCTCCTTAAATTCTGTTTTTATCCTGGAACCAATCAATGACAGTTTATGAGGATCTTTATCCCAGTAAATTACGTTAAGTTGCCCACGGATGATCCTGGCTGTATCATCCTCATTCACCCTGTCCAGGATATGCTTGATTTTTTGCAGCACCACCTTGTTCTGGGAGCCAAAGTTGGAACTCTTATTAAGCTCTTCCACCTTCTTGTCCAGCAGCTTTCTCCACTTTTGCTTATCATCCAGGTAAATGATCTGGTTCACGATGTGATTTTCATTTAGAGTGAGGCCCAGCCCATCGATAAACCCCTGGTGGAACACAAAATCATCAGATGTAAACCTGTCATTGGTTTTACTACTCTGCACGCTCTCTCCAAAACACAATTCACTATTAACCGCCAGAATATCGAAATGATTATCCCCAATGCCAATGTTTGTTTTCTTCAGTAAAATGTTGGTATCAAAACATTCATTAAAACCATTGAAGTACCCATTGGTCAGCGTTAGGACCTCTTCTGCTTTCATTGGCAGGAGCTCCAGTTTCCTGCTGTTATTGAGGAAGGAAACTGAATCATTTACAACTCCCTGGAACCTCTTAAGATTTTCGTCCAGTTCCTTCGGAAGGCCTTTTTGAATTTTTCTGAAAGGGTTTACGAACTTTGGATTATTTAAAGCTTTATTCCTGGTGAGCAGAAAGAATACGTAAGACCGATGATCCATATACTCCCGGCCCTTAAAATGCTCATAGGTGGCCTTTTCAAGAAATGTTCTGTTGGGAAGGTTTGCTGAAGAATACTCCTTCTGAAGATAAATATCCTGCTTATGAACAACACATCCCGTTGGCAGGGATTTAAGAGCCTGAAACCACGCGCTGTGGAGATCCTCAAAATCCTTTTCACATAAGGAATATATCTCCGGCAAATGAATTTCATAGGCAAGCACCACATTGCCATTACTGGCAAAAATGACATTCTCCTGAATATCTGCAATGGGATGAAAAAAAGACAGATTAATCTTGCTCATAATCCAGAAGGCTTGATTTTTTAGCTGAAATAATCTTGGGAAAAACAGGTGCTACCTGAAACAGTTGGGAATTGGCAGAAAATCTGAGTAAACAGATGTACAGGACCGCATTCAATACAAAAACTGAAATCACTACAGTGAAACTGAAGGAAAAGATTATGACCAACAGGGAAGCTATGACCGCGATCATCAATAGCGCGAAAAGCGGCAGGGATAACCCAAAGATCATCGCCTGCTTCCTTATGTTTCGATATACCTCGTAGCGCTTCATTAGACCACAATCCCAATTAGGTAAGTAAAGATTCCCACCACCGCTCCGGCTATGAGTACGAACACCAATACCCTTGTGATTCCCTTTTTCAGGTCGGCATTTTCTCCAAAGAAATGGCCTGCATTAAATAGAAACCCCACGAGAAAGATCACTCCCAGGATAATGGGAAAAATAGCACGAACAGTACTGGCCATATCGGCCACTGAGCTTTCAATCCCGCCAATCTGTGCGAAAAGCGGGAAAGAAAACAGCATTAAAAAAATTGTTGGGTAGAAAGATTTTTTCATCAGATTTTGTTTAAAATTATTTTCTGATGAGAAATTTATTTCCTAAACCCAGATGGGATTTTAAGAGGATGAATTTTAACTTCTTGGGGGCCTGAGAATTATGGAAATATCAAAAATTTATTAGAATCACTATTAATTTTCTTTTGCAGTTCTCCTCACTTTTGGAAATGTTTCTTGTTGGAAAATCTCCAGCACTTTGCCCAAAATTTTACAGGAAGTATAAAAACAAACTATAGCGTGCGTTAATTTTTCCTTCCAGATATAAAAATTGGAGAGCCTCCCTCACCTTTGAAAAAACTTTTCAAATGAAGCGTAAAGTATTCTGTGGAATCTTGATTTTGCTATTGTACCTATGGATTCCTCAGAGTGCCCAGGCACAATTTGAACCTTTGAAAAACAAAATTGTGGTTATAGATCCGGGTCACGGGGGGAGTGATCCGGGAGCTATTGGTGTAGATGGTATTAGTGAAAGTGAATATACACTTAGATTGGCAAAAAAAATCCTTCTCCTTAATAATAAAACAAACCCTAACGAAATATATCTGACAAGATATGCGGATTCACTTATTTCCTTAAAAGATAGAATCTTCCTTTCAAAAACTCTAAACGCTGAATTATATATATCGCTGCATTTTAATCATTCAACTTCTGCCTCTGCCAAAGGAATCGAAATTTTTCTTTCAAGGAAAATTTCTTCTTCGTACCGGGATTCTTCTGTTCTTCTTGCCTATCGACTACATGAAAACCTTGTGAAATCAATAGGGTTCTCACCAAGAGGTATAAAATTTAAAGATTTTCTTGTATTAAAAGAAACTACTAAGAATATGACTTCTGTGCTCATTGAAATTTGCTTTATCTCTAATCCCGATGAAGCAAAATTCATGCGTTATGATGATTCCATGAAAAGATTAGCTCACTTAATCCTTAATTCGATATGAGCAGAAGTTTTTATTTAGTTGGGAGAATGATAAAAATATTGATATTAGTATTTATCCAATATTTCTCTACTCTTGTAATGGATTATAATCTAAACTTTAAAAGAAGAAAAAAATGACAGTACACATATCTGATTTTACTTAATTACAAGTATCTGTCGAATGTTACCAGATAAAACATTAAAAAGCTTTAAATTCAATATATTTGAAAATCAACTTAAAATCATAAACATGAAAAAAATTTTTACTTTTTTCTTTTTTATTCTTGCTATAACCACTCAGGCACAGGAAATTTCTACTGACGAACAGGATATAATTGAATATCTCCGTCTGAATGAGCAAGAACAGATAAATTTCCTTGAAAATACGGTAAATATTAATAGTGGCACTCTTAACTTACCTGGAGTGAAAAAAGTAGGAATGATTTATAAAAATGAGCTTGATGCTCTAGGTTTTGAAACTAGTTGGATTACAATGCCTGATAGTGTTGGTAGGGCCGGCCACCTCTTTGCCGAAATAAATAAAGGAAAAGGAAAAACTATTTTATTGATTGGTCATATAGATACTGTTTTTGAAGATGATCATGAGTTTCAATCATTTACTCGTCAAGGAAATATTGGGAAAGGCCCAGCGGCGAACGATATGAAAGGCGGAAATGCTGTAATTATATATGCTCTAAAAGCCCTGCACGCTGCCGGAGCATTGGAAGATAAAAATATAATAGTGGCCTTCACTGGAGATGAAGAAAAGCCTGGACAGCCACTTAGTATAAGTCGGCATCACCTAGTGGAAGCAGGAAAGAAAGCGGATATAGCTTTGGGATTTGAAACTGCATCGGGGATGAATCATGCAACTGTTGCCAGGAGAGGATCCAGTGGATGGAGTTTGAAAGTTAAGGGAAAACAGTCACATTCCTCAGGTATTTTTAGTGAGAATACAGGAGCCGGTGCAATATTTGAGGCAGCCAGAATCTTAAATTCGTTTTATACTGATGTAAAGGGTGAAGAATTATTAACTTTTAATCCCGGAGTCATTCTTGGAGGAACCAAGGTGAATTACGATGGCGCTCAATCTAAAGGCACAGCATTTGGAAAGACCAACGTTGTGGCAAGTGAACTTGAGGTATATGGGGGGTTACGGTTTATTTCAGAAGAACAAAAAGAGAATGCTAGAAAAAAAATGAAGAATATCGTTAATAACAATTTACCAGGAACTTCAGCTTCTATTGATTTTTCCGACTCTTATCCAGCAATGAAACCTACAGATGGCAATATGGAATTATTAAAAGTTTTAGACAAAATAAGCCTGGACCTAGGGTATGGCTCTGTAGAAGCTTATGATCCCGGACGCCGTGGCGCTGCCGACATTTCTTTTATCGCTCAATATGTGGATGGTCTGGATGGACTGGGGGTGATGGGGAGTGGTGCACACTCTCCTGGAGAAACGATCAATCTTGAAACTTTCATTCCTCTTACAGAAAGAGCAGCCCTCTTAATTCACCGTCTGAGCAAATAAAAAAATAATCAGAAGACAATTCATCTTCTCAAAAATTGAAGCTTTTAATCTAACCAACCTACTTCATGAAAATTTCACTATTTCCAAAGAATACTTTTTCTTTAATATTTCTAATTATTTTTTTTTGCACCACATTTAATTCCCTAGCTCAAAAAGCTTCTCCTTCTGAAGGAAAAAAAGAGGTTTTAGAAAAAAAATATATTAAGGAAATTAATTCCCTTTCCAAGCACAAAAAGGTTCAAAAAGCTTTTAAGACAATTGAGGAATTGGAATCTCGCACCCTTAATGAATTAATTATGCTTACAGAAATTCCTGCACCACCTTTTAAGGAAGAAGTAAGAGCTGCTAAATATGCTGAGATGCTGAAAGAAGCAGGGGCAGATTCAGTTTGGACTGATGATGTAGGAAATGTCATTGCTCTAAAAAAAGGCTTCTCGGGCAATAAAGTTGTCGCTTTAGACGCACATTTGGATACGGTATTTCCCGAAGGTACCGATGTAACTGTAAAAAAGCACGGGGATACACTCATTGCTCCCGGTATAGGAGACGATACCCGCGGATTAATGGTTGTCCTCACAGTATTACGGGCACTTGAAATCAATAATATTGAAACAGAAGCTGACATTTTATTCATCGGTAGTGTAGGAGAAGAAGGATTGGGCGATCTGCGCGGAGTTAAGCACTTATTCCGGAAAGATGGTCCTGGTATTGATTCCTGGATTGGCGTAGACGGAGGTGACCTTGCAGGAATAGCCAATGGGGCTCTAGGTTCTCTACGTTACCGGGTAACTTTCAAGGGACCCGGTGGTCATTCTTGGGGCGCCTTCGGTTTGGCCAATCCACACCATGCCTTAGGCAGAGCTATTAATAATTTTATCATTAATGCGGATAGTTTATCCCGGTCAGAAGAGAAAGTAAGTTATAATATAGGAAGGATAGGCGGAGGAACATCTGTGAATGCTATCCCATTTGAATCTTGGCTTGAAGTGGATATGCGTTCGGCAGTGCCGGACCAATTAAAAAAAATGGATCAGATTTTCCAGAAATCCGTCCAAGAAGCTCTGAAAAAAGAAAATCAAGTAAAACGTGAAGGATCAGATCTCCAGGTCGAGATAGATATGGTAGGCGATCGGCCATCAGGAATAATTCCTGTCGATAATAGATTAGTCCAAAATGCCATGGCATCTGCGGCTCTTTTTGGCGCGACCCCAACTCTTAGAACTGGATCGACAAATTCTAATATTCCGATTTCGCTTGGAATCCCTGCGGTCACTATAGGGCGCGGAGGTAAAGGAGATGGAGCCCATTCCCTTCAGGAATGGTGGATTAATGATGAGGGACATTTATCAATACAGAGAGCATTAATTTTACTATTATCAGAAGCTGGAATAGCGAATTAAGAACTCCCTGGGTGTTTTTTATGGAAAATAACGAGATCCGGTAAACCTATGTCTTTTTTTTTAGTTGAAATACCTTTGTCAATTATCCCCCTTATGTGTTTAGGGTAGATCTTATTTCTAATAAACCAGAATTCTAAAAATCTGAAATTCTAAATGCTATTTAATTAAGCAAAATTTGCTAAAAAAAGATATAAAATAAAATCCACTAACGAATATCTAAATTATCAAAATTTAATATCTAATATATAAAGTCCTAATTACTTCAAGGTATATATACAGGACCAACACAAAACAGGGTAGGTCATTTTAGAATTTCTCTTAAACTAAGTTCAATACTCTTCTTCCAGAGAGATTGATTTAGGCCCAGGAATAACCTTATTTATAAATAAATTATTGCTTTTGGCCCTTCTTAATTAGTAAACTCAAAACATTGAGTTCCATAATAAAAAAGTCGCTCTCTTTTGAAAGCGACTTTTTCTTCTGAAAACTATAGGCTAATTCAGAATTTTATATAAGATCCTTTGATTTTTAATTTCTCGGGAAAACCCAAATATCATCATCTAAGAGATGTCCCCCTGAGCACTAATAGCTTGTTCATAACTTTCAGGATTCCCCAATCTTTCAGAAATTGGATAAAGTAATCTTCTGGGAACAATTCCTGAAGGGTTATTACCGTTAGCTCCGTTTGGATTTGGAACAATGGCCGGGTAACCTGTCCTTCTGTAATCATTCCAAACTTCGACAGCATTCTGTCCATAAAGAGCTTTATATTTTTCATTTATAATAACTCTTATTTTTTCTTCCATCGAACCAGATAACTCAACAGTTGATAAATAGCTTGAAATTTCAGCAGCAGGGATTCCAAGGTATTCCATATTTGCTCTAATTGCTTCTTCTAATTCTTCAGTAGCATCCTCATTTAATCTAACCTTCGCCTCTGCTTCGATAAACTTGATTTCAGAATAGCTAATCACAGGAGATGGACTATCTAACTGGCTCCAGAAAAGATTAGGATTATTGGCATTAAAAAAGAGAAAGTCCCCTCCTGGATTCTCTTGCATATACAGATCCTTTCTTGGATCGCCTTCCATTAAATCTGCGAAATTATCACTTACGATCAAAGTGTTTGGTCGATTTATACCAAATATAGCCAAAGGATGTCCTCCGTTTTGTGTGTTTTCGAAAAGAAAATCGAGCTGCTCAGCATTACTATTTAGTGCTAACTGTGTTTCTTCCAGAGCTAACTGAGCTGCATCATTTCTTACACTGGTTTGTTGAATATAAAAACGGGCTTTTAAACCATGTGCAGCCCTAATCCAATCTTCATTACTACCGGCCACCAAGCTTCCTCTAATCCCTGCAGGATCTTCAGCATTTAAATCTTCTATAGCTTCAGATAATAGGATTTGTAGCTCCCTATAAATCTCTTCCTGATCATCATACTTAGGAGATAAATTTTCCTCACCTAAAAACGCTTCAGAATAAGGAACATTTCCCCATACATTTGTAGCCAATCCTAGATTTATAGCCATGTAAATTTTGGCTATTCCCCGTGTATGAAGAGCTCCATTTTCAGTTGCACGTTTGATTATATCATCTGCATCTCGCATAGCTCCAGTATAAAATCCGAATTCCCAAATAGTATTGGACCCGGGTCCATCCTCACCTATTTGATATGCTGTATATTGTAATTGTTGAGCATCGCTCCCCTCCCAGTGTTGCATAATAATACCAGCATGTCTGGCAAGGGCAGCAGATTGATTTCTGTGAGTTTGTGTTTGCATTGCAGGAACCAAAGCATTGATTTCAACATTCGCACCTCCAGGGCGAGTTGGATCCTGATTGATATCATCATAGTCGCAAGAGGCTAATAAGACCAAGCAAACCAGAGATGTTTTTAATAATTTTTTTTTAAATGATTTCATATCAATATTTTTAAAAATTAATTTTAGCTGTAATAGCATAACTTTTTGTGTTCGGTTGATTCATATAGTCTAACCCTATTCCATTGGAATCTCCATTTAAATTCGTTTCAGGATCCACTCCTGGATAATCTGTTATTAAGAATAAATTTCGGCCAGCAAGAGTTATAGATCCTCCTGAAAGAAAGGAATTATCAATAATACTTCGTGGTAAACTGTAAGTTAAAGCAACTTCACGCAACCTAATCCAGGAAGTGTCATAAATATAATCCTCTGCAGCACCTGTAAATCCATATCTCACCCATCTATTAGTATTTACTGGTTTAGTTGGATCTGCAAAAGCAACTTCAGTAGTATTAGGTTGACCTGTGTCTACATTTACTCCGTCGAACACATATCCGGTAATACTTCTTTGCTCAGCTGTTTTTTGTGAAGTACCAAAATAATCTGCTATCTCACAGGTACCACACCACACGTCACCTCCCTTTCGAATATCCAAGAGTCCAGATAAACTAAAGTTTTTATAGGAAAAGGAATTTCTTACCCCCATTGTCCAATCTGGGTTTGGATCTCCAATTATTCCAGATTCAGAATCTTGTAATGGAAAACCATCATTTCCAATAATCATTTCCCCATTAGCATTGCGAGCAAATCTGGTACCGAATATTGAGCTATATGGTTGACCTGGTACAGCAACACTATTTACACTCCCTAAACCTGATAAAATTATTGATTCGACATTTTCAGCAAGTTCGACAACAGTAGTTTCATACGCTGTCCAATTAGCATCTATATCCCAGGAAAAATCCTGGGTATTTATAACTTTTACACCTCCAGAAACTTCCCATCCTTTATTCTCGATAATACCGGCATTCACGATTCTAGAAGTATATCCGGTAACTGAGGGTTGATCAACAGCAATAATTTGATCTGTAGTTTCTTTATTATAATAAGTTACATCTAATTTAAAACGGGAATCGAAGAAATAAAATTCAGCTCCCAATTCATATTCCCTTGTACTCTCAGGTCTTATATTAGGATTACCTAATTGTGATGATCTCTCGAAAGCCACAGTTGAGAATAATGGAAATTGATTCGATCCAATAAAAAAGTCTCCCCCGGCCGCAGCTGCACCGTAATAAGTTAAAGTAGAAAAGATAGGAGCATCATTCCCTGTTTTACCATATGAACCTCGTATTTTACCGTAGTTCATATAATCGTTTTCCCATAATTCAGTAAATATGAAACTAGTTCCAACACTATAAGATTGAAAAGCATTATTATCCACTGGCAATGTTGAAGACCAGTCATTCCTAAAAGTACCATTCAGAAATAACATGTCATCATAAGCAAATTTTGCATCTAAAAGCACACCGTCCAATTTTTTTCTACCTATTGATTCAGATGAAATCTGGCTGGCGGTATTCGCTAAATTAAACAATCCTGGTACAGTCAACGCATTTCCAAGTACGTTTCTATTTAAGCTTTCCGTTGAAAATCCATCATAACCAAATAAACCATTTAATGTAATTTTATCACCTATCTGGTGCTCGGTTAAAAAAAGCAACTGGGTATTTATATCTTCATTAAACAAATTTGAATCAAAAACCTCTCCCTGAGGATTAGATGCTGAATTGATATCAAGCGCAGATTTTCGTACGTCAGAATATTGATCATAACCTATACTACCTCGAACGGTGGCCCAATCCAGTGGTTTGTAATCAAATGAGAGTCTCCCAATGAATCTTTTTACATCGTCTGTAGATGGGTTTTTGGCAACGGTCCAATATGGGTTATCATAGATACCAGCTCTATAACTCCGTTGAGTTCCATCTGGTAATTCATAGGTAGAAGGATTATCCGCGGCTTCACGACCTGATAAGCCATTTCCGTTATCGAAAGTTGGAGTAGTTCTCACTACCCCCACCATAACACCAGAAATGTTTGACCCTCGTTGAACACGTCGTCCTCCTGAATTGACAAAATTTGCACTTGCAGATATTTCCAGTTTTTCTGTTAACATCGCACTGAGGTCTGTTCTAAATGACCTCCTGGCGAATTTTTCCTTCGGAGAAATTCCGGTTTGGTTCAAATTCGATCCCGATAAATAATATTTAATTCTATCTGACCCCCTCTAACGGAAACATTTTGATCTTGAAGAATACCGGTCACAAAAAAGTCGTAGTGATCATACGCTTCAGCCGGTTGTCCGTTTCCGGTTCCTTGAGGAACTAACCTTCCTAGCCTGTGATAAGGATAAGAGGTATCACCATCATATTCTAAAGAAGAAATTCTTGGACCCCAGCTAAAACTTTCTCCAGTCTCAGGGCCACGATAGGTAGGAACACCATTCACGGGGCGACCTTGCGCAAATTCCTGTTGCAATTCAGGAACCTGACTAACGTTACTAAATTGTGTTGTTGAAGTTACTGATATGGTAGGTTCACCTGCAATTCCTTTTTTGGTAGTAATAAGTATCACACCATTAGCAGCCCTTAATCCATACAAAGTTTGTGCAGCAGTACCTTTGAGGATGTCAATACTCGCTATATCGGCTTGATTTATATCAATAGCTCGATTGGACTGATCTGCTCCTGCATTACTATTTCCCGT